>NZ_CP054021.1:327187-654375 GCF_005862305.2 Rhizobium indicum | reverse complement strand
GAAATCTTGGCGCTTGCCTTTGCCGGAATGACCGTCTTGAAGCCTTCGCCGGTATAACCGCCGCTCATGCCATTGATCTCGCAGCTCGGCCGCGCCCAGATCTGTTCGAGGACGGAACGGCCTGCCTCGCCGGCCGGATCTCTCAGGCCGATATCACCGAGAAACGCCTCCTCGTCGAAGGGCAGTCTTTTCCACAGCGCCTTGATGGCGTCGGGGAGCTCTTTCACGCCATCATAAAAACCCTCGACCGCGACACCGCCATCGGCTCGCCGCAGGCTCGAAACAACGTCTGACAGCACTTGCAGCGGATTGCGCGCGGCATTGCCGAACATGCCGGAATGCAGGTCTTGATCGGCGCAGGTGACCTCGATTTCCGTACTGAAGATACCGCGCAGCATCGTCGTGACGGCAGGCGTTTCGCGATCCCACATATCCGTGTCGCAGACGAAGACCGCATCGGCCTTCAACTCGTCCGCCGTGGCATCCAGAAAGGGCGCGAGGCTCGGGCTGCCGGCCTCTTCCTCGCCTTCGAAGAGCATACTCACCTGCACCGGCAGTTTCCCGGTGGCGCTCTTCCAGGCGCGGCAGGCTTCGACGAAGGTCATCAACTGTCCCTTGTCGTCGGACGCGCCGCGCGCCACGATCGCGGTATCACCATTCGGCAAGGCTTCCATGCGCGGCTCGAACGGATCGCTCGTCCACAGCGCCAGCGGATCGACCGGCTGGACATCGTAATGGCCGTAAAACAACAGATGCGGTGCAGACGCCGCCTTTTCATGGGCGACGACCATCGGATGGCCGGTCGTTTTGCGCACCGATGCTTCGAAGCCGATGGCAGCCAGATCCCGGCTCAGCCATTCGGCAGCAGCCCGGCAGTGATCGCGATAGGCCGGGTCGGTCGAGACGCTCGGAATGCGGATCAGCTCGAAAAGCCGCGCCAGGCTACCATCGAGGCTTTGGTCCACATGGGCAAGAACGGCATCGATATCTTGGTCCATGGCACTAGTCATCGTCTCTCCTCAGCGTTTCAATCTTCCGGATCGAGAATGCAGCATTGCTCTGCTACAGGCGTCAGCACGGCGGACGCCCCTGTTTCCAGTGGATCGGATAGCGCCCCATTGGCGGTGATCTCTCCCGCGGCGGTCGTGCATTTATACTGATAGGCCCGGCCGAGATAAGTGCGCGTGCCGAGCACGGCCGCGATGCCATCACCGTCACGGCTGACGGCAAGACCGTCTGCACGGCAGGCCAGGACGAAGTCGTTCTTGATCGGTCCGAATGTTTCCTGGGACAGCTGCAGCCGCGCTCCGCCCGTTGTTTCGGCGGTCACAAGCGCGCCGTTGCGCGCGGTCACCTTCATGCGGATCAGGTTCTCGAATCCGACGAAGCGGGCGACGAAAGCGTTGGCCGGCTGGCGATACAGCACCTCCGGCGCGTCGAGCTGCATGATGCGCCCGGCATTCATGATCGCCACCCTGTCGGAGATCGAGAATGCCTCCTCCTGGTCATGGGTGACGTAAAGTGACGTGGTGCCGTTGGCGCGCTGGAGCTGTCTGATTTCGACGCGCATGTCGATCCTGAGCTTTGCATCCAAGTTGGAAAGCGGCTCGTCGAACATCAGAAGCGGCGGCTCGATGACCAGCGCCCGGGCGAGAGCCACGCGCTGTTTCTGGCCGCCTGACAGGGCCGACGGCAGGCGGTCGGCGAAGGCCGAAAGGCCGACGCGGTCCAGCATGGCCATCGTTCTTTTCGCCCGTTCCGGCTGGGGAATGCGACGCTGCCTCAGGCCGAAGGCAACATTATCCTGGACGCTCAGATGAGGAAAAAGCGCGTAGTTCTGAAAGACCAGGCCGATGTCGCGCGCATGCGCGGGAAGGCCAGTCAGGTTGCGCTCGCCGAGCTTGATGCTGCCGCTGCTTGGCTGCAGAAAGCCGGCTACGAGGCGCAATGTCGTCGTCTTTCCGCAGCCGCTGGAGCCGAGCAGGGAGACCAGCTCCCCGGCCATGACCGAGATCGACAGGTCCTTGAGCACCTGCGTGCTGCCGTAATGGGCGGAGATGGAATCGATGGTGAGGGATACGGTCAAGAGCGTTCTACTTTGTCAGGAAGGTGAGGCCGAGCGTGGCCTCGACGACGGCCATGACGCCGACTGTCACGAACATCAGCAGCACCGATACCGACGCGATCGTCGGATCGAAGAACTGTTCCATATGCGCAAGGATCTGGATCGGCAGCGTCGAGATGCCAGGCCCGGTCAGGAAGACCGAAACCGACACATCGTTGATCGAGGTGATGAAGGCGAGGATGAAGGCGGCAATGACCCCGGCGCGGATATTCGGCAGGACCACGGTCAGGAAGGTTTTCAGCGGTGGGCAACCCAGGCTGATCGCCGCCTCCTCAACGGAAAAATCGAAGGCCGCCAGGCTGGCGCCGACGACACGCACTGAATAGGGCAGGATCAGCAGCGCATGGCCGACCAGCAGGCTGATGAAGATCGGCAGCCCGAGGCCTATCGTCACGGATTTCATCAGCGAAAATCCGAAAACGATCTCCGGCACCAGGATCGGCAGCACGAAGATGGTGGAAAGCCAGCGCGGCAATTCCACCCGGTAGCGGTTGATCGCATAGGCGGCCGGGACGCCGATCAGCAGCGACAGCGCCGTGCCGAGAAAAGCGACCTGCAGGCTGGTGATCGCGGTCGTGCGGAAGGCCTCGATTTCGAAGATATTGACGAACCACCGCAATGTCAGGCCCTGCGGCGGGAAGGTCAGATAGGTCGTGTCGCTGACAGCCGCACCGATGATGATGACGAGCGGCGCCAGCAGGAAGAAGAAAACGCAGGCCGCGAAGGCGGCGAGGATCGGGTGAACGCGCCTGGTCATCACACCGCCATCGGATTGAGCCGGCGTGCGATGCGGCTCATGATGAGGACGACGCCGAGCGTCAGCACCACCATGATGGCGGCGATCGTCGATGCGCCGACCCAATCGAAGGTCACCATGGCGCGCTGATAGAGGAAGGTCCCCATCATCATCTGCTTTTCTCCGCCGAGCAGTTGCGGTGTCGCATAGGAGGTGAAGCTGCCGGTGAAGACCAGGACCGCGCCGACGATGAGGCCGGGTGTCGCGAGCGGCAGGATCACCTGAAAGAATGTCATCAGCGGTTTCGCGCCGAGCGAGGCGGAGGCGTCGATCAGATCGCGCGGGATGCCTTCAAGCACCCCGACCAGCGTCAGGATCATCAGGGGAACGAAGAGATAGACCATGGCGACGATCACCGAGCCTTCGGTGTAGAGCATCGAAAGCGGCTCCCCGATAATGCCGGTCGAGATCAGCATGGCGTTCAGGATGCCGTTCTTCCCGAGAATGATCAGCCATGCGAAGGATCGGACGACGACACCTGTCAGCAGCGGAAAAACCGCCGCGATGATCATGATGCTCTTTGCGCGACCCGGCATCTGCGCGATCACATAGGCGGTGATGAAACCCACGGTGAGGGAGATCGCGGTCGTGACCAGGGCGACCTCCAGCGTCCGATAAAGAACTGCGCGGCGAAAGCCGCTGCTGAAGAATGTCACATAGGGCGCAAACACGCCTTTCGGCTCCGCAAACGTCGCGGCGATGGTGATGGCGACGGGAACGACGAGAAGCACAACGACGGCAATCGTCGCCGGCATCGTCAATCCCCATCTGGCAAAATGCTTCATCTCAAAACTCGTGGCATGTCCTGATATCAGGAGCGCCGCATCTCGGATTCGGATGTGCGGCGCTTCCAGGTCTGGCCCAGGACTGGCAATGAACCGGGCTCAGGCCGGGATATCGCGCAGCTTACTGACCGAAGACTTCGTTCCAGCGGTCGATCCAGTCGGCCTTGGCAGCATTCATCTTGGCATAGTCGATGCGGGTGAGGCCTGCCACCATATCCGGGCCATAGGTCCAGATCTTCGCCTGGTCCGGCGTCAGGCTGACCTTGGTCGAGATCGGTGCATCGACGCCCTGTTCTGCTTCAGCCTGCTGGACTTCTTTGGACAGGATGAAGTTGATGAACTGATGGGCGAGTTCGACATTTTCCGAACCCTTCGGGATGTTCACGGTGTTCAGCGTGGCGATATCGCCGTCCGTAAGCTTGGCCCATGTCATCGTCGGAACAGCCGCCTGCATCGATGCCAGGGTAAAGTCCTGGGCCAGCGCAACACGCACTTCGCCTGTTGATATCAGGTTCACCAGCTCCGAGCCGGTGTTGTAGTTCTTGACGACATTGGGCTTCAGCGCCTCGACTTCGGAGAAAGCCTTGCCGGTGTCCTCATAAGCGTCCGCGCCGCCATGCTTGCCGGCTTCCAGAACGACCAGCGGGCCGGCCGTGGTGGTGATGCCGGGCAGGGAGACGGAGCTTTTCAGATCCTCGCGCCACAGGTCGCCCCAGGCAGTGATCGGCGGATTGACCTTGGCAGCGTCATAGACGATGCCGACGCGACCGATCGTGTAGGCGGGGCCGTATTTGCCCTGAGGCGCCTTGCCCAACTCGTAGATATCCGCGAGGTTGGGGATCTTCGACGGATCGATCTCCTGGAACAATCCCTGTTCAATGCCGAGCTGCGAGAAGCTGTCGGTGAGATAGATGACATCGACGCCCTTGCCATCGCGCAGTTTCAGCTTGTTGAGCCGGTCGGCATTGTTGCCGGTCTCGAACACGATCTCGCAGCCGCAGATCTTCTTGAAGGGCGTGATGATGTTCGCATTCATCTTCTCGCCGTTATAGCCCCACCAGGAGATGGTCAGCGTCTTCGATTGCGCATGTGCCGCGGCGGTGCTGCCGACGGCGGCAAGGAACGCAAGAGACAGGATTTGGGCAAAACGTCTGGCCTTCATGAGCAATGTCCTTCTGTAAAAAGCGGCGTTGGCAATCGGGATCATACCCCCAGGATTTGAGGGATACTATTTTTTGATCTGTCAGGCCGCAAGCTCAATAACTGGGCAAATGCGCTCTTGTATCGGGAATTTTCCGGGGTCGGCCGATCAGCTAACTCTCGGTTGATGACGTCTGGTCATCGCTCACAAAACGTGTGGTTCATCAGCGCTTTACACATCCGGGCATGGTCTCTACGGTCCGGCGGTTCCAGCTTCTCACGGGCATTCCATTCATGGCCACTTCGCGCACTGTTCTTCCTGATGATCTGCTGATCAACGCGTCCGACGAGGTTCTGACACGACAGGATCTCGTGCTGACGGCGCTCGGACGCCGGCCGGCCGACAGGTTGCTGCGAGTCGGCCGGTTGCTCGATGTCCATACGAGGACGTGGCTCGACGATCAGGAGATCGTCATCAAGGGCCGCCGTATCGCCTATGTCGGCCCCGCCGGCAGTTACGCAGGCGAAGTGAGCGAGCGGTTCTCGGAGCCGGATCTTGCGGCCGTGCCGGGCTTCGGCGAGGCACACAAACATATCGAAAGCTCCCATCTGACGCCGGAATGGGAGGCGGCTTTGGTGATGCCGCATGGCGTGACCTGGACATGCGAGGCGAGCCACGAATTTTCCAACGTCAACGGCGCCCGCAATCTGGAATTCTGGCTGGAAGCGCGCCGGCGCGGATCGCCGATGAAAATCTTTCCCCTGCCTGGCTCCGCCGTCCCTCCGACCGCCTATGAATGGGGTGGCGGTTGGTTCGGCTACGACGAACAGAAGGCCTTCCTTTCCGAAAGCCTGATGGTCGCCGGGCTCGACGAGGTCATGGACTGGCCGTCCATATCCGATCCCGGCAATCCTTCCTACGATCGGCTGTGGGGCATGATCGGCGCGACCTTCGAGCAGCGCGGCGTGGTCGAAGGCCATGGTGCCGGACTGCGCGACATGGCCTCGATCAACGCCTTTGCCGCGGCGGGTCTCGCCTCCGATCACGAAGGCTGGTTTCTCGATGAGATCTGGCAGAAACTTCTCCACGGTCTTTTCATCGAGCTCAGGCCGCATTCCCTGCCGGAGGTCATCCGCGGGCTGATCGACAAGGGGCTGACGGACTGGTCGCAGATCGCTCTGGTGACGGACGACCGCAGCGCTTCGGACACGCTGAAAATCGGCGCGACCGATCACAATGTCCGGCTCGCCATTGAAAATGGTATCGCGCCTGAGATCGCCATCCAATGCGTCACCCTCAATCCCGCGCGCCATATGCGGCTGACGCCCTGGGTCGGGTCGATCGCGCCGGGCCGCTTCGCCGATTTCGTTCTTTTGGACGACGTCGGCAGCCTGTCGATCGCAAAGGTATGGGCGGACGGGCGCCCGGTATCAGAGGGCGCGACATTCATCGGCGCGCGTCCTGAAATCGCCTGGCCGGAATGGGCGACGCGCACGGTGAACATCGATCGGACGGTCACGGCCGAAGATTTCCGCATCGAGGCGCCGCCGAACCGGACCACGGTCAACGCCGCACTTTTGCGGCCGTTTCACTGGCACGACGATTTCATCACCATGGAATTGCCGGTGGAAGAGGGCGCCGTGCAGCGGGATCCCGCGCGCAATGTCACCAAATTCTCGATTGTCGACCGGTTTTCCGGGGAGGCCAAGGTCTCCAGGATGTTCTGGCTGGGCACCGGGCCGCGCACGCCCGAGACGGCGCTCGCCTCCACGCTCGGGCACGACAAGCACAATATCTGGACGGTCGGCTCATCGGATGAGGCGATGGCGATATCAGTCAATGCCCTGAACGAGCAGCAGGGTGGCTGGGTGCTGGTATCCGGCGGCAAGATTCTCGCCCGCGTCCGCTATGAGGTCGGCGGCCTGATGACGGCGCGTTCGGCCGAAGCGCTGGATGCGGAGATGCAGGCTCTTTATGCCGCCGGCGCCGGGATCGACTGGATGTACGAGCCGACCTTCTCGCCCCGATGGTGGCCGGGCTTTCCCGAACGCCTGTCGTTTGCGACGCTGACCTGCTCGCCTTGGCGCTGGGTCCTGGTCGCGCCGTCGGAGCTAGCGCCGGAGGGGTTCGTGAACGTGCTCACAGGCAAAACCCATCCGATCGTCTGGTGACATTGCGGCCCGACAAAATCCCACCTGATTGATCTTCTTACTGCAGCAAATAGAAAGCGTTAACCATAGTCCCGTAGACAACGAACAGGATCAAAGGAACCTGTGTTCGATGGCTACTGAAATGACCCGCCGGCCTGCCGGCGCCAATGAAGGCAAGATTATTGCCTTTCCCGCTGGAACCGGAACTGCCAATGTCGAGCGCTGCGCTCGCGAACTCGGCCGGCGACATGGCGCTGATGCGATAGAATTCTGGAAGGCCGAATGCCGCAGGCTTGCCGATCAGCTTCTGGCGGCAGGGATGCCGGAGAGCGATGTCGGTCAGCGGGTGCTGCAGTTTCAGCAAGATGTCCAGAGCGAACTGGTCTTCAGCCACCAAAACGGACCACTGCCCAAGTCTCAAAACCGATAGTGGCGATCTTCGGGCAGATCTGACGGATCTGGGCCGAAAACCGCGCTATCGAACTCGCTTTTCCGATCGTGGTCGATCTGCGAGATTTGCAGCTTCGCTTGTAAGAGTGGTCGTCCTATCCCTCTTCGTAAACCGCCTCCGGCGGCAGCGCCAGCAGGCGATCCGCCATCTCCTGCTTTAGCCAGGCGAGACGCTCCTCTTCCTGGGGTGTCCGGTCGGGCTTGCGGCCGAGCATGATAAATTCCTCGCGGACATGGCCGTCGCACAGTTGCAGGGTGACGGTGCGGCCGCGATAGCTGAGTTCGAAGACGTAGCGGGCGAGGATATCGCCGCGCTCCGGCCGATCGAGCAAGGGGTCGACGCTGTAGCGTCCTTCCGTCAATGCGCGTGTCACCATTTCGAAGGCGTCACGTCCGCCCGGACCGCGAAAGGCCGTGCGGATCGAGATTTCGCGGCGCTCCGGCGGTCCGTCGGTGCTGAGCAGCGGAAAGGCGCGCTCCATCACCTTGAAGGCATGGGCGACACCACCGGGAAAACCACAGCCGTGATAATGCATGATGTCGGCGAAGCCGTAGGCAAGCGGTTTGCCGTCTTCGAGCACTTCGATCTTCGTTTCGTTCATTCCGATTTTCCCTTGTCCAGTTCCTTGCGTATCCACGGAAGGAAACCATCCAGGAAGCGAGTCGTCGCCGGCATGAAATGCGATCCGTGGTGGAAGCAGGGGTCGAGGCTGGTGATCACCATGCGGCCCGCCGTCGTGACCTCGTC
Organism: Rhizobium indicum; assembly: GCF_005862305.2. Lineage (NCBI taxonomy): Bacteria > Pseudomonadati > Pseudomonadota > Alphaproteobacteria > Hyphomicrobiales > Rhizobiaceae > Rhizobium > Rhizobium indicum. The sequence goes on along the minus strand of NZ_CP054021.1, from coordinate 646,180 downwards.
TACATAGAGGATCGGCTTGCCTTCCTCGTTCACGGCCAGAACCTCGACGCCCTCAGGTGGGTCGAACCAGCCGTGAAGGTGCCAGGTCAGATCGTCCTGCCTAAGATGTTCGAACAGCGAATGGCCGGGTGCTGAGACCCTGACGCCGAGATCGGCGCCCTCGGTCAGCCACCACCACCAGTTTGTCGGTTGCGGCGTGAAATGGATCGCTGGCAGAAACGCTTCCCACGCCGTCTCGCCGGTGGCAACGATCGTGCCGCCCTCATCGAGATAGGTGCGCAGTTGCGCGGCATGCGGCGCCATCCGGTCTGCCGGCGTCCGGCAGGGAATGAACAGCACCTGGTGTTCGCTAAGCTCAAACGAGGGCAGCTGCTCCGGGCGCACCAGCCTGTCGAAATAATGCCGGTAGCGCGGCGCTTCCAGCGTCTCGATATGGTAGTAGGCGCCGGGATGGATCGCGAGCACGCTCATCGGTTCAGCTCCCCCGCCAGCCAGGCGATAACACGGCCGGCCAGTTGCTTTTTGATGTCGGGATCGTCTCCGCAACCCCAGAACTCGTTTCCAGCATGCGACAATATTTCTCCGCCCGCCGGCCGCGCCCAGATCCAGTCGACGGGAACGGCAGCCGATCCGAATGTATTGATCGCAACGGCGCCAGGCGGCATTGGATTGTGTCCGCGGCCGTAGAAACCGGCGACGCCGCGGTTCGTTTCCAGCATCCTCTGGTCGATGCCGGTAAAAACAGGATGGTCGAATTGCCTGACCTGCACGAAGTCGGCTCTTTTCGGCTGCGGCATCGGGATATAGGCGCCGAGTTCGGGCAGAATCGGCCGAAGCATGTGGCCGTTGAAGATCCACCGGCCGCCTCGGCCGAGGAAGGATGCCACCGCCGGCGCGTATCTGAGGAAGCCGATCTGATCGAGATGGGTCGTGGTGATGAGGCCGCTTGCGGCGGCGAAATGCGCCTCGGTCAGCTCCATCTCGCGTACGGTGATCAGCTTGCCCTGCGCGGCCGCCTCGGCGAAAGCCGGCGGGTTCATGCTGAAAGGGTCTTGATAATGCGACTGGATCAGAAGGATGCTCATGCGGCGCAAATTCCTGCAAAGGCGGGCAGAACTGCGCGATGCCCGTCGCCTGTCGGACCGACGAGCTCGACCACCCGCATCGGTACCCCGTAAAGCCGTTCGAGATGTTCCGGCGTGATCGTCTCCGCGACCGGACCGAACAGCGATTGACCATCCGGCATCATCAGCAGCGCATCGTCGGCGGCGGCAAGTGCATGGTTCGGATCATGTGTCGTGAAGGCGATTGCCTTGTCGCGCGGTTCGCGCAGGCTTTTGAGCAGGTCGAGCAGCCGCTCCTGGTTGCGAAGGTCGAGGGCGGCGGCTGGCTCGTCGAGGACGATCGCCTCCGACCCGGTGGCGAGCGCTCGCGCCAGAAGCACGAGCTGCCGTTCGCCGCCGGAAAGCCGGTCGAAGAAATGATCGGCAAAGCGGGTGGCCCCCGCACGTTCAAGCGCGGCATGGGCAATCTCGAAATCGGAAGGTCCCGGTTGGCCGAAGAGGCCGAGATGTGCTGCCCGCCCCATGACGGCGACGTCGATGGCGCGGTAACGCTGGTTGCTGCTTCCGGTCTGCGGGACGTAGCCGACAATGGCGGGCGCCACCCGGCTGCCTTCGTCCAGCCGCTGAAAGCCGAGCATGGCTTTCAGCGTGGTCGTCTTACCACGTCCGTTGGGGCCGAGAATGGCGAGCGACCGCCCGACGGGAACTGAGAAAGTCAGGCGGTCGAGGATGGTGCGCACCCCGAACCTGACGACTGCATCCGTCAATCCGATCATGATCCCGTCCTTTCGCGATAGTGATGGCGCAGGAGAGCCGCAAAGATCGGCGCGCCGACAAGGGCGGTGATCACGCCGAGCGGGATTTCTGCGGCCGTTGCCGTGCGGGCGAGGGTGTCGATGCAGACCATGAATCCTGCGCCGAGTATGGCGGCTGCGGGCAGCAGCGCGCGGTGATCATGACCGACCAGCAGGCGGGCGGCGTGGGGAATGACGATGCCGATCCACCCGATGATGCCGGAGACTGCGACCTGGCTGCCGACAATGACGGCGATGAGGCAGAAGACCAGCCATCTCTCGCGTATCGTATTGGCGCCGAGGCTGCGGGCTTCGGCTTCGTCGAGCGACAGGATGTTGAGCCGGAAGCGGAGCATCCATAGGAAGCAGCTTCCGAGAATGAGACCCGGTGCCGCCACCAGCGTGCGTTCCCAGGTGGCTGTCGCAAAGGATCCCATCAACCAGTAGACGATGGCGGGAAGCGACGTGTTGGGATCGGCGATGAATTGCAGCAGCGAGACGACCGCCGAGAACATCGAGCTGATGACCAGCCCCGACAGGATCACGGTTACCGTTTCGGAGCGGCCGTTGATGCGCGACAGCAGCCCCACCAGGATGACGGCCGCCATGCCGCAGAGGAACACCATGGCGATCAGCGGAAATCCCCAGATGCCGAGCATGATCGCCAGCGCGCCGCCGAAGGCCGCACCCTGGGAAATGCCCAATATGTCTGGCGAAACCAGCGGATTTCGAAACACGCCCTGAAGGCCGGCGCCGGAGATGGCGAGGCCAGCGCCGGCAAGTGCAGCAAGCACGACGCGCGGCGCACGCACCAGCAGCACGATACGTTCGTCGATCCCGGCAAGCTCCCGCGACGGATCGCTGATCCCCTGCCAGATCAGTTCCAATGCGCGTCCAGCCGGCACCGAGAACCGTCCGACGCAGAGGCTGACGGTGAAGGCGACCACCAGCAGTGCCAGCAGCAAAGTGAAGACCAGTGTCTGCCTCGCGAGGTGAATCCGGCGGGCCGCCGGCGCCATCTCCTCATGCGTCATCGGCGCCATGATGTCACTTTGCCTCGAACTGAGCGTAGTCGGCGGCGGCGCCCTGTTCCTTCAGCCAAAGGATATTGTCGATATCGCTATCGGCCAGGTCGTAGTTGTAAAGGGTCTTGTAGGCCGTCTTCATTTCCGTCCGCAGGTCGTATTTGAAGACCTCGGGATGGAGCAGGTTGGCCGTCCACATCCAGGACAACGGCGATTCCTGGCTCGGCGGATCCCAGCGATAGCCGCCGAGCGGCATCTTGTAGACCCGCTTGGATTTGGCGGCATTGGTGAGAGACAGGATCGGATCGTTATAGACCCAGTCGACGTTCAGCTTCGCCTCGAAAGCATTGAGGAAGATGACGTCGGGGTTCCACGCTGCGATCTGTTCCTTGTTCACCGAGACTGTGCCGTTGAGTTCTTCCGAGGCGTTCCTGCCGCCTGCAAGCTGGATGGACCAGGCATTGTAATTGCTCTTCGTGCCGGAGGCGCTGATATCGGAGAGCGCGCGGCCGAGGTAGAGAACGCTCGGCTTCTTGTCGTCGGGGATCGCTGTCGCCTTGGCCTGGATATCCTTCTGGACGCGATCGCGCCATTCCACCAGTTCGCCGATCCGCTCCGGCTTGCCGATCGCCTTCGCGGCCATGGTCATATAATCGCGGGTCAGCTCTTCCGTGCCGTAAAGGATCAGCATCGTGGTGAGCCCGGCATTGGTGATGGGCGCGACGATGTCGGCGCCGCGATCACCCCACTGAATGACGAGATCGGGATTGGCGGCGGTGAGCGCCTCGACATTCGGCACGAAATTCGGCGCGGTCACGTCCGACGGAATATCCTTCGCCTCGGGGAAGATCTTTCCGAGAATCCCTTCGACCACGGCGCTCTTTGCCGTCGGGTTCATGCCAATGAGCTTCCGGGTGCTGCCATCCAGCGCGATGACGGTGGAAGCCATTGGGATGACGATCGAGACGACACGTTCGGCAGCCTTTGCCAGCCGCACCTCGCGGTTCCCCTGATCCTTGAAGACGATCTCTTCGGCAAAAGCTGCCGGTGCAAACAGCACGGCGGCAAGTGCGGCCGCCATGCGGCGGCGCAAAGCAGTTGTGATAAAAAGCGAAAGCGGAACCATGGTGTCTCCCCGTATGACGATGAGCGCCATTCCTATTCCGCGTATTTATTCTTGTCTACAAATCTCCACTTTAATTAGCGACATGACTACTTCATCAGCCCAGCGGACCGGAGGGCATCTTCAATGACCTTCTGGATACCGCCACGATCGTTACCTGTGCCGAATCGATCTGCAGCGTTTTCCGGTTGCGCAGCAGAGGGTTTTGCGTCGAGCCGTTTTTCAAATGAGGGGACCAGACCCCAGGACCTGGCAGTTTCGACGGTCGATGAAATTCCGACCTCAAGCATGAAGGGGCCGCTTGCCCCGTATCCGGTGCCGACATCGAGCGGCGTGCCGTGATCCATCCCGGCAATCGTATAGAGCTCGATTACTTCGACACCGTGAGCATCGGTCCAGACCTTTCGCTGGTGTCGTCCGATATCTTCGACGCGCCCCGGCGATGCGTCAACGCCGTGGATATTTCTCCATTGCTCCACGATCGCATTCGCATTGGATGGCACGACGGTTCTGTCTGCGCTCCCCTGCCACAGTAATAGTGTCGGCCACGGGCCTTTGTGCCCTGAAGCGTTTCTCAATCGCAGTTCAAGCTCTTTGGCAGTCGGGCTGCCGTGACCGCGCATTCGGTCAAACGCCTCGGGAATGCTTGCGGCACTTGCATATGGTAGGCCCGCGATGATCGCGCCGCCCGCAAAAACGTCGGGATAGGTGGCGAGCATGGCGGCGGCCATGGCGCCGCCCGCCGAAAGCCCGGTCACGAACACGCGCCTGCCGTCGATACCGTGTTCCGCAACGATCTTTGCGATCATCTGGCGAATGGAAAAGACCTCGCCGTGATCCCGGCGGATGTCCTCCGGGTTAAACCAATTGAAGCATAGGTTTGGGTTGTTTGCCCTTCGTTGCTCGGGAAACAGCAGCGCGAAGCCGTAGTCCTCGGCCAATCGCGACCAACCGGACCCGATATCGTACCCGGCGGCAGTCTGGGTGCAGCCGTGCAGGACGACGACCAGGGCCATGTTTTTCCCGCGCTTCGACGGCAAATAGGTGTAGCCCCCTAAGGCGCCCGGGTTTGAGCCAAACGCATCCAAGGCGACGAGGTCGGGGTTGTTCTGCGTAGGTTGGGCGCGAAGGGTTCCTCGCAGCGCAGCAAGGCGTGCGAGCGTGTCTGACATAGATCTCATGAAAGTCTCCGCCAATCAGCAGCCGGGATGGCGGTGATGCTGAACTAAACGCGTCAGTCTACGAAAAGGTTGCTGCAGTGCACAATGTTTTTCGATGGTGCAAACGGAGCGGCGTCGCCGAATTGATCCGATCGAGCAAGGCAGGAAACCACTGGATTGCGGCTGAGAAGAAAGATGCCGACGCGATAGGATGGCGAAGTCCGAGATCTGTCGAAAGCGCCAGCGCATACGGCTCTCCACCGCGCGTAAAACTGGAGATGGAGAAGCTTCCACCACCTCAGCTCAACAAATTGCGCGCCGCAAACGACATAAAACCCGCGTTTCCGCGGGTTTTATTCCGACGACTAGCCATTCTCGTGCCGTTATGACGACGAGACGGTCAATTCAATTTGACCGATGGCTCCCGACCCCAGACCCGCAGTTTGCCAAGCGCCTTGATAAAGGCGCTGACGTCCTTCGCCGCTCCGAGCGCCATAACGCCCTCATCCAGTGAATCGGCAATTCCGGCCTTCTGCATGAGCGGTAGCGCTGTTTCCACATAGCCGATGAACTTGCAGTGCACGAAGGCATCCGCCACGAAATCGCGGGCCGTGGCCTCCTTCAGCAGATCGCCGGTTCCCTCGGTCGAGGGGAGGAGGGCGACGGCGTCGTAAAGCACCGAAGGTCCGCCGTCGATCATCTGATGCGCCTCGATCCAATTGCCGTCCGAGAGCGTCACGCCGCCGATCTTTGGCGCGATCACTTCGAATGTTGCCTTCTGCTCGGTGATCTCGGCAAGCAGCGTCTTGAAGATAGCGGCATCGGTGCCATCGCTGACAAGAATGCCGAGCTTGCGTCCTTCGAACCGCTTCGGACCGCGCTCTATGATGCTGAGCGCCGGCGACGGCTCGAGATCCTGCCGCGTCGGCATAGCGGCATCGGCAGGCTTCGGCATCGATTTGAAGCCGAGGGCGTGGCCGACTTTGCTGGCCAGCGTCTCATCAATGTTCAAGAGATGCGAGACCATACGCTCACGAATGACCGGCGTTTCGACCTTGCTCAGTTCGAAGATCAGCGCCGCGGCGATATGGCGTTGCTCCGGCGGAGTCTGGCTGATGTAGAATTGTCGGGCCTGGCTGTAATGATCGGCAAAACTTTCCGGCCGCAGCCGAACCTTGGTACCCTTTTCTTCGGCGGGGAAGTGGCGATAGCCCTGAACCGGCGATTCCCGGGGCCCCTGATTCCAGGAATTCGGCTGATAATTAACCCGCCCGACAGGATTGCGCATCGCCATATGGCCATCCTGCTGGAAATTGTGGAAGGGACACTTCGGCGCGTTGATCGGCAGATGGGTGAAATTCGGGCCGCCCAGACGTTTCAGCTGCGTGTCGAGATAAGAGAAGTTGCGTCCCTGCAACAGCGGATCGTTGCTGAAGTCGATGCCAGGGGGAACGTTCTGCGTCATGAAGGCGACCTGCTCGGTCTCAGCAAAAAAGTTGTCGGGCATTCGGTCGAGGACAAGACGGCCGATCGGTTTGACCGGAAGAATCTCCTCGGGAATGATCTTCGTCGGATCGAGGATGTCGAAGTCGAACGTGTCGGCGAAGTTCTGATCGAAAAGCTGTACACAAAGCTCCCATTCCGGAAAGTTTCCCGACTGGATCGACTGCCAGAGGTCGCGGCGATGGAAATCCGGATCCGCACCATTGATCTTGACTGCCTCGTTCCAGGCGACAGACTGCAGGCCGAGCTTCGGTTTCCAGTGGAATTTGACGAAGGTCGATTCATCCGCTGCATTGACGAAGCGGAAGGTATGAACGCCAAAACCCTCCATGAAACGGAACGATCGCGGAATGGCGCGGTCCGACATCACCCACATGACCATGTGCATGCTTTCAGGCGTAAGGGTGATGAAATCCCAGAAATTGTCATGCGCCGACTGCGCCTGCGGAAATTGCCTGTCGGGCTCCGGCTTTACCGAATGGATGACGTCGGGAAACTTGATCGCATCCTGAATGAAGAAGACTGGGATATTATTGCCGACGAGATCCCAATTCCCCTGCTGCGTATAGATCTTCACTGCAAAACCGCGCACGTCGCGCGCCAGATCGAAGGAACCCTTGCTGCCGGCAACGGTCGAAAACCGGACGAAGGCTGGCGTCTTTTCGCCGGGCCGTTGGAAAAGATCGGCTCGGGTATAGGCGGCCAGCGATTCATATGTTTCGAAGTAACCGTGGGCGCCGTAACCGCGCGCATGCACGACCCGCTCCGGGATGCGCTCGTGATCGAAATGAAAGATTTTCTCGCGGAAATGGAAGTCATCGATGAGGGCAGGGCCGCGCGCGCCGATGCGAAGCGTATTCTGATCGTCGGAAACGGGGCCGCCTTGCGCTGTAGTCAGCACCGGCATCCCGTCTTCGGCAAATTGATGAAGCTCACCACCTGCACCGCGGTGCAGCTTCTGATCGTGGACCGTTGCATTGTCGGAGGGCGAGGTTTTGGATGTGTTCTTGGCCATCTATATTCTCCGGAAAGGGTTTTACCTAACCGAAGCTCCACAACGGCCACATGTTCCGCTCGATGCGAAATAAACCACCGCTGAGGAGAGAAGCCGCTTCACGGCGGCCGATAACCAACGACACGCGGCCGGACCCCATATAAAAATGGGACGCGGGGCCTTTCGACACCGCGTCCCCGTTCATCCGTTCTCAGGTTCTAGAGGTAACGATGAGATCTTCCTCTTCGTCGCGTTGCGACCCACCAAACGCCGCGGCGGCGGCAGCGATGAAAGCCCCGATCAGAAGTGACAACGCGCCGAGCAATGCTGTCGTCGAGGCAGCCTTGCGTGCTTCATCGGCGGCTTTCTGGGTGGCGACCTTCGCGTCGTCGATGCGCTTCAGCACAGTGTCGACGCGGGTGCGTGCATCGGCCTCGGAAAGACCGGTGCGAGCAGAGACGATGGTGCCAAGATAGGCCTTGTCGTCATCCGGAATCTGGCCGGCGGCCGCACCGTTGAGGAGGATGCGGGAGACCTCAGCCGTTGCAGCTGCATCGTCGGTTGTTGCGCCTGCACGGGCCTGTTCAGGACGCAGCAAAGCGTCGGTAAAATAGGCGGTAGGCAGATCCGCGGCCGATGCCGTCGATGACGCCGCCGTACCTGCGGCGGTGGCGGCCGAACCGACGGCTTGTGCGCCCGCACCGGCAAGCGAGGTCAGCGACGAGGCGAGAAATCCGGCGACGAAAATCGTCGCCAGCGCCCAGCTGATAAAGCCATGCGCGGTGTCGCGGAAGAACACCTCGTCGGTGTGGACGGCCGCCCACTTCGTGCGCAGCCGGCCGGTGATATAGCCTCCGAGTCCGGAGGAGAGCCATTGGACGACGACGAGCCAGATCGCCGCCGTCACCCCGACCGTGCCGAGCGAACTACTTTGCCCCGACCAGGGCGACACCATCGTCAAGCCAACCCCGGATCCCAGCAGCAAAAGAATGAGGGTCACTCCGATGGCAGCAGCAGCCCCTCCGAAGATAGGCCCCCATGACATGGCGGATTTGGAAGATTCGACCGGAGTAGCAATCTCTCCGGAACCTGTCATTGAAACCGACATGATCTGTTCCTATCGCATAAACAGGGCGAGAAGGATGATGATCGGCAGTGGAACACCAAGCAGCCAAAGAAGAATACCGCGACCCATGAAAGACCTCCTGTCAGAAACTGACGTTACGTGGTTGATGCCACTCAACTTTGAACCAAGGTCTTTGTTCCCGGCCGGCTTGGTCATCGACGATCTTCATGCGGAGCTGATCGAGATCGATAAAAATCTTGCGCGCTCGGAGCTAACGCCAGCCAAAGAGCGCGCCTATATCTTGAAGCGAATGTGATCTGCGAGGAGAGAGGAGAGGCTCTCATCACTCGGTCGCAGCGTAAATGGGAGAAGCATCGATGAAGACATTTCGGGCATTTGTAGCAGCCGGAGCAATCAGTCTTGCCGCCATGACCTCGGCCTGCTCGACGCCGCCGAATTCATATGGCTCGGCATCGGGATATCAGCCGGGAGATTCGATGAACCCGGCCTGCGCCGATGGCTTCCGCCCCCGCGAGGGCCGTTCGTGCAGCTATTAGAGGGGCTTGTCCCCGTGGCGTTCCAAATTGCGCGGCGTCTTGGAACCTTGCATAGCATCAAATACACACTCGAAGGTCAGGTTTTGCTCGCCATAACCCCGTCGGTAAGCTCATGATAGTATCATGAGCGAACCAATATTTCATGGCGACCGTCCGATCCAATCTGAAAACGAAGATCGCTTCGGATTTGCGGCCCTGGCCAACCGCGTTGCCGAATCGCTGACGACGCAAGCGGCCAACAAGGGCTTTGTCTTCGGTCTTGAGGGGAAATGGGGCTCAGGCAAGTCCAGCCTGCTTGCCCTGACTCTACTGCGACTTCGCGGCATGAATTCAGCAAAGGTGGCAGCGGTGGAGTTCCGGCCGTGGCTGATCGGCGACCGCGATCAATTGCTATCAGCGTTGTTCGAGGATCTGGCCAAAGCGATCGCTGAGCTTCAGCATGCCGCTGGGGACGCCACCGGCGCAACGAAGCTGGCAGCAAACGATGTAGCTGAGCAGGTAAAAAGCTTCGCCCGTCATCTCGGGCCTGTCGGCAAGCTCGCCGGCGCGCTGGGTATGTTCGTTCCAGGAGCATCGATTGCCGGCGAACTACTTGAAAAAATTGCCGCCGCGGCAGCGGAGCAAGCGGATGGCCCAACCTTGGTCGCCCAGAAGGAAAAGCTGGCGGAGGCCTTGCTCGACCTCAATCGTCGCATTGTCGTCGCTATCGATGACGTCGATCGGCTAGAACCGAAGGAAGTTGCGGAGCTTCTGCGGCTTGTTCGATCCGTCGCCGACTTCCCGAACGTCTCCTATCTCCTCTGCTACGATGCGACAGCGCTGTCGCGCGCCATCGAGACCGGAACCGGTGTTGCGAGCGGAACCGCGTATCTGGAGAAGATTGTCCAGACCGAGGTCGCTGTGCCGAGGCCGGAATCCTTCGCCCTGCGGCGCTGGTTCTCCAGCGAGCTGCAGTTGTTCGCAGAATGTAGCGAGGAGCGGATTCCATATCTTCAGCAGGTCATCGACGAGACGGGCGGGCGGGTTTTGGAGAATCCGCGTGCGGTGGTCCGCATTCTCGACAGCTTGCGTGTTTATTGGCCGAGCCTCATGGGGCGTGTCGATCTGGCCGACCTTGTCTGGCTTCGCATGATCGCTGTCGGCTCGCCGAACTTCTATCGCTGGGTTGAGGAGTATCTCGTGACTTTCGTTGCGCTGGCGGGAGGGCGTGTGCATGTCTCTAGCGAAGAGCGAGAGGCCATGGCGAAGCAAATGGACGAGGCCATGAAGCTCGACGGCCTCGACTGGGAGAAGCACCAGTTCGAACTCGAGCGGCATCTGCCCGGCATTCAATTTCAGAGCTTCGACAAAAATAAGGATGAACGGCTGTTCTCTCGTGCAAAGCGAGCCTCGCCTTCCCAGGATGCCAAAGACAAACTATTAGCGAGCCCGAGCCACGCCCGCCTGTACTTCACGCTGATCGACCCGCCGGACGGAGTGACGGATCTCGACATCACCGACCTACTAGCGGCGGCGCGCGATGGCGTGAATGCAGTCGCGCTTCTCCTCATTAACATGGGTGAGCAGAAAGGTGATACCGGGGCAACGAAAGTCGAACGCCTGCTCGACCAGCTACGCTACATGGAGCAAGATGTTCTCCTTGGCTGGCCTGTTGAGATACTGATTATGGGGCTCTCGAACGCGGCAGATGAGCTGGCGAAGGATGCCAGTGGCGATGACTGGGGGTATCCGCGGATATGGTATCTAGCGAAGGATTTGCTGCGACGGTTGAAAGTGGCGCTTCCAGAAGAGAGGTTCGACGCAGCGCTACAGGCACTCTTCCAAGCCAGCACGTCACTTGGCTTCCTAACCTACCTTCTGCGTGACGAAACGTTCGGGCATGGGTTCTTTGGCAACCGACCCGATCCGAATGAACGGCTGACCTCGCGGGATGGGTTCGACGCGGTTCGTGCCACCATGCTAAAACGCTATAGCGCTGTTGGCCTCGATCAAGTGATGGAAGAGCAACGTGCTACCAGCATGCTTTACGCTTGGTCCCAGGCGGGGGGACGCGATGACTTGATCGAACTGGTCGTCGCACGTGCGTCGGATGAAGCGTGGCTTCTGACATTCATTCAGAAGCTATATGGCCCCCGCTCCACACTCTCGCTGGATGGGTTAGCGAGCTTTTTCAAATCTCCTGTGTCGATTATCCGTCGAGTTTATGCCCTTCTCGAAACCGATCCGGAAAAACAAGCGGCCAGGAACATCATCCACTCGATCAAATCGAACATTCACCTTAACAACGGGGACTTCGAATCGGTTCTTGTGGAATGGGAAGCACGAGAAAGCGGTCGTGAAGGTGGAGACGCCGCCGCAGGTCCGCACGAGGCCCCATAGCTGCAGTCGATTATCGGTCAAACGCGGCCATAGGATAATGCCCTGTCAGACGTCCGCCGCTGTGTTGATAGTGATCGTTCGATGATTCCAACTAGATGAGATTGCACCGGCCGATTCTGGGGTGAATGGGTGGCTTCACATATCCGCGGGCAGGCAGTAAGCGACCGGTTCCCGATGTCATTTCCGTTTGATGACAGCCCCGACGGCAGCGCCGATCGCGACACCGAACGTGATGCCGATCGCGGTGTCATCGAACAGCATCGGGCCGACTGCGGCGCCTATTCCGATTCCTATCGCCATACCGAGAGCCATGGCCGTGACCCTATCCAGGTGCTGTGGCGATAGTATGTGACGATCGCAATCGACGGTAGCTCTGGCTTCACCTTGCCCATATCTCCAGCCGACCGCGCCGGGAAGAGCATCGTTCCTAGGCGCGCCGGCCGATTCTATTGACTGCCAATCCACCTCGCTACCGTTTTTTCCGGAGGTCACTTGGCAGAGCGTCAATGAGTTGATGCACTTTTCCGGTGGCGAACGCGATGTCCTCGCGCGGCAGGTGGACTGTTATCTCAATCTCTTCCCACCTGCCGCCATGGTCTTTTGCGAACCTGACGGCGGCTTCCAAAGAGGTGAATTGAACCGCCGGTGCGTTGGCGGTCCAAAACTGCACGCTGCAGTCCGCCGCACTGTAATCTAAAAATGCTTTTTCAGGATCTAGCGCCATGGCGTTTGCTGTACACCGCCGGCAGTTTTTTGGCCAGCGTTTGCCTACCCATCGTACAGCGCATGATGAGGCTGCCGGCTTGACGGTGATGTGCGCGCGGATGGCGGTATATTCCATAGCTTGGGAGACCGTTGATGAAGATTGAAATCATAGCGCCGGGCTGATCCCGTTTTCTATTCACAGTCTGCGTTCAAAACGCGGTGGGCCAAGGGCAGCGTCGGCGGTCTTTTCTCGCTCCCCGCGTGATATAACGGCACCATGACAACGCGAGCGCTTTCTCATCTCCGACACATACGCGTGCGCCATCAGGGCGCACCGATTTCGTTCGGAGATGGACATGCATCACAAGAGAAAGCGTCCTCGCAAGGCGTCGTGCGGGCTGTGCAAGCCGCATAAGACCGAGGGCAACTGCCCACGGCACAAGGACATGCGGCTTGGCAATCTACGCCGCTACCTGTCCGGGTCTGACCAGCTGCGCTGCCAGGAGATTAAGGGGGTGTCGGGCAGGGATGGGGATTATCGGCAGTAGCCACAGAACGGTCTTGGATAAAAAGAAAGGGTCGGGCGAATACTCGCGCCGACCCTTCTTTGATTGCATCAGCAGGGTGCCAGTACATCCGTGGTCACCAGCAAAAGCCATCTGATAGATTGAATTTATGCGCCTCGTGAATTTTCGCAAGGATTAGGGGATGCTGATTTAGGGCTAGGTATGGGCGACCCGGTTGCCCGTCTTGCGGCACTACCAGGTGACAAACCGGCGCACGCCCTCTTGGACACCAAAAATGTCTTCTTGGACGGAGAAGGTTCAGTGCGTTCGGGTCACAAGCATGTGTCCAGCCGAGAGGTCAAAGTCCAGTCCCTCCCGTCCTGCGCGAGAGAAGTAATCGTCTGCCGCCTTTCGGCACCCTGACCAGTCCGAATAGGCGCGAAGTGCGACAGCGCCGCCGACGATGAGATGAGGCATAACCCGCTCTAGACAGGCGCTGACAGGCTCGTACCAATCAACATCGATATTGGCCAAAGCGACCGGCTCGGCGACTGTAAGCGTGTCTTGCACCTTACCCTTTATCAGTTGGACGTTGTTGGACTCGACGGGATAGCCAAACCTAGCGAAGTTGTTCGTCACTGTCGCCATCAGGTCATCATCATAGAGATAGTATTGCTCGCCTCCAAGGCCGACGGCTTCGCCGCCTTTGATTTCAGCGTACCGAGCTTTCATGTCGTCGCCATCGTGCTCCGAAGGCGGAGGGAGCATCTCGAACAGGTCGTACACGCGCATAGCGCGCTGAGGCGACTTGGCGGAACACATGAGAATTGCTGAACCGCCGCGCGCGCAACCTGCCTCAATGATCAACGCTCCGCTCGGGGCGGTACGACGCACTACCTCAAGCAATTGATGAAGTTGAGGATCAGTCGTGTAAGAAAGGTATTCGGCGCGCACCCTTGACCAAGCCTGTCGAACGGTCCTTGGGTAGGCGGTCCGACGGGCGCGTTCCAAAAGCGCGTTGAGGCGCCAACGCGCCCCACGCGCAACTCTATCTACTGCTTTCATAACGCGCACATCTACCCGCAACAGCGTCCGCCTCGGCGAAGCCTTACTGAACTCCCTACGACTCCCCTTGGCGGGGGAATCGTGTCTTGCCCTTCTCATCGATGTACTCCTCGTTGGCAAAGCTGATCTGTTTTCATGATACGATCATCTCTGGTCCTCACCCGCATACCTTCAAAGCGTTGACGGATAACTCAGCGGTTCATCACGACAAAGTAAGCCAAGAGGAGGGGGGTGCGGTCTTACATCCATTTCGGAAAAAGATTGACCGTCATCTGCTGCGCGCGGCGTTTCGGGAGCCTCTAATTTCAGAGCCTTCCGATGACTGTACGAAACCGGCGTTCTGCAACGACCTATCGAAAAGCTTTATAGACCCTTAGTAGGTTTCCCTCAACGGCCAATTGACCCGGCTTAGACCGCTTTTCGGCTACGTAGCGCTATCACTACCCGTTTGATTGCATCGGCGCGGCCATTCATACTCCAATTGGGGGTCTGTTGTTTCGCTCTTCCTGTGAATTGCCCCCCGGTCGATGTTCGGCAGAGAGATATGCTGCATCCAACTTATAACTGGTGACATGGCTGGCCGCCCGTCCCGCACGGTCGAAGGAAGCTGTCTCACCGCCTGCGGGAATCCATATGAAGACCGGAGTGAAGCGAGCTTTCGTTCTTGAGCTATTCAACAAGCAGGGCGGGCGCTGTTGTTACTGCGACCGCCTCATGGTCATCCTGCCTCGCGGCAAGGATCAGAACCGACCAGACGCCGCAACGCTCGAGCATCTAATGACAAATCGCCACAGGGGCTGGACGCGACGCGACAACATGGCGGCTGCTTGCCGCGAGTGCAATGGAATGCGCGGATCCGGAATGGACTGGCTGATGTTCAAGACTTACCGCCGTGGAGAGCTATGGGAGCTCATTGGCGGAGGCAAAGATTTCTAATTCGGCCCGCCCTGGCCGATAAGCGGTCAGCCGTAGTCGCCGCATGATGCGGCTGACCGCTCACTAACACCATAGGCCGGTGCGATCACCACCCGCGACTACACCAGCGGCGCGCCGGCTGGTTCTATTGACTGCATGCAAGAGTTCTGGTTTCGAATCATTGCAAGGACAAGGGGACTACCGATTTTTGCTAGGCGAAGCAGGGGGCGTCCCTTCAGTCGCTGATTTGAAATACGCGACGGTGGTCTCGATCCACTCCGCTCCAGGCACCTTGCCGAAGGCTGCGAGAGCGCCGGCCGTGGTGGCGGCCAGAAGAGTTGCGATAATAGCTTTAGCTACGAGCTTCCGACCCTCACTCGCAACTTCCTTGGCGAGCGCAGATTTGGCAGCGAGGGACCATAGGTTTTGCAGAGTGCCTGTCAGAGCAAGCACGTCGCGTTTGTCAGCCGCTTTGTCTTGCGTCCAGCCCACCACGGTATCGAGAGCGGCCGCTACGGCAGGATCTGTGTCCTGTTGCGCTTTAAGGCCTCGTACCAAAGCGAGCGTGCTTTGGGATAGCTCGACGACGGACTCTCGATCAATATCTGACGCATTCTCACGGAACATCCGCCAATCATCAAACTGCGAAGCGGCGGCAAAGACGAGCTCGACGTGGGATCGTAGTAGTTCGAAAAGCGTGGGCGACAGTTCCTCGACATCCCCCCGCAAAACCCGACCACAGGTCTGGTTATACATTCCTACCTGAATGATGTTAGCACGGGCCCCGAGCTTGTCCTGGAGTGACTTGAACGCTTCCCTCAGACGCGGCGAACAGTTCGACTGAGCCAACTGCTCACCAACATAAACGCCCTTCTCGGTGGCCGCTTCTAATGCTGCCGCAGCAATATCCCTATCGCGCTCTCGAGTTCTAAGAGGCTGATCAACCACGACGACGCGTTCGCCTTCAAAGCCAAACTGAAAAGCTGCCGGCTTCTGACCAGGCACGGCCTCAAGCATCTCTTCGGGGCCGAGGCGATTCAGGCCGATCTTCATGCCGAGCAGCAGATTACGCAAACTCGATCGGTCCATATCATGGATCGGAATGACAGAAAGCATTAGCTCCAGCGCGGCAATGTCCGAACTTCGCAAGGTATCGACTTTGCTGAGAAGTCGCTGCACCTCGGTCCGGAGCCCTGACAGGTTTGCTGTGAAGTGGTCCTTCCTTGCGCGTTGCATCCGCGCGACGCGAGTATCCAGTTCCTGCAGCAGGTTGCGAAGTTTGTCTGGCTTCATCGTTTTCCTATCACCATGAATGCCCAGGGAGTGTACGGTGATGAAGCGCAGGGTGCTAGAAGATCCCGCACGGTCGGAGTTATCCACAGGAGTCGAACCGCAGAAAACACGTTCCAAATGCGGGGAGGGGATGTATGGGGAAGAAAGCGCCTGCATTCGGAATTATCAACGAAACAGGCGCTTAACTTGAAAAATGGCTCCCCGGGCCGGATTCGAACCGGCGACCTGTCGATTAACAGTCGAATGCTCTACCGCTGAGCTACCAGGGATCACTGCTTGGCGCGGTGTGAGTGGGCTAATACAAACGCTTTCCCGATTTGCCAAGCGGTTTTTTCAAAAAAATGAAATGAACTTGTATTTGGGATGCCTGCGCCCATCTCTGGGGAATGACAAACGTGAATGATCGTCAGGAGACGAGAGGCGGCGAGAAGCGCAAGGCAAGGGCAGTGCGCTTCGGCATCGATCATGCAAGCGGCAGGCTTATGCTCGGCTCTTTCAGCATCGGCATGCCACGCTCGCGCATCGCGCGGATGGCACTCGGCATGGCCCTCATTTTCTGCGGCGTGTTGGGTTTCCTGCCCATCCTCGGCTTCTGGATGCTGCCGCTCGGTTTCCTCGTGCTCTCGCACGATCTGCCGTTCGCGCGCCGGCTTCGGCGTCGGCTGGCGGTCTGGTGGCACAGGCGGCGAAAACCGGCTGGCTGACGGTCGCCCCAGTGAACGGGTCCGTGGAACAGTGGAGCGCTTTTCGCATTCGTGGTTTATGAAGCGTAGGTGTCCCACAATGGTCCAGGTGAGGAAATGAAGCTATTTTTTGTGGTTGTCCTCTCAGCGGCGAGCATCCTCTCCGGCGTGCCCGCCGAGGCCCAGGGTGTCGACAGCGGCGGTTTCGACGCCCGTGGCATCTGCCGCCGGCCCGAAGGCTGCGTGGTCGATCACGGCCAACGCGGCTATAGCGGACCTCGCAACTATCGCAATTTCAACGGCCGGAATGAGCGCGATGGGAGGAACGACCGCGAGCGGGACAATCGGCGCTACCGTTCTCAGAACAGGAGCGACAATTTCGACGCCGGAACCAGCCGCCTTGTCGCAGGCCCTGAGATTGGGCTGCAAATTCGCGTCTAGTTGGATCTGAGTTCGCTTTCCTCGAAAACCCCGCCGTGGTCCGGATCGAGGCCGGTCGTCATCAGCAGGCTGCAGGCGGCAAGGAGAAGGACGAGCTTCACTGCGTAGGACGCCACGGAGGCCGGTTGTCGAGGACCCGGTGATACGCGAGACGGCGCTATATAGTACTGGTAATAGAAGTATGGATCATCCGTTTCCAGCAGGTTCTGGTGGACGTGCGGCGGAATATCCGCATGTTTCACCGGCGGAGAACCAGGGAATTTTACATGCAGATCCCGGGTTTCGGCGTCGTATGCTGCACGCACGCGCTTCGATTTGAGGGCAGCCCAATCCATCGCAAGCTCCTATACCCTCCCGAGGGCAATTGAGTCCCGGACGGTGATCGAAGTCAAGTCAAGAATTTGTTTCAAATGCCATCATTGGCAGGAAATGGGGCATCGTAACGGCCGTGGAAATTCCAGCCCGCGCCCGCTCCGTTTCGGGATGGAAAAATGGTCGTTTCGGCAACTGCGGAATAGCGTTTTTCCGAAATGCCCTCTTGCGATTTCCTTACGATCATTCTAAACGCTCGCCACGGCTCAGATAACGAGCGCGTGAGGCCTCGTGGCGGAGTGGTGACGCAGAGGACTGCAAATCCTTGTACCCCGGTTCAATTCCGGGCGAGGCCTCCAAACTCTTTCGCCATTGAAAACATATAGTTACCGCATTTATACGCGGTATCGCGCCGTCCGTGGTGTCGCATTCATGTTGCCGGCAGTTACCCTGCAATTCCGGGGATCTCTGGGTTTCCGGCGAATCCGCGCGATATGAAAAGCAACATGAGAACCCAATGAATGTTTCTTGGGCGTGACCATTAGTCGGTGAGACCCTGGGAAACTGGGAATCAATTCTCAATCCGACTAACAGCGATTTACAAACTGTGCGAGCGTGCTCCTGCGCGAATCTTAGGAGTAGTCAGATGGCCGACCAGTGGACCTGTCCTTTCTGCAACCATCACCAAGTCGTAACTGAGAATTTTCAGTCTTCGTTTTCGAAGTTTCATATCGGCAAATCGAAACATGGCGACACTGGCTTGGCGCATACCGCGACCCGTTGCGTCAACCCTGATTGCAATGAAGTCGCACTGTCTGTCAGGTTCGTCAAAGCCATATCTGGAAATAACGGCTGGGGTATTCAAAGAGGTATCGAGGAGTGGGAGCTGCGACCGAGTAACTCTTCCAAGCTCCAGCCAGATTACATCCCCTTAGCCCTTCGAGAGGACTATTTTGAAGCCTGCGCGATCCGCAATACCAGTCCAAAAGCCTCGGCGACGCTAGCGCGGCGCTGCCTGCAGGGAATGATCCGGGATTTTTGTGGTATCGCCAAGGGCCGCCTAATAGATGAGATTAAGGAACTAAATCAGCGCCTAGACGGCGGGACGGCTCCGCGCGGCGTGGAACCGGAGACTGTCGAAGCGATCGACGCCGTGCGCGGCATCGGTAACATCGGCGCTCACATGGAAAAAGACATCAACCTCGTCATTGATGTCGACCCCGGTGAAGCGCAGGCCTTAATTGAACTGATCGAGATGCTTTTTGACGAGTGGTATGTGGCGCGACACAAGCGCGAGCAAAGATTGGCGGCGGTTAAAGCCATTGCTGCTGAAAAGAAAGCTGCAATCGCGACAGGCCGGGCGCAGATCGCAGAGAATGCTCCGACTGTAGACGACGAAGCTCCCGTCATTGAAGTGGGAACGCGGAAGTTGACGTAGGGGAACCCGCCGTCGATCGGCCGGGCATCATCGGCTACGAGGAAAAACTCAGGCCTCCGGCTCGATGATCTCGGTGACATCGAGAATGCGATAGATCGCAGGCCGCCCGCCCGTCGAACGGACTTCAACGTTGACCTGGAATACGCACTCGAAAGGATTGTGGTGTACGCCCAGGATCGCCCGCTTCGCTTGCTCGCTTGAGAACTGGAGCTTTACGGGCTTGCTCGATATCGTCTCGATGATGCCGCGGTCGCCGGTCTTCGACGTCGCATCATTCTTCACCTGCTCCAGGACGAGTAGCTGATCAGGCATCATCTTCGAGGCCGGCAACTGTGGACCGAGGAAGCGCGTCACGCCGTTCTGGACCGCGTTCGCTTCCATGCCGTTGATCATGAAGTGCTGGTGATGATGGATGTGGACGATCCCGCCCTCCGTCACGTTCATGTTCATCTGCGACCCAAAGTCTTTTGCCACAGGCTCGACGATCTGTGCGATCTGCTTCGCCTGGCGCTGGCTCGGCTCCTCCTTCGGCTTGGAGTTGTTGCCCAGGAAGTAATTCGCGAGATCGTTGGTGTTGGCAACGAAACCCCCGAACACCTCCGCATGCTCCAGGAGCCATTGCGATTGCTCCGCGATTGCGATGAGATCCGCGATGACACTGGAGGAGCGTATCTCCTTCACGTAAAGGCGCAGATTGTCAGGCCGCGGATCGCCAGCACGATTTGCGAAATCCTTGAAGGATTCAGCAAGCGCCATGAAACTTAGAGTTAGGTCGAAGAGTTCGATCGGTTTGGTATTGTTGAATTCTATTCTCAGCACAGAATCATCTCGATCCATGGTGCGCTCCCCTTTTGATTGTAGGAGAGCGCAGTTTTGGAATTTTGCCAAGTGGGCGGCCGGACTTCAATCCAAGACGGCAAACCTAACTTGGTTCAACATTCCACCGTCGATTGGCTTGCCGTCTTCCAACCGGATCTCCTCAGGCTGCCTTGAGCAGAGCCGCGCGCTGTGCGCGGCTCATTGCCGATCGGCCAGCGTTCGCGCCGCTGGATCATCTCGCCGACCTGGCTCCGAGTGCTCATTGGCAGTTTTCCATACGAGCGATCATTTTGGATGCACGGCGAAAGACACCTGTGAAAGTCTGGCGCCGGTTTCGTTGCTCAACATACAACTACTGTAAGGGAAAATGTTGCATACTGTACAAGTCCAGCCGGAGTTGTGTGCAACAAATCGCGGCGCGGCATGCGCTTAGCTTGGCTGTTCGGCAGCCGGTCGTTCGCATGTAAATGTTGCTTTGAAAAATAAGAAGTATAGCATCAGAAAATTATTGAGGGGGCAAAATGTGAAGTTAGTATCTCTAGCCGTGGTGACAGCATTTGTGGCATTTCCGATTTCTGTAGCTGATGCACAGCAGTCCCAGGGGATTTATCAGTATAAAGCGGCGATGAGCAGGCTATTTCTTGGTGGTTACAGGGCTATGCCTGTCTATCGAGCAAACCCCGTGTGGCCGGGAGATGTGATCCAAATGGACAACGAAAGTATTATTGTGACTGACTGCTTTGCAGGTCAGAAAGGCGGTAACTACATAGAGATCAGGAATGCCGGCGACACCGTTACTGTGGGAACTGGCGTTGACGTCGATCTCGCCGGCTCCGCACTTAGTGCGCGATTGGCTGCTCTCAAAGCCAGCGGGCATGTACAAATTTCTGATGAAATAAAGATTAGTGCAACGCCTCTCTCGCACGATCCTATCGAAGGTGGAGAAAGCGCGCTTTTGAAGTGGAATCGTGCGAAGTCCAATTGCGCCATAATCGAAGATTTGTACCATGGCCGCCAGAGTAAATATCTTCTGGTGGGGGAAGTTCTGCATGGAAAAGTCCGCTTTGAGATCACCGGGCATGTGGACGCGGGAGGTAATCTTCAAGCTAAGGCGAGGCTAGAAGGCATAATTCCGGTAGAGTTGAACGTCTCAACTAAGGTCTCTCTTGATTCATTGATGGTAACAACGTCAAAGGATGAAATGACGTTGGCGGTTATTCCAGCTCATTACAATGCAAGCGAGGTCGCGAGGATCACGGAATACCTGAGAGGGGAACGCGGGGCACAGCTTGAGATCGCGGTTCAGCAGGCTCTCCGCGCGCGGGATATCGGTGAATGGAATAAGATTTCGATATTTCTCTACACGTATCTCGGTACGGAAGTTGCCCGACGCAATGACTGGGTGGAGCGGTTGATTGCAGGGAGCGATATGATTCCCACCGAAAAACTCACGAATGACGACTTTAAGGCCGTCAGCCTATACGGAGCGGCCATGAATATAGCTCAGGGTGCACCCATGTAAGTGGTATGCTAGTCATTGTACCGATCTTCCGATCGGGAATGCGTTGCGAAATATCGTAATTGGCCGCTCGTCCGGATCTCTTGGGGGCGCCGAATGATCGCCGCTTGGAATTCTTCTTCCCAATGCAACTACTTGGCTTCTCCTAGCTGCGAAAAAGCAAGCTCGGAGGTGGCAGCAATCATTGATTTTAAAAGCGATATTTCAGTAAAGGGTAGCGAAAATTAAGCTAACACTGGATCAGCATGCTTTTGCTCTTCTGGGCGATTCCCTCGATTTGTCTCTGCATGGCATAGTTCGTCCGAAATGCAGCTAAATCGGTGTTGGCGTCTTGAGGCGTGAACCCTACCAGACCCGCTGGCCGGGCGAAAAATCGAACTGTAACGGATTGATTCCCGTGAGGCGGTAGAGCGCCTTCATGCCACCTTTCCGGATTTGCGCCTGATATTGCAGATCGCTCAATTCAGGCCCCTCATCGATGTCGGGACCGGCGCCGAGCCGCCGCCGCATGCCTTGCGACGAAATGCGGGTGAAGCTGCGAATCTCGCCGCTGCTGTATTTGATCAGCAGCAGTCGGGCATCGGCATTGTAGTGAAGCGCTTCTATTCCGCGCGATTGGATCATAAAGGTTTGCATGCGCACACCCATAGGGAAAGGCGAGGGCGCCGCAACAAAATGGTTGACGTAACGTTAATGCGCGTGCGTCCTGTCAAGGACTGGATTTGAAAGGAATCGACGCATGTCGGACCTGCGCCGGGCATCATTGCCGCAAGCGCCATGCAGAGTATCTCTAAGCGCGTTTCGACGCTTTATCGCTTCCAAGTCGTTTCGCCGTCCAGCAGCCCGCAGCAGAATATGCCGACGAGTGCTGCGACGATGAAGAAATCGAATAGCGTGAAATACTCGAAAATCGCAGACATCGCCTGCTCCTCCTATTTCCTCCGCTGCAGATCATAACATGAAGGGCTAAACGATTCCACGCTGGAGTTGCAGCGTCCATCCTGCCCCTGTGGCGCGGAAGAGGCGCCTGCCGGATTCTTTTCGCCGGCGCTCGCCAAGCCTTGAAAGCATCCGTGGCGGGGATTAAGAGACGAGGGACAGGAACCGCTTTTTCAAGAGCGAGAGGACATGATGGATTTCGAAGCAGCGCGCGTAAAGATGGTCGATACCCAGGTTCGCACGACGGACGTTACCTCGCATTCCGTGCTGACGGCGTTTCTCACGGTGCCGCGTGAGGCTTTCGTGCCGGAGAAGGCGAAGCTGCTGGCTTATATCGACAACGACGTCGAGATCTTCGCAGCCGCACCGGGAAAGCCGGCCCGCTTCCTGATGGAAGCGTCGCCGCTTGCCAAGCTGCTGCAGCTGGCAGCGATCACCAAGGACGACTTCGTGCTCGAGGTTGGATGCGGCACGGGTTACACTTCGGCGCTGTTGTCGATCATTGCCGGCTCCGTCATCGCGCTCGAATGCGACGAGACGCTGGCCACTGAAGCGAAGGCGCAGCTTGCCAGCTACGCCAAGGTCGAGGTCGTGACCGGCCCGCTCGAACAGGGCTACGCTGCCGGTGCTCCCTATGATCTGATCTTCATCAACGGCGCAGTCGAAGAGGTTTCGGCGGCCCTTCTCGGTCAATTGCGCGATGGTGGCCGTCTGATCACCGTCGAAGGTTACGGCAATGCCGCCCGCGCCAAGGTCTTCGTCGCCGAGCGCGGCGCCATTTCGGAAAATGTCTTCTTCAATGCCTCGGTCAAGCCGCTGCCAGGTTTCGCCAAGGCGCGTGAATTCGTTTTCTGACATCGTTCGTGTCGATGACATTCAGCAACGGGCGCCATCGGCGCCCGTTTTTTTTCAACGCCGCTGGAAAGCCTTCACAAACATCATCTACGCTGATGCCGCCACGGCGGCTCGGACGGATGTTATGCGCTTCAACTTCGGTTTCATGGGATGTTTCCGCTGCAAAATCGCAACAGGCTTTGCGCGTGGCTAACATCAGGTAACAAAACTGTGCATGGCCGCATTCATTTGATTCGCGATGATTTTTTTCACGCCTGGGGTATTCTAAGGTCGTGGTGATTCGGATGAATGCTCCACACCATCCGGTCGTTGTTTTGGGATAACGGGGATAGAAATGGCTCAGCCAAGTGTAGCGCGTGAACCGTCCATGGAAGAAATTCTGGCCTCCATCCGCCAGATCATCGAAAGCAATGAGCCCGGCGCCGGCAAGGCGATTTCCGCATCCCTGCCGCCGGTCTACGGCGCCGACGAGGATGACAATGGCTCCGAAATTCATCTGACGGTCGACGATACATATGCCGGCGTGGAATTCCCCGAACCGGTCATGCGCTCCTCCGATCCGCGTTTCGTCGCCGCCAATTCGGCCGGCACCGCCCCCGAAGCAGAAGTTCCGGCCCGCGCTCTGTCGCTTGCCGATGTCGCCGCCCGCGTGCGCGCCGCCTCCGAGCGCAGCGCCGTGCAGGCCGGTCAGGCCCTGCGCGAAATTCCGAGCGGCTTCCGTCAGCCCGAACCGCAGCCGGCCGTAATGCCGGAACCGCCGCGCGCCGCGGCACCGCAACCCCAGCCGCAGCCGGCACAGCCTGTTTTCCCGGATGCCGCAGCGTCCATCCGGCATGTTGCGATCCAGCAGCCGGCTGAGCCGGTGTTCACGGAAACGCAAAGGGTTGCCGTCGCCGAGCCTGCGCCTGCCGTCGAAACAGCGCTGCCGGCTATGGAACCCACTCAGTCGTCGACCGAGCGTTTCCTGCCGAGCGTTATGGATGAGGTCCAGCCGACGCTGCTTTCGGAGGGCGCCGGCCTGCAGATCAGCCGCTCCTTCGAGGAGCTCGCCGCCGCGATCGACGGTGCCGAGCGCCGCTCGCTGGACGAGATCGCAGAGGACATGCTGCGCCCGATGCTGCGTGAGTGGCTTGATGATAATCTGCCGACACTGGTCGAGCGGTTGGTGCGCGAGGAAATCGAGCGCGTGGCGCGCGGCCCGCGCCGCTGATCGGATTGCTTTTTCCTGAAAAGCCGCTCCGGTCTCCGGGGCGGCTTTTTTATTGACTTGGCCGTGACCATCCTATTTACAAACGGCCATCCTCGAACCTCGAAATTGGTCAGAAAATGCTCGACAAGACCTATGATTCCGCTGCCGTCGAACCGAAAATCGCCGCGATATGGGATGAGGCGGACGCTTTCCGCGCCGGCGCAAATGCCAAAGCCGGGGCCGAGACCTTCACCATCGTGATCCCGCCGCCGAATGTCACCGGTTCGCTGCACATGGGCCACGCGCTGAACAACACGCTGCAGGACATCCTGGTGCGCTTCGAGCGCATGCGCGGCAAGGACGTGCTCTGGCAGCCGGGCATGGACCACGCCGGCATCGCCACGCAGATGGTCGTCGAGCGCAAGCTGATGGAACAGCAGCTGCCGGGCCGCCGCGACATGGGCCGCGAAGCCTTCATCGACAAGATTTGGGAGTGGAAGGCCGAATCGGGCGGCCTGATCTTCAACCAGCTGAAGCGTCTTGGTGCGTCATGCGACTGGTCGCGCGAACGTTTCACCATGGACGAAGGCCTCTCGAAGGCCGTGCTCGAGGTTTTCGTCAGACTCTACAAGGAAGGGCTGATCTACAAGGACAAGCGTCTGGTCAATTGGGATCCGAAGCTGCTGACGGCGATTTCCGATATCGAAGTCGAGCAGCACGAGGTCAAGGGCAATCTCTGGCACCTGCGCTATCCGCTGGAAAAGGGCGTAACCTACCAATACCCGATTGCATTCGATGAGGAAGGCAAGCCGACCGAATTCGAGACGCGCGATTATGTGGTCGTCGCAACGACACGACCGGAGACCATGCTGGGCGATACCGGTGTTGCCGTCAATCCGAAGGACGAACGCTATCAGGGCATTGTCGGCAAGCATGTCATTCTGCCGATCGTCGGCCGCAGAATTCCGATCGTTGCTGACGATTATGCCGATCCGGCTGCCGGCACCGGCGCGGTGAAGATAACGCCCGCGCACGATTTCAACGACTTCGACGTCGGCAAGCGCGCAGGTCTTCGCGTCATCAATATTATGAACGGCGACGGCACGATCACCATCAAGGACAATGAGGACTTTCTTGAAGGTCTCGACAATCCGGCGGCGCTGCACGGCGCCTGGGACCGCCTGGAAGGCCAGGACCGCTTCTATGCGCGCAAGGTCATCGTCGAGATTTTCGAAGAGGCGGGCCTCGTCGACAAGATCGAGCCGCACAAGCACATGGTTCCGCACGGCGACCGCGGCGGCGTGCCGATCGAGCCGCGGCTGACCGAACAGTGGTATGTGGATGCCAAGACGCTCGCCGAACCGGCGATCGCCTCGGTCCGCGAAGGTCGCACCAGGATGGTGCCGAAGAGCTGGGACAAGACCTATTACGAATGGATGGAAAACATCCAGCCCTGGTGTATCTCCCGTCAGCTCTGGTGGGGTCACCAGATCCCCGCCTGGTACGGCCCGGACGGCCAGGTCTTCGTCGAAAAGACCGAGGAAGAGGCGCTGCAGGCGGCGATCCAGCATTACCTTTCGCACGAGGGGCCGATGAAGGCCTATGTCGAGGACCTGCTTGAAAACTTCAAGCCGGGCGAGATCCTGACGCGTGACGAGGACGTGCTCGACACCTGGTTCTCCTCAGCACTCTGGCCTTTCTCGACGCTCGGCTGGCCGGACGAGACGCCCGAACTGGCGCGTTATTACCCGACCAACGTTCTCGTCACCGGCTTCGATATCATCTTCTTCTGGGTTGCCCGCATGATGATGATGGGCCTGCACCTTATGAAGGATGAGGACGGCGAACCCGTCGAGCCCTTCCAGACCGTCTATGTCCACGCACTGGTGCGCGACAAGAATGGGCAGAAGATGTCGAAGTCGAAGGGCAACGTCATCGATCCCTTGGAACTGATCGACGAATACGGCGCCGACGCGCTGCGGTTCACCCTGGCGATCATGGCGGCGCAGGGCCGCGACGTGAAGCTTGATCCGGCCCGCATCGCCGGCTACCGTAATTTCGGCACCAAGCTCTGGAACGCCACGCGCTTCGCCGAGATGAACGGCGCGAAGAGCGACCCGCACTTCGTGCCGGAGGCCGCCGAGCTCACCATCAATCGCTGGATCCTGACGGAACTTGCCCGTACGGAACGCGACGTTACGGAAGCACTCGAAGCCTTCCGCTTCAACGATGCTGCCGGCGCGCTCTACCGCTTCGTCTGGAACGAGGTCTGCGACTGGTATCTCGAACTGTTGAAGCCGGTCTTCAACGGCGAGGACGAGGGTGCCAAGGCGGAAGCCCAGGCCTGCAGCGCCTATATTCTCGAAGAGATCTACAAGCTGCTGCATCCCTTCATGCCGTTCATGACCGAAGAGCTTTGGGCCCATACGGCAGGTGAAGGCAAAGAGCGCGACAGATTGGTCTGCCACGCCGAATGGCCAGCGCCGTCCTATGCCGATGACGGGGCCGCCGACGAGATCAACTGGCTGATCGACCTGGTTTCCGGCATCCGCTCGGTGCGTGCTGAGACGAACGTGCCGCCATCGGCGACGGCCCCGCTCGTCGTCGTCAAGGCCAACAACCTGACGCGTGAAAGGCTGTTCCGCCACGACGCCGCCATCAAGCGCCTTGCGCGCATCGAGGCGATATCGCTGGCTGACGATGCGCCGAAGGGTGCCGCTCAGATCGTCATCGCCGAGGCCACCATCTGCCTGCCGCTCGGCAAGCTGATCGACCTTTCCGCCGAAAAGGCTCGTCTGGAAAAAGCGATTGCCAAGATGGAGGGCGAGATCTCCCGCATCGACGGCAAGCTCTCCAACGAGAAGTTCGTCGCCAACGCCAATCCCGAAGTGGTCGAGGCCGAGCGTGATCGCCTCGAGGAACTGAAGGGTCAGATCGCGAGCCTGAGGATCGCTCTTTCCAGGGTGAGCGAAGCCGGGTAAGTTTCACCGACCCATTTTGGTAAGTTATTTCAAAGACGCGCCCTCTGTCGGCGCGTCTTTTTGTCGTTCTGGGTGTATGCGATTCGGTCATGAAAACGGCTGGTTTCAGGCGCGGAGCCTGTGGATTGTGGCTGAATGGGCATCCAGTGGGCGAAAACTGCCACTGTTGTCGGATTGATACAGCTTCTGCAATGTTTGGAATGAAAACCCAAAAGCCCAACCGAAATTCGATAAGCCTGGAATAAAATTTTATTAACCAGGTTTTTTGACGTGTCCGTCAATTTCTTTACGTAAATTGACAGTCGCAATGGTTAGAGGCGCTGCCGTGGGGCGCGTTGCCATTTCCGGCGAACACTTACACTGTGTCGCCAAATCAATTGCTGGAGTGGGGGAGACACAATGGCATCGCGTAGGTTTTCCAAGGGCGTGACCTCGCTCGTTCTTTTTTCGTCGCTTGCATCGCCGTCCTTCGCTGGCGGTCTGGAGCGTGGCGGCTATAACATCGATCAGCTGTTCGATACGTCGCCTTTTTCGTTTCAGTCGGGCGTTACCTACGTCACGCCGCAGCGCAAGCTGAAGGACGTCCGTGACACGGATACGTCGACATCTCCAGGCGGTGGCAATCTGAACAGCCGTCCAAACACCGCTGACGATACGTCAAATTACACCATCCCTTATATTGGCTTTAAGGCTGGTTTTGGCGATGCAATCGACTGCCTGGTCGACTATTCAGAGCCCTTCGGCGGGCATACCGACCCCGGTCTGAACTGGGCCGGTGCCAACAATAACATTGAGACAGAGATCAAAACCCGCAACTATGGCGGCACCTGCTCCTATCGTTTTGATGTCGGCCCTGGGCAGCTTCGCTTCATCGGCGGCGCTTTCTATCAGGAAGTCGAAGGCTTCAAGGAACGTCTGGTTTCAACCGTTCCGCTTCTCGTCGGTACGGGCAACGGCGTCGGCCGCCTCGATCTCGAAGATAGTGGCTGGGGTTGGCGCGCCGGTCTCGCCTACGAGATTCCGGAATATGCAATGCGAGCGAGCCTCGTCTATAACAGCCGCGTAAAATACGACAATTTGACCGGTACGGTGGATCTGACGCAGGTGACTGCACCATTTGCACCGCTGAATGGCGCTCCTTATGGAAGGGTCACGGATGTCTTCGGCTCTGCCGAAGCGCCGGATTCGCTTGAGCTTAAGTTGCAAAGCGGTATCGCTCCGGATTGGCTCGCCTTCGGATCGGTAAAGTGGACGAACTGGAGTGTCCTGCAGTCCGTGCCTTTCTGCCCAAAATCGACCAAGGGCTTAGTCGCCTGCACCTCTGGCGGTGCCACGGAGCTGACGTCGCTCGACCTTCTTTACCAGGACGGTTGGACGATCACCGGTGGTGTTGGCCACAAATTCAACGAGCAGTGGGCAGGTGCAGTCAGCCTCACCTGGGATCGCGGCACCAGCCAGGGCTATGGCGCGCAGACCGATAGCTGGACGCTGGGGCTCGGTGCAGCCTTCACGCCGACCGAACATATCGAATGGCGCGTTGCCGGTGCCGTGGGCGTGTTGACGAGCGGTTCGTCCGGCGTCGTGACCCAGAATGGGGTCACGTTTGGAGATGATGTCTCCTACTCCTTTGACAACGATCTGGTCGCTGCGCTGTCGACGAGCCTAAAGATCAAGTTCTAATTTCCCGATTTGAAGAATTGAGGAGCCCGGCACTGCCGGGCTCTTCTTTATTCGTGCCCGTTAATCATGCCATTTCCGATCCCGTTTTGTGACGATTCAGCAACACATTTTTACGACGTTTGGCGTATGGTGGTGGTGGGGTGGATTTGTCCATTTCCCGCCACAAAGAGGGCGCAGCGCTATTTGCGGGCGAGGTGATGGCAGGCGTACGGTGCGTGTAAATAGTAGCATGGGTCGATTTTTTTCCGGTGACATCAAATTGTACGGCGCGATTGGCGACATTCGTTTGATTGCGGTCGTTTCGCTTTCCGAACAAGGCTGTTCCGGCCGCCGATCCGGCCTCGCGATGAAGTCGTCGATCCGTTCATTGTCGCTGTTTTCGACCCGCTCGGATGAGCAGCCCGGCTTTGCCGGAAAGGTCGATACCGGTTTCGTCACATTTACTGTTTACGAATGCGATAGAGGCGGGAAGGCGGATGCCGCACCTGCCGAAAGAGTGCCACGGAGATTGCAGTCGAGCCATGCCGGGAGCCGGGTGGTTCTGAAGGATGGGCTGAGAATATCGCCTTTGAGAAAAGGCCAATGGGCTGGATGCGACGCGGGTAAAGGAGCCATGGAGCTCGCCGCGGGATCGCTCGCCTCGAAGAAATACATCCGCGGGATGCAAGGCATGAGCGCCGTTGCCGCCTGCCTGGGATGAGCGAAAGAAATCGGTTGAAATGGTGACGTCCGAGTTCAAACTGTTCAAATTCATGCTGGTGGGCATGTCTATAGCCGTAGCGCTGGCGCTGTCCGGTCCGTGCCGTGCATTCGACATCAAAGGTGGCGTCAGCAAGGAATCCGGACCGTTCGATCTCTTCAAGTTCGGCTTCAAGGCCTATAAGAACGGCCAGAAGGAAGAGGCGGTAGAAGCCTATAAATACGCTGCCGAAAAGGGGCACACCGGCTCGCGCTGGGCGCTTGCCAATATGTATGCCGATGGCGACGGTGTCACGCAGGACGATTTCGAAGCCTTCAAGATCTACAGCGAGATCGCCCAGCAGGGCGTCGAACCCGGCTCAGAAGATACCGGCTTCTTCGTCAACGCGCTGCTCTCGCTCGCCAGTTACTACAGGCACGGCATATCAGGCAGTCCGGTCAGGATCGACCTCAGCCAGGCGCGCCAGCTTTATTTTCAGGTGGCCTCCACCTTTGGCGTCCCCGAGGCGCAGTTCCAACTGGCGCAGATGATGCTGGCCGGCGAGGGCGGCAATGCCAGCCCGCAGCAGGCGAAGAAATGGCTGAACCAGGCCCGCAAGAGCGGCCATCCCGGCGCCATGGCGGTCTTCGGCAATATTCTGTTCGACGAAGGCCAGACGGCCCGCGGTCTGGCGCTGATGACGGCAGCACTCGATCGCTGCAAGCCCAAGGACTGCGGCTGGATGGAAGCGCTGCAGGAGCAGGCCTTCTCGGTTGCCAACGAGGCCGACCGCCGCACAGCGGTATCGCTGTCGCACACCATCGCGAGCGGTACCGACGACTAAGCGGCCCAAGTCTATTCGGAGGCGTGAAGCTGTAGGCGGAAAGCCTCAGCCCGCGAAATTGAAATAGGCGATGACAGGCACGTGGTCGGACGGCTTTTCCCAGGCTCGCACATGTTTTTCGATCGCAGCCGACGTCATCCGGTCGGCAGCTTCCGGCGACAGCAGCAGATGGTCGATGCGGATGCCGTTGTTCTTCGGCCAGGCGCCGGCCTGATAATCCCAGAAGGAATAAAACTGCGTCGCATCCGTCGTTGCGCGCACCGCATCCGTCAGCCCGAGATTTTCGAGCCTGCGGAACGCCGCCCGTGTCTGCGGCAGAAACAGTGCATCGTTTTCCCAGACCTTGGGATCGAAGCAGTCGTGCGGTTCCGGGATGACGTTGTAATCGCCGGCAAGGATCAGCATCTCCTCATAGGCCAGCCGTTCGGTGGCGAACGTCTGCAGGCGCTCCATCCAGGCGAGCTTGTAGGGATATTTCTCCGTTTCGACAGGATTGCCGTTGGGCAGGTAGATGCAGCAGACGCGCAGGATTCTCGAGTCGGACAGGGTGAACGCCGCTTCGAGGAAACGCGCCTGTTCGTCCAGCGGATCGCCGGGCAGGCCGCGGTTCACTTCGAAAGGTGAACTCTTGGAGAGGATCGCGACGCCATTGAAGCCCTTCTGGCCGTGCGTCTCGACATGATAGCCGAGCGCCTCGATCTCCAGCCGTGGGAAACCTTCGTCGACCGTCTTGATCTCCTGCAGGCAGACGATATCCGGATCGGAATCCTTCAGCCATTGCGTGAGATTGTCGATGCGCGCCTTGACGCCGTTAATGTTCCAGGTCGCGATCTTCATGGCTCTGTCCCGTTCCGTATAATGCATGTCGCCCAGAAGTGTGCAGCGGGCCTGGGAGACGACAGGCATAAAAACAAAGAGCTAAAGCGCACCGCATGAATCAGTGTCGATCCGGCGCGCTTCAGTGCGCTTCTTTTATCGCGGTCTTTCGCCGCCGGACAAGACGATAAACCGGCCGGAAGGAATTCTTCGGCCGGTTTGATGGGGAGTATGTGCGTTTAGACGTTCAGATCGAGAAACTGGTGCCGCAGCCGCAGCTTGCCACCGCATTCGGGTTCTTGATCTGGAAGGATTGGCCAAGCAGATTGTCGACGAAGTCGATCTCCGAGCCTGCCATATAAACGAGGGAAAGGCTGTCGATCAGCACCTTGGCATCGTTCTTTTCAACGATGATGTCGTCGTCGCCGGCACCGTCGGCAAGATCGAACTTGTAGGAAAAGCCCGAACAGCCGCCGCCTTCGACGGAAACGCGCAAGGCGCTCTTGCCGGTTTCGGCGCCGACGATCGCAGCGATACGCTTTGCCGCGGCATCTGAAAGGGTTACACTCGTATCCGTCATGTTTCCTCCTGCCGGGGTCAAGATCCGGAGAGAATGGGTTTTGGCACTTGAATGTTCAAATGCCTGATATCAAAGAAACTTACCATGATATCTGCGAAAAGGCGATGATGCGCCGAAGCGGTTAAGAAAGCGCCTCTTTGCCGTTTCATCGGGCTATAGGTATGAAGAGCGTTAGGCGGCGTCAATGGGCAGATGCGGCAACATGCAGGATGACGGTGAAGAATGACGATCGATACGCGTGCTTTGGGTTTTGGCAGCAGTGAGAGGGCGGTCTATGCGGCCGACCCCTGGACGACGCGCGGGCGGCTCTATCAGGAGGACGGAAGCCCGACGCGCTCCGATTTCCAGCGCGACCGCGACCGCATCGTCCACACCACCGCCTTCCGCCGGCTGAAGCACAAGACCCAGGTCTTCATCGCCCAGGATGGCGATCATTACCGCACCCGGCTGACGCACACGATCGAGGTGGCCCAGATCGCCCGCGCGCTTGCCCGCGCCCTGAAGCTCGACGAGGATCTGGCCGAAGGCGTGGCGCTCGTGCACGATTTCGGCCATACGCCGTTCGGTCATACCGGCGAAGACGCGCTGCACGAGGTGCTGCTACCCTATGGCGGCTTCGATCACAACGCCCAATCGCTGCGCATCGTGACCAAACTGGAGAGGCGTTATGCCGAATTCGACGGCATCAACCTGACCTGGGAAAGCCTCGAAGGTCTCGTCAAACACAATGGCCCCCTTCTGACGGCTGATGGAGTGGGCACCCGCGGTCCCGTGCCGCAGCCGATCCTTGATTATTGCGAGTTGCACGATCTAGAGCTTGCAACCTATGCCAGCCTTGAGGCCCAGGTCGCGGCGATCGCCGACGACATCGCCTATAATACCCACGATATCGACGATGGCCTGCGCTCCGGCTACCTGACTTTCGACATGCTGGAGGAAATCCCGTTTCTTGCCGGGCTGATGGCCGAGGTGAGGGCGAGATATCCACATCTGGAGCCGAGCCGCTTCACCCATGAGATCATGCGCCGCCAGATTACCCGCATGGTCGAGGACGTGATTGGCGTGGCGCAGCAGCGGCTGTCGCTCCTCCGCCCTGAGAATGCGGCCGACATCCGCGCTGCCGACCGGGTTATCGCCACCTTTTCCGAGGGGATGGCCGAGACCGACAGGCAGATCAAGGCCATGCTCTTCAAACGCATCTACCGCAATCCCGATATCATGCGCATCCGTGCCGGTGCCGCCCAGATCGTCACCGATCTCTTTGCCGCCTACATGGTCAATCCCAAGGAGATGCAGAGCCATTACTGGGTCGATCATATCGCCGGCCTGTCCGATGCGCCGAAGGCCCGCCATGTCGGCGATTATCTCGCCGGCATGACCGACACATATGCCATCAGCGCCCACAGGCGGTTGTTTGACCACACTCCGGATTTGCGATAGGCAGCGGTCGCCCACGCCGAGGGCCGATTTGAGCCTTTGGCACAGCCTATGCATGGAAGAGTGCGATGAACCTTTTTACCGACTTCGAAGCCAGGATCAAAACCGCCCTTGAACAGATCGATCTGGTCAGGGAAAAGCGATCCGAGCTCGATTTCGGCCGCATCACCGTCGAGCCGCCGCGTGACGCGAGCCATGGCGATGTCGCGACCAATGCCGCAATGGTGCTGGCAAAACCGCTCGGAACCAATCCGCGCGCGCTGGCCGACGTCATCATCGCCAAGCTCAAGGAGGATGCCGACGTCGCCGATGTCTCGGTCGCGGGGCCGGGCTTCATCAACATCCGTCTCGCCGTCGGCTACTGGCAGCGGCTGCTCGCCTCGATGATCGGCTCCGGCACCGATTACGGCCGCTCGGCGCTCGGCGAGGGCAAGAAGGTCAACGTCGAATATGTCTCGGCCAATCCGACCGGCCCTATGCATGTCGGCCATTGCCGTGGCGCCGTCGTCGGCGACGCGCTCGCCAACCTGCTCGCTTTTGCCGGTTACGGCGTCGAGAAGGAATATTACATCAACGATGCCGGCTCGCAGATTGACGTGCTCGCCCGTTCCGTCTTCCTGCGCTATCGCGAAGCGCTCGGCGAAAAGATCGGCGAAATCCCCTCGGGTCTCTATCCCGGCGACTATCTCGTACCCGTCGGCCAGTCGCTTGCCGCCGATTACGGCGTGCGGCTGCACAACATGCCGGAAGACCAATGGATGCCGATCGTCAAGGATCGCACCATTGATGCGATGATGGTGATGATCCGTGAGGATCTGGCGGCTCTGAACGTCCATCACGACGTCTTCTTCTCCGAACGCACCCTGCATGCCAATGGTGCAGCCGCGATCCGCACGGCGATCAACGACCTGACCTTCAAGGGCTATGTCTACAAGGGCACGCTGCCGCCGCCGAAGGGCCAGCTTCCCGAGGACTGGGAAGATCGCGAACAGACATTGTTCCGTTCGACCGAGGTGGGCGACGATATCGACCGGCCGCTGATCAAGTCGGACGGCTCCTACACCTATTTCGCCGCCGACGTCGCCTACTTCAAGAACAAGTTCGACCGCGGTTTCGACGAGATGATCTATGTGCTCGGCGCCGACCACGGCGGCTACGTCAAGCGCCTGGAAGCGGTTGCACGCGGCGTTTCGGATGGTAAGGCGAAGCTGACAGTGCTGCTCTGCCAGCTCGTCAAGCTCTATCGCAACGGCGAGCCGGTGAAGATGTCGAAACGCTCGGGCGATTTCGTCACGCTTCGGGACGTCGTCGAAGAAGTCGGCCGTGATTCGGTCCGGTTTATGATGCTTTATCGCAAGAATTCCGAGCCGCTCGACTTCGATTTCGCCAAAGTGACCGAACAGTCGAAAGATAATCCTGTTTTTTATGTGCAGTATGCGCATGCTCGCTGCATGTCGGTCTTCCGGCAGGCGAGGGAGGCTTTTCCCGACCTCGATGTCTCCCACGAGAAACTGGCGAAAACCGTTGCAGGCATTGGCGATCCGGCCGAATTGCAGCTTGTTGCCAAGCTCGCTGAATTCCCGCGTATCGTCGAGGCGGCGGCCCAGTCGCAGGAGCCGCATCGTATCGCTTTTTACCTCTACGACCTCGCCAGTTCCTTCCACGCGCATTGGAACAAAGGTAAAGATCAGCCGGAATTACGATTTGTTAATGATAAAAACCGAGAATCAAGTATTGCCAGACTTGGGCTGGTGTACGCCGTCGCGTCGGTTTTGAAGTCGGGACTTGCCATTACAGGCACTGCCGCACCGGACGAAATGCGATAACGTCACCATTTCCCCACAATGCGCTGGCATTTGAGCGTTGGCGTTTGCGAGTGGGAATAGGCATGGCTGATAAACAACTTGCGTATG
The DNA here is from genome assembly GCF_005862305.2 of Rhizobium indicum. Taxonomy (NCBI): domain Bacteria; kingdom Pseudomonadati; phylum Pseudomonadota; class Alphaproteobacteria; order Hyphomicrobiales; family Rhizobiaceae; genus Rhizobium; species Rhizobium indicum. The sequence continues at coordinate 610,906 of NZ_CP054021.1, read as the reverse complement.
ATACGCGCGGAAAAAACGATCTGTTTGCAGACGACGATCCGTTGGCTGAACTGGCCCGTATCGTCGGCTTCGAGCCGCGTGTTGCAGCGAATACGGTGACGGAGACCGCACGGCGCGAGCCAGCCCTCGATCTCGAGGACGAGCTTGGGCGCGAGTTCGACCGCTACGACTCGCCACGTCCGCTCGCAGAGCTCGACCGGCCCGCCGAGTCGATCTCTGATGATGTCACTCCTGAAGATTACGTCGAGCCCGTTCTCGACGCTTCTCCCGCTGCCGAACATGCGGAGGCTCCTGAGCCGGTTTCTGTCGCCCCCGTCGAGGCTGAAGAAGAAGTAGCTTTGCCCGCCGCAGGGAATGGGGACGCATCTGCTGCCGACTGGGCGGAGCAGCTTTCTCCCGAGCCCGACGCGTCGGTGCAAACGGTCTTCGGCGGTGCGCGCGACCTGATCGAGGAGCTTGAGCTGTCGATCGGCGCAGCACCGGTCTCTTCGCTGGCGCAGCCCACCAAGGCGCCGCAATGGTCGGCTGCCAGCATCAGGCTGCCGCTTGCCAATTTCCATGCCCCGAGGCGCGAGGAGCCGGTTGTTTTGCCGGAGCCTGTGGTCGAAGCTGTCTCCGCACCGGTTGCTGAAGCACCATCCGCCGATCTTCCTGTGGTCGAGCCTCAACCTGTCATCGAGCCGCCGGCGCTTGTCGCCGCTGTCGAGCCTTCCGAAGAATTCGAATCCGCTTCTTCTTCACTTGGCTTTCCCGCCGAACTCGATCGCCATGATGAGGTGATCGCGCCGGAAGAGACCGCCGAGGCCGAAGAATTCGTCGAAGTCGAGGAAGAGCTGGAGGACTTCGGGTCCGACGCCGGTTTCGATCTCATCGCCGCCGCCGTCGAAGGCGAGATCCAGGCCGATGCCGCCCTGACCGAGGTCGTGCCTGATGTTCCGCACACCGCCGGCACATTCGATCTCGACGATCTGCTCGCCGACGTCTCGCGTTATCCGGTGCCGCAACGTGCCACCCCGGCGCCCGTCTCGCCGCAACCCGCATCGATCGAGGCAGCGCCCGTTCCCGCCACCCCCGTGACCGCCGCACCCGTCGAGCCCAAGGTGATCGCGCCCGCACCGCTCGCCGCAGCACCCGTCCGGTCTGCTCCGGTCGAGCTGGCCCCTGTCTATGCTGTCGAAGCCGCAAGGCCGATCGCGCCGCAGCTTGCCGAGGTCGTTGCGCCTCAGCCTGCCGCAGCGACATATTCGCCTGCGCCGCAGCCGGTATCGGAAGCCGACGACCCCTTCGCCGGCCATGATTTCGAGCTGGATCTTGCCGGCATCGAGCTGGAACTGACCGATCTCGATTTCTCCGAGCCGTCCGAGCCCGCACCGCAGCCTGAGCCGCCGGCCCCTGCTCCCCAGCAGGCGGCTGCCGTCGCTCCTCGCCCCGCTCCGGTTTTTGCTCCTGAGCCGCCGGCTCCTGCTTTTGAGCAGGCTGCAGCCGCTCCTGCACGGTCCGCTCCGGCCTTCGTTCCCGAGCCACAGGCTCAAGCTCCGGCTCCGGCTTTCAACTGGACGCCTGTCTCCGAATCGACCGAAGACCTGCCATTCGATCCGGCGATGATCTCCGATCCGGAGGATCGTCCCGAGGCCGTCGACGACATGCACGTGCCGGCGCTGCCGCCGGTCGAGCAGCCCGCGCCGGTCGCGAAATCCGCGGATTTCGATTTCGATCTCGACGCCGAGATTGCCAGCTTCTTTGAACCGGCCAAACCGCGGCAAACGCCGACGCCGGTCCGGGATACGGCCGCCGCCGCTGCACAGCCGGTCAAGCCCACCATTGCCGATGGCCTCGATGATTTCGAACGGGCGCTGGAGGAAGATTTCCGCCGCAGCGTGCGCGAGCCGGTCGAGCGCCGCGAGACCTCCGAGGTCCGCATCGAATCGGCAAGCCAGGCCGCTGATTTCAGCCGCGCCCGATCGATGCGCCAGTTGCTTGCCGGGGCCGTCGTGCTCGTGGTCTTTGCCGGCGTCGGCTATGGCGTCTATTCCTCCGTCTGGAACGGCGAGGGGCTCGGCATTGTCGCGTCCGGCGAGCCGCGCGTGATCACCGCCGACAAGGAACCGGTCAAGGTCGTTCCGGAAAATCCTGGCGGCAAGACCGTGCCGAACCAGGATAAGGCGGTCTACGACCGCGTTGCGGGTTCTGCCGAAGAGCCGAAGCAGAAGGCGCTCGTTTCTTCCGATGAGGCGCCCGTCGATGTGGTCCAGCGCACGCTGACACCGGAAGCGCTGCCCGAGGACGACGAGAACGCCAGCGTCGACGATCAGGTCACGCCGACTGCGGTCGGTGAGACGGAGGATCCGCGTCTGCTGCCAACCCAGGACAGCGCCGACAACGCTTCGGCAACCGACACCGACAAGACGCCGTCCGTTTCGCCGCGCAAGGTCCGCACGATGATCGTCAAGCCTGACGGTACGTTGGTCGCCCGCGAGGAATCGGCGCCCGTCGAAGAGCCGACGCCGTCTGACCAGGCGACACAGTCTGCCCAGGCAACGCCGTCGGCCCAGCCGATGCCGCCAGCTCAGCCGGCGTTGACGGCTCCGTCGACCCCGTCCGCGCAATCGACCCCGGCTGCACCTCCCGTCGGTGGAACGGCCGCAAGCTTCCCGGCAAGCGCCGAGGTTGCTTCCGCCGATGCGCGTTCTGCAGCCCCCGTCGAAACCGCGCCGGTACAGCCGCCGCTCGCCGGCAGTGCCGACGCGCAGTCCGCAAATCCCGCCCCGGTCGCTCCGCCGGTGCGCCCGGTCAAAACCTCGGGGATTGCCGATACCGCTCCGATTCCGACCGCCCGTCCGGTCGATCAGCCCGTCAACGTTGTCGGCACAGTGACCGAGAAGGGCAATGTCCGCCCGACCGCACAGCAGCCGAAGACGACGGAGGTCGCCGTCGCAGCACCCGTCGCCGCAAAGCCGCAGCAGGCCGCATCCGCCGGCGGCTACGGCATCCAGATCGCCTCGCTGCCGTCGGAAGACGAGGCGACCAAATCCTATGCCAACCTGTCGAAGAAATTCGCCAGCGTGCTCGGCGGCCGCAGCCACGAGATCCGCAGGGCCGATATCGCCGGCAAGGGCACTTTCTACCGTGTCCGCATACCGGCCGGTTCCAAGGATGAGGCCGCAGCACTCTGCGAACAGTATCGCGCAGTGGGTGGAAGCTGCCTGATCTCCAGGTAGGATCGCGTCTTTGAATATAAGAGCGGCGGGCCGGATCGGTCCGCCGCTCTTTTTTGTGCATCGCGCCCGACCTTGCTCGCATTTGGCCGGGCGCGGTCTATGATTCGGATATGACCGAATCAAAAGCGATGATCCTTGGCTGCAGCGGCCTTGCCCTCACATCCGAAGAGAAAGCCTTTTACCGGGGCGAGCGACCTTGGGGCTTCATCCTCTTCGGGCGCAACATCTCCGAAGCACGGCAGATCGCCGATCTCGTCGCCGAACTGCGCGATAGCGTCGGCTGGCATGCGCCGGTGCTGATCGACCAGGAGGGCGGCCGCGTCCAGCGCATCCGCCCACCCGTCCTGGCGCGTTATCCTTCCGGCCATGCGCTCGGCGATCTCTATCGCCGCGATCGCGCACTCGGCCTGCGCGCCGCCTGGCTGATGTCGCGGTTGCACGCCTTCGATCTTTCGAGCCTCGGCATCGATGTCGATTGCCTGCCAGTGCTTGATGTGCCGGTCGAGGGCAGCAGCAACGTCATCGGCGACCGCGCCTATGGTGGCGATCCGCAGACCGTCATCGCGATGGGCCGGGCGGCTGCCGAGGGGCTGAAGGCCGGCGGCCTGTTGCCTGTGATGAAGCATATGCCCGGCCACGGTCGCGGCTTTGCCGATTCACATCTGGAGCTGCCTGTCGTCACCGTCTCGCGCGATGAGCTGGAGCTCCATGACTTCCCGCCCTTTGTCGCAATGAAGGACGAGTTGATGGCCATGACCTGCCACGTCGTTTTCGCCGTCATCGACCCGGACAATCCGGCGACGACCTCGCGCATGGTGATCGACGGCATCATCCGCGAGCACATCGGCTTTAACGGTCTGCTGCTCTCCGACGACAGCTCGATGAACGCTCTTGCTGGCACGATCGGTGAACGTGCGGCGAATATCATTGCAGGCGGATGCGATATCGTGCTGCATTGCAACGGTAATATGGACGAGATGTTAGATGTCGTGGCAAATGTTCCGTCGCTTGCCGGCATATCGCTTGCCCGCGCAAAAGCGGTGGAAGCAGGCTTCGCGGCGCCGGATACCGCCGATGAAGCGGAATTGAGGGCGGAATTCGAAGCGATGTTTGCGACGGTCTGATCGTAAGGGAGCAGCTAGGTGAACACGGTCAAGGGCACGGAACGTCCACAGGCGGCAACGCCGATGGACAAGCTGTGGCAGGATAACGGAGCTGAGCGCGCCAGCCACGAGCCGGCGCTGGTGATCGACGTCGCCGGCTTCGAAGGTCCGCTCGACCTGTTGCTCTATCTCGCCCGCAACCAGAAGGTCGATCTGTCGCGCATTTCGGTGCTGGCGCTCGCCGAGCAATATCTGCTGTTCATCGAAAGCGCCCGGCGTATCCGCATCGAGCTTGCCGCCGATTACCTCGTCATGGCAGCCTGGCTTGCCTATCTCAAGTCGAAGCTGCTCATTCCTCAGCAGGCCAAGGATGACGGCCCTTCCGGCGAGGAGCTGGCGGCAACGCTCGCCTTCCGCCTGAAACGCCTCGAAGCTATGCGCCAGGCTGCAGACGGCCTCGTCAACCGCAATCGCCTCGGCCGCGATATCTTCGTGCGCGGCGCGCCCGAGCATATTCCCGATCGCCAGCAATCCGCTTATGCGGCGAGCCTTTACGATCTCCTGACCGCCTATGCGGCGCTACGCCAGCGCCACGCCGTCACCCAGGTGACGATTGAGCGGCGCACCGTCTGGTCGCTGACCGATGCCCGCGAGCTGCTGACCCAGATGATCGGCGAGGTCGCTGACTGGACGGCGATGGAGCATTATCTGCTGCGGTATCTCGCAGCGCCCGAAGAACGCGTCACGGCAATCGCCAGCGCCTTTGCCGCCTCGCTGGAGCTGGTGCGCGAGGGCAAACTCGAAATCCGCCAGGACGGCGCCTTTCAGCCGATATACATGCGCCGCGGTCCGAAACATGCCACGCTGCAGGTGGTCGAACAGGAGCGGCCGGCTTGATCGATCTGAAGGGCGAAGAGGATTTCGAAGGCAATTTCGAAGACAGGAGCCGCGACCTGCAGGCCGAGATCGAGGCCGAGCGCATCGCCGAGGCGCTGGTCTTCGCCTCCTCGCAGCCGGTCTCCGAAGGCTTCCTCGCCGAGCGCCTGCCTGAGAATACCGACGTGCATGCGATCATGCTGCGCCTGAAGGAGCAATATGCGCCGCGCGGCGTCAATCTCGTGCAGGTCGAAGGAGCATGGGCCTTCCGCACTGCCGCCGACCTGTCCTTCGTCATCCGCCGTGATGACAATGAGGTGAAGAAGCTTTCGCGCGCCGCACTGGAAGTGCTGGCGATCATCGCCTATCACCAGCCGGTGACGCGTGCCGAAATCGAGGATATCCGCGGCGTCCAGACCTCGCGCGGCACGCTCGACGTGCTGATGGAAGCTGGCTGGGTTCGGTTCCGTGGTCGCCGGCGCACGCCGGGCCGGCCGGTGACATTGGGCACGACACGCGATTTCCTCGATCATTTCGGTCTCGAAGAGCTGCGTGACCTGCCCGGTCTCGAAGAGTTGAAGGGAGCGGGCTTGCTGTCGGGCCGCATTCCGGCAAACTTCAATATTCCCTCGCCGTTGATGAACGACGAACTGACCGAGGACGAAGACCCGATCACCCAGATGGACCTCGAGGAACTGGGGTTGCTGGCGCCACGCGGCACCTCTGAAGATTGAGGGGCTTGCGTCTTGCTTTTGCCATGCATGGCGAAAACAATGGAGCCAGCACTTTTCGGCGGGTCAATGGCTTGTCATAAAGGGCGATACCGTGACATTAAGCGCAGTTCAAAGGGCGTGATGTTGGAAACGGTGTCGGAAATCCTTACATCGTGGGAACATAGAAACAGGGAGTTAGCGTAATGGGTGGTTTTAGCATGTGGCACTGGTTGATCGTTCTGGTCATCGTGCTGTTGTTGTTCGGTCGTGGCAAGATTCCGGAACTGATGGGCGACGTTGCCAAGGGCATCAAGAGCTTCAAGAAGGGCATGACGGACGAAGACGCGCCGGATACGGCAAAGACCGTCGATCACAAGGCCGACGAAACGAAGTAACCAAGTCCGGGAAAAAGCGCAGCCCCCGCGCTTCCCGTCCAGGAGCCTTGCATGTTCGATATTGGCTGGACCGAGCTTTTGGTCATCGCGGTCGTACTGATCGTGGTCGTCGGTCCCAAGGATTTGCCGCCGATGCTGCGCGCTTTCGGCAAGATGACGCAGCGCGCCCGCAAGGTTGCGGGTGATTTCCGTGCGCAGTTTGATGAAGCGTTGCGCGAAGCCGAGCTTGACGATGTCCGCCAGACGATCAGCGACGCCCAGAAGCTCAACCCGGTCAACAGTCTGCGCGAGGCGATGAACCCGCTCCGCCAGATGGGCAACGAGATCAAGGCCGACCTGCAGAAGGCGACCACGGTCACGGAAAACAAGACCGAGGTGCCTCCCGATGCTGTCGCAGCCCCGACGCCGTCGATGAGCTTGCCGGAAACGCCGCCATTGGTAGCGACACCTGCGCCGTCGGAACCGGTCGCCGCAGCGATTGTGCAAGCTGATACGGTTGCGGCCAGGCCGAAGGCTGTGCGCAAGCCGCGCGTCAAGCCTGCCGACCAGGTCGATGCTGCGGCCGCCGTTGCCGTGCCTGTGGAAAAGCCGAAACGCACGACGGCGGTCAGGAAGCCTGCAACGCCGAAGAAGCCTGCGCAGACAAAGAAGGACGAGGCATGAGCGGTGATATCGAAGACAAGCCGCAGCCGTTGATCGAGCACCTGATGGAGCTGCGCACGCGGCTGATGTGGTCGATCGGCGCGTTTTTCGTCGCCTTCATCGCATGCTTCTTTTTTGCCAAGAATCTCTTCAATTATCTGGTCATCCCATACAAGACGGCGGTCCAGTGGGCTAATCTCGACGTCGAGAAGGCCCAGCTCATCTACACCGCGCCGCAGGAATTCTTCTTCACGCAGGTCAAGGTGGCGATGTTCGGCGGCCTTGTGGTCGCTTTCCCGATCATCGCCGCCCAGGTCTACAAGTTCGTGGCGCCCGGCCTCTACAAGAACGAGCGTCAGGCTTTCCTGCCGTTCCTGATCGCTTCGCCGGTCCTGTTCCTGATGGGCGGCGCGCTCGTCTATTTCTTCTTCACGCCGATGGTCATGTGGTTCTTCCTGTCGATGCAGCAGGCGCCCGGTCATGACGAGATAGCAATCTCGCTGATGCCGAAGGTCTCGGAATATCTGAGCCTGATCATGACGCTGGTCTTCTCCTTCGGCCTCGTCTTCCAGCTGCCTGTCATCACCACGTTGCTCGCCCGTGTCGGTCTTCTGACGTCGCAATGGCTCGCCGAAAAGCGCAAATTTGCCATCGTCCTCGCCTTCGTCGTCGCCGCCGTGCTGACGCCGCCGGACCCGATGTCCCAGATCGGCCTTGCGATACCGACGATCATTCTCTACGAAATTTCCATCTATGCGGCGCGACTCGTGGAGCGCCAGCGTGCCCGGCAGGCGGTCGAAAAGGAAACCGGATCCGCAGACGTTGCCAAGACGGACAGCGTCTGAGCTGCGATCAGGAAATCCCTTCATGAACGCCGTCGACTGCATAGTCCCTAAATCCGAAACGGTTTAAGGAATTAGGCAGCAATTCAAAGTGTTGCGGTGTCCTTTGCGCGTCTGAAAAGACAGGGCGGCGCTGTAACATCCGGTCGAGGCCCGATCAGGCTTTGGCCGGGCCACCTCTGTTGCAACGACCTGGAACGACGATGCTCGATATCAAATGGATCCGTGAGAATCCCGAAGCGCTCGATGCCGCCCTCGCCAAGCGCGGTGCCGAGCCTCTTGCCCAAAGTCTCGTTGCCCTCGATGAAAAGCGCCGCTCCGCCGTGCAGAAGGCGCAGGACCTGCTGTCCCGCCGCAACCTCGCCTCCAAGGAGATTGGCGCGGCGATGGCCCAGAAGAATAGCGAGCTGGCCGAGAAGCTGAAGGCGGAGGTCTCTGAACTCAAGACCCTGCTGCCGGCGATCGAGGAAGAGGACCGGCAGTTGACAGCCGAACTCAACGACGCGCTCTCGCGCATCCCGAACATACCTTTCGACGACGTCCCGGTCGGCAAGGACGAGCATGACAATGTCGTCACCCGCACCGTCGGCGAAAAGCCGCGCTGGAACCAACCACCGAAGGAGCACTTCGAAATCGGCGAAGCGCTCGGCTATATGGATTTCGAGCGCGCCGCCAAGCTCTCCGGCTCGCGCTTCACGGTTCTGACCGGGCCGCTCGCAAGGCTCGAGCGCGCGCTCGGCCAGTTCATGATCGATCTCCACACCAGCGAGCACGGCTATACCGAAGTCAGTTCGCCGCTGATGGTGCGCGACGAGGCCGTCTATGGTACTGCCCAGCTGCCGAAATTCGCCGAGGATCTCTTCAGGACGACGGATGGACGCTGGTTGATCCCGACGGCCGAAGTGACGCTGACCAATCTGGTGCGCGAGGAAATCCTCGACCAGGATAAGCTGCCGTTGCGCTTTACCGCGCTGACGCCGTCCTTCCGTTCGGAAGCAGGCTCCGCCGGCCGCGATACGCGCGGCATGCTGCGCCAGCATCAGTTCTGGAAATGCGAGCTCGTCTCGATCACCGATGCCGAGAGCGCCGTTGCCGAACATGAACGCATGACCGCCTGCGCCGAGGAAGTGCTGAAGCGCCTCGGCCTGCATTTCCGCACCATGACGCTTTGCACCGGCGACATGGGCTTCGGCTCGCGCAAGACTTACGATCTCGAAGTCTGGCTGCCGGGACAGAATGCCTTCCGTGAGATCTCTTCCTGCTCGGTCTGCGGCGATTTTCAGGGTCGGCGAATGAATGCGCGCTACCGCGGCAAGGACGACAAGAGCAACAGGTTCGTCCATACGCTGAACGGTTCCGGCACGGCGGTCGGCCGCTGCCTGATCGCTATCCTTGAAAATTATCTGAACGAGGATGGTTCGGTCACGATTCCGGACGTTTTGCTGCCTTATATGGGCGGATTGACCAAGATCGAACGGGCGGCTTGAGGCGATGCGCATCCTGCTTACGAATGACGACGGCATTCACGCCGAAGGTCTTGCCGCGCTGGAGCGGATCGCGCGCACGCTGTCCGACGATGTCTGGATCGTGGCGCCCGAGACCGACCAGAGCGGCTTGGCCCATTCGCTGAGCCTTTCCGAACCTTTGCGGCTGCGCAAGATTTCCGACAAGCATTTCGCCCTGCGCGGCACGCCGACCGATTGCGTCATCATGGGCATCAGGCAGGTGATGGACATCAAGCCGGATCTCGTCCTGTCAGGCGTCAATTCGGGCTCGAACGTTGCCGACGACGTGACCTATTCCGGCACGATCGCCGGCGCCATCGAAGGCACGATGCAGGGCGTGCGCTCCTTCGCGTTGAGCCAGGCCTACCTCTATGAGGACGGTGCACGCATCGTGCCCTGGGAGGTCTGCGAGACGCATGCGCCGGCTCTTCTGGAAAAGCTGATGGTCCTGGACCTGCCGGAGGGCACGTTCCTCAATCTCAATTTTCCGAACTGCCGTCCCGACGAGGTCGACGGCGCCGAGGTGACCATGCAGGGCAAGCTCGCCTTCAATCTGCAGGTCGATGCCCGCTCCGACGGCCGGGGCTTTCCCTACTATTGGCTGAAGTTTGGCGAACGCGCCGGCGCCTTCGTCGAAGGCACCGATATTCACGCCCTGAAGCATAACAAGATTTCGGTAACGCCTTTGAAACTGGATCTGACCGATTATTCCGTAACGGACCGCGTGGCGCGGGCCTTGGGATACGGAGCACAAGTTTGACGGCAAGACTGGCGGAGAAGGAGGGCTTTGCTGCGCTCGTCCTCAGATTGCGTGCCGAAGGCATCTCCGACCTCGATCTGCTGACGGCGGTCGAGCAGACGCAGCGCTCGCTGTTCGTGCCGCCGCAATTCGCCGACGACGCCTATTCGAGCCGGACGATCCCGATCGAATGCGGTTCCTTCCTCGAGGGTATCGATTTTGCCGTCCGCATCCTGCATCACCTCAAGCTCAAGCCCGGCCAGCGCGTCCTGGAGATCGGCACGGGAAGTGGCTTTACCGCCGCCGTGATGGGCCGCCTGGCCGAGCGTGTTCTGTCCATCGATCGCTACAAGACGCTGACATCAGCCGCGCAGCGGCGCATGGAATCGCTTGGTCTGCGCAACGTCGTCATCCGCCAGGCCGACGGCAGCGCCGGCATGCAGGGTGAGGGCACCTTCGACCGCATCCTGGTGACGGCGGCGTTCAACGCGATGCCGCGCTTTTATACCGACCAGCTCGTTTCCGGCGGCTCGATGATCGCGCCGCTGATGATTTCCGAGAACGAGTGTCGGATGGTGCGGCTGACGAAAACCGGCAGCCGTTTCGAACGCGAGGAACTGTTTGAAGCGCCCTATCTGCCGATCGTTCCGCGTCTTGCCTCGCTGCTGTAGACGTGGATGATTTCAGGCCGGACAGCCCTGAGATTTGCCATCGGAAAAGAGCGCGCATGATCTCGTCCGAGAACCGCTAAGACTTTTCGGCATCATGCTCAGCACACTGCGATTTTTCGCCCGTAAGCTATGGTTATCAACTTCTCAAAAAAATCGCACTGATTCCAGCATCTTAACTGCGTGGTAATACTAACGCGTTTTAATAGACTCACAAATGGTTGCGTTCTCAGTGGGTCGAGTCATGCGTTTCAGTCTTTCGCCAAAGTTCGGGAAGTCGGCCGGTAATCTTCTGGTTGTTAGCCTGCTGGCAAGTGCCGCAACGGGCTGCAGTTCCGATGTGACACGGTTTGGCGGCTTGTTTTCCTCCTCCGGGCAGGACCAGATCACCACAAGTTCCATTCCGCGCAGGAATATGAACGGTTCTCAGGGCGATCCGGTGCCGCGCGCCGATCTTAGCAGCTCGGCCGTTGCCAGCCAGTCGGGCTACGGCGGCGGCAATGACGCGCTGAACCAGCCTTATCCCTCACGCCAGGGTTACGATCCGACCCGCACGTCGAGTTCGAGCGCACGTCTCGCTTCCGCGCCGGTCTCGGTGCAGCGTTCAGAGCTGGCCGCGCCGACGGCCGTTGCTCCGTCCCGGCAGCGGGAAAAGGAAGTTGCGCTCGCCCAGCCTTTCCCAGCTGCGCCGCAGGCCGAAAGGCCCCGATTGGTGGCGCCGGCTGCGCCGAAGGTGACGCCTGATACGCTGACGACAGGCACGACGCCGAAGGTTTCAGGCTGGTCCGCGACCAACGCTCCGTCGGTGACGCTGCGTCCGGGTGAAAGCATCGCCACGCTCTCCAGGCGTTTCGGCGTACCGGAAAAGGAAATCCTGCGCGTCAATGCTCTGAAGACGGCATCTGCCGCTCAGCCCGGCCAGGCGATCCTGATCCCGACCTTCAACGGCGGCAATGCCGCCAAGGCGGCATCGCAGGCGGCTGACCTTTCCAAGCCCGGCAAGATGCCGGCGCCGAAGGCGCCTGAGCAGAACGTCGCCGTCGTTCCGGGCGCCAATTCCGCCCGCGACAAGACGCTGGCGAGTGGCGATGTCACCGGCAAACTTCCCGCCGGCGCTGGCAAGGATCCGAAGGCGCCTGCCGGCACCTATGTCGTCAAGCAAGGCGATTCCCTGGCAAAGATTGCCAAGGCGACCGGTAGCAATGTCGATGACCTCAAGGCTGCCAACAATCTTTCGGCCAGCTCGCTCCGCATCGGTCAGGCTCTGAAGATCCCGAACGGCACCGCCGACAATATCAAGACCGCCTCGATCCCGGCCGAGAAGGTCGATCCGAAGCCGACCCAGCCGGCGGCTGCCCAGCAGACGGCTTCCGTGCAGCCCGCGCCCTATAAGGCACCCGCCGCCACTCAGACCGTCGACGATGTCGAGAAGAAGTCGGACGTCAGCTCCGCCGCGCCGGAATCGACCGGCATCGGCAAATATCGCTGGCCGGTGCGCGGCCAGGTCATTGCTTCATACGGCGCCAACGTCAACGGCAACCGCAATGACGGCATCGACATTTCGGTACCGCAGGGCACGCCGATCAAGGCTGCCGAAAACGGCGTCGTCATCTATGCCGGCAACGGCCTGAAGGAACTCGGCAACACGGTTCTCGTCCGTCACGACGACGGCACCGTCACCGTCTACGGCAACGCCGATACGCTGAGCGTCGCCCGCGGCCAGAAGATCCAGCGCGGCCAGACCGTCGCCGTCTCCGGCATGAGCGGCGACGTCAAGCAGCCGCAGGTCCATTTCGAGGTGCGCAAGGATGCGTCCCCGGTCAACCCGATGACTTTCCTGGAATAGGTACAGCGTACCAGGAAACGCAAAAGCCCGGCCGCCAGCCGGGCTTTTGTCATTTGATGGATGACGCCCAAAAGTGGGTGGCGGTTTTGGGAGGACGACGTGCATAAGCGCGTCGCATGAATTCCGATTGGCGCGACGCGCTTTAGATGTTTAGTCCCGGTCGATGTGAACCCGCATGCGCCCGGCCAGATCCTGAATATACTGCCAGGCGACGCGGCCGGAGCGTGCGCCGCGCGTCGTTGCCCATTCCAGCGCTTCTGCATGCATCTTGTCGCGTTCGAGCCCGAGCTTGAAGTGATCGGCATAGCCGTCGATCATGCCGAGATAGTCCTCCTGGCTGCATTTGTGGAAGCCGAGCCAGAGGCCGAAGCGGTCGGAAAGCGAAACCTTCTCCTCGACCGCCTCCGACGGATTGATCGCCGTCGATTGCTCGTTTTCCATCATGTGGCGCGGCAGGAGATGGCGCCGGTTGGAGGTGGCGTAGAAGAGCACATTATCCGGCCGCCCTTCGACGCCGCCGTCGAGTGCCGCCTTCAGCGACTTGTAGGCGGTATCGTCGTGATCGAAGGAGAGATCGTCGCAGAAGACGATCACGCGGTACGGCGTGTCCTTCAAGAGGTCGAGCAGATTGGGAAGGCTGGCGATATCCTCACGATGGACTTCGACCAGTTTCAGTAAGGCGCTGTTTTCGCGCCTGACATCCTCGTGCACGGCCTTGACCAGTGAGGATTTGCCCATGCCGCGCGCGCCCCAGAGCAGCACATTGTTGGCCGCATACCCCTCGGCGAAACGCACCGTATTCTCATGCAGGATGTCGCGCACGTGATCGACGCCGCGGATGAGCGTCAACGCCACCCGGTTCGGCCTCCTGACCGGCTGCAGATGCTGGCGCAGTGGCGCCCAGACGAAACAGTCGGCAGCATCCCAGTCGTTGAGGGCGGGTGCCGGTCCGGCAAGACGCTCGACGGCGTCTGCGAGCCGTTTCAGCTCGGTAAGCAGGGCTGTGTTGATTTCCTCGGTCATCGGTGGCCTCCTGATTTCTCACTGCGGCAATCCGCTTTGATCTTTCGATGCCGCTAATGCATGTCGCCCGGAAGTGTGGAGCGGTTCCGGGATAACGACATGCTTGAAAACAAAAGAGCTAAAGCGCGTCGCATCGATCAAGTTCGATGCGACGCGCTTTAGCATGGCGTTTTGAATGCGGAAAGGTTATGAGGCAGCGGAATCGGTACTGTTTCCGGCTGTTTCTGTTGCATTCATCGAAGCCGTAACTATAGTCCGGCAACCTGAAAAGAGAGGCGGAGTTCCGCCGCCCAAGCCTGAGGAGTTTAGCATGTTCATCACCCCGGCATTCGCCCAGAGCGCGACCGATACCGCAACGGGATTCGGCGGCTCCGGTTTCGAAATGATCATCCTGTTCGTGCCGCTGATGGTCGTCTGGTACTTCCTGCTGATCCGTCCGCAGCGCGCACAGGCAAAAAAGCGTGAGGAAACCCTGAAGGCGATCCGTCGCGGCGACCAGGTCGTCACCGGTGGCGGCCTCGTCGGTAAGGTCACCAAGGTGATCGACGAAAAGGAAGTCGAAGTCGAGATCGCTGACGGCGTGCGCGTGCGCATCGTCCGCAGCGGCATCTCCGAAATTCGCGTCAAGGGTGAACCGGTCAAGGCCGACGCGGCGTAACAAGCGATAACGGCAGGACCGCCGGATCGGAAGATCGTCGAGAGAATGTTGCATTTTTCCCGCTGGAAAACACTTCTGATTTGGCTGGCCGCGTTTGCGGCCATCGTCATCGCTGCGCCCAATCTGCTGACCGAGGCGCAGCGATCCTCCCTGCCGGACTGGTTGCGGCACGACCGCGTAGTGCTTGGTCTCGACCTGCAGGGCGGCTCGCATATCGTTCTGAAGGTCGAGCGCTCCGATATCGTCAGAGACCGCCTGGAAGAGGTGGTCGCCAATGTACGCAACGCGCTGCGCGGCGCCGGCATCCGCTATACCGGACTGACCGGCAATGACCAGACCGTCACCGTCCGCATCACCGATGCGGCCCAGACACAGGCGGCGGTCGATCTCCTGAAGCCTTTGACGACGGCTGGCGGACATTCGCGACCTGATGTCGCCCTGCAGCAGGGTGACCAGGGGCAGCTCTCGCTGCAGATTTCCGACGCCGGCATTACCGCTGACGTCGCTTCCGCCCGGACCCGCTCGCTCGATATCGTTGGCCGCCGCATCGCCGGATTGGGCAATGATAATTTCCTCGTTCGCCCCGATGGCGCCGACCGCATCGTCGTGCAGGTGCTGGGATCAATCGATGCGGAGCGGCTGAAGAATATCCTGAACCAGCCGGCCAAGCTTTCCTTTCATCTGATCGACGAAAGCATGTCGGGGCAGGAGGCGCTGAACGGCCGCTGGCCGACGACATCGCAGGTGCTCTATTCGCTTGACGATCCGCCGGTACCGTATCTCGTCGACCGCACGGCTTTCATCACCGGCAGCAACATGGTCGATATCGAGCCTGTCGTCGATCAACA
Organism: Rhizobium indicum; assembly: GCF_005862305.2. Taxonomy (NCBI): domain Bacteria; kingdom Pseudomonadati; phylum Pseudomonadota; class Alphaproteobacteria; order Hyphomicrobiales; family Rhizobiaceae; genus Rhizobium; species Rhizobium indicum. The sequence goes on along the minus strand of NZ_CP054021.1, from coordinate 595,830 downwards.
GACGCAGGATACCTCGATCGCCTACCGTCTCGATGCCGAAGGCACGCAGCGGCTGGCGCAGGCGACAGGGCAGAATATCGGCAAGCACCTTGCCATCGTCTTTGACGACCAGGTGATGTCATCACCGGTCATCGATGCGGCGATCACCGGCGGCGAGGGCCGGATTTCGGCAAACTTCTCCGAGGATGGCGTCCGCGACCTTGCGATCATGCTACGGGCCGGCGCCTTGCCGGCGACGCTCACCAGCGTTGAGGAACGCAGCGTCAGCCCGAGATTCGGCGCCGATTCTATCTTCAACGGCCTCGTCGCCGGCCTCGTCGCCGTCGTATTGGTCGCGGCACTGATGATCGCGCTCTATCGCATCCTCGGCATCATCGCCGTCGCATCGCTCTTCCTCAACCTGATCCTCATCGTCGCGGTGCTCAGCCTTATCGGCGCGACGCTCACCTTGCCAGGGATTGCCGGTATCGTGCTGATCGTCGGCATGGCGGTCGATTCGAACGTTCTGATCTATGAGCGAATCCGCGAAGAGGAAAAAACCACCCATTCCTTTGCGGAGGCCGTCGGTCGCGGTTTCTCGCGCGCATTCGCAACGATCGTCGACGCCAATGTGACGATCTTCATCGCCGCCATCATCCTCTTCTTCCTCGGCAGCGAATCCATCCGCGGTTTCGCGGTAACGCTTGCGGTCGGCATCCTGACGACCGTTTTCACGGCATTCACGCTGACGCGCTCGATCGTTGCCGTCTGGTTGAGAAGGCGCCATCCCCGGCATCTGCCGAAGAGCGTGCTGACGCATCTTTTCGAACACGCCAATATCCGCTTCATGGGGATCCGCCGTTATGTCTTTACGGCGTCGGCGGTCATCTCGCTGATCGCCATGGCCGCCTTTGCCACCGTCGGCCTGCATCTCGGCATTGATTTCACCGGCGGCTCGCTCATCGAGGTGACGGCAAAGCAGGGCAATGCCGACATCGCCGATCTCAGCTCGCGTCTGAATGATCTCAATCTCGGCGATGTCAGTGTCGAGCGCACCGGTGGCCCGTCGAACGCGCGGATCCGCATCGCATCCCAGGGCGGCGGCGAGAATGCCGAGCAGTCGGCGGCGACGCTGGTGCGCGGCGAGCTCCAGGAAGATTATGATTTTCGCCGCGTCGAGGTCGTCGGCCCCGCCATCTCGGGCGAATTGACGATGATGGCGACGCTCGGCGTGCTTGCAGCACTTGCGGCGATCCTCATCTACATCTGGATCCGCTTCGAATGGCAATTCGCGGTCGGCGCCATCATTGCCACGCTGCACGATGTCATCATCATGCTCGGTCTCTTCGTCCTCACCGGCATCGAGTTCAACCTGACGAGCATCGCCGCCGTGCTGACCATCGTCGGTTATTCCCTGAACGATACGGTCGTGGTCTACGACCGAATGCGCGAGAATCTGAAGCGATACAAGAAGATGCCGCTGCCGATCCTGATCGATGCTTCGATCAACCAGACGCTGTCGCGCACCGTTCTGACCGCGGCGACGACGCTGATCGCCTTGCTGGCGCTCTTTCTCTTCGGCGGTGAAGTCATCCGTTCCTTCACCTTTGCGATGCTCTTCGGCGTCGCTCTCGGCACCTTCTCTTCGATCTATATCGCCGCTCCTGTCTTGATCGTCTTCCGGCTGCGGCCGGAGGCTCCCGACGGGGAAGAGAGCAACAAGACGGATGCGGGTGTAAAATCCGGCACGGTGGTTTGAAAACATGGCAAAAGGCATAGAAATCCGCGCCGCACATTTCCCCGGGCGCGCTCCGATCGATGCATACGGCAATGGCGGCTTTCGTTTTGCCGACATGTCGCATCGCGGCTCGATCCTTTGCCTGCCCTCCGGCATTCATGGCTGGGACATGGACATGTCGAAACCGCTGTCGCCTGAAAATTTTCGCCGGGTGCTGGATGAGGCCGCTGATATCGAGGTTCTGCTCGTCGGTACCGGAACCGAGCTTCGCCGTCTGCCCGAGGAATTGAGGCTGGCGCTGAAGTCGCGCGGCATCTCCTCCGATCCGATGAGCACCGGGGCTGCAGTGCGCACCTTCAATATTATGCTCGCAGAGCAGCGTGCCGTCGCCGCGGCGTTGATTGCGGTCTGACGATGACTGAAGCGCATATTGCGACCAACCAGGATATCTGCCTGGCGATGCTGCGTGACAGCGATCGCGACCGCTATCTCGCCTGTCTGCTGTCACCGGAGGAAAAGCGCGGCGCGCTTGCAGCTCTTTACGCCTTCAATGCCGAGCTTGCCCGCATCCGCGATCTCGTCCACGAGCCCTTGCCCGGTGAGGTGCGGCTGCAATATTGGCACGATCTTCTGGAAGGCAGCGCGCACGGCTCGACGGCGGCCAATCCCGTCGCCGCAGCCCTTCTGATCGCCATCGAAACGCACCGCCTGCCACGCAAGACGCTGATCGACATGATTGAGGCCCGTACCTTTGATCTCTATGACGATCCGATGGAGACACGTCTTTCGCTTGAAGGCTATGCCGGCGAAACGGCATCGGCGCTGATTCAGCTCGCAAGCCTGGTGCTTTCGCCGAAGGAGGCCGCACGCTCGGCCGACGCTGCCGGCCATGCCGGCGTCGCCCAGGCGGTCGCCGGGCTGTTGCTCCTGATGCCGCTTCATCGCCGCCGCGGCCAGATCTATATTCCGCTGCAGATCCTTACCGCCACCGGTCTCGACCGCGATGCCTTCCTCGTCGGCGAAGACAGGCCGCGCATCTCTGCCGCCATCGAGGCTTTTGCCGGCCTCGGTCGCGAACATCTGGCAAAGGCGAGGGCGGCGGGGCCGATTGCGCCGACCGTCTTTCCAGCCTTCCTGCCGGCGACGCTTGCCGAACCGGTGCTCGTCAAGGCGCAGAAACGCGGCGCCTTGCTGCTCGACCGGCCGCTGCAGCCGCCGCAATGGCGCCGCCAGCTGCGGATGGGGCTGGCTGCCGCACGCCGAAAAATCTGATATCGGTCAAATTCGCGCAAGTCTCGCGCGTTACAAGGCTTCCACCGCTACACTTTGAACGGAGACTCGGCGTGGGCATTATCGTCTGGTGCGTCCTTTTCGCCATCGTCATTTTCTTTGCTTTCGTGGCAACGCGTATGGCCGCGCAGAACAAGGAAGATGGCCTGCATGACACGGGCCTCGCCATCATCGAGTTCGGCCGTGCCTTTCCGAACGAGGCGATCCGTCAGCTGCAGGCGACGGAAAACGGCCAGGCCGTCTTTGTGCGCCTGCACGACAACAAGGCCGGCTTCATGCGCAACATGTCGCGCCATTTCTCCTGCCACGTGATCGAGCCTGGTCGGGTGCGCGTCGTCGGCTCGGAAACGGGCAGAGGACTGGTGATCGACTTCCTCGATGCACCCCATCACAACGGCGATTTCGAATTCGCTTCCGCCAAGGAAGCCTCGGAGGTTTCGCTCTGGCTGCTCGGCAATTATATCGCCGAGCCGGATAAGGACCTGCTGCCCGGCAATATTTCGGCGGCGAACAAGCAGTAATGCATGTCGCCCAAAATTGTGCATCGGTTTGGGAGGTCGACATGCACAAAAGCAAAGACGTCAAGCGGTCGCATGCGCGATGCGACGCGCTTGAAAACGCCGGTCAGGCGCTTTCGGCAAGCGTGGATTCTTGACCGAGCCAGGCCGCGCAGTCGGCAAGCGCGCGCCGCGCGATCAGCTGCCGCTTCATGATCGTCTTGTCCTTGCCACGAAAGCGCTTGACGCCTTCGGGTTTGACGATCGAACCCGGCTGGAGCTCCGGAAACAGCCCGAAATTGATGTTCATCGGCTGGAACGATCGTTTGCCCGGCTCCTCGTCGGTGACGAGGTGCCCACCGGTAATATGACCAAGCAGCGAGCCGAGCGCCGTCGTCGCCGGGGGTAGCGAAATCGCCTCGCCCTTGCGTTCGGCGGCGGCGAAACGCCCGGCCATCAGCCCGACGCTGGCGCTTTCCACATAACCCTCGCAGCCGGTGATCTGTCCGGCAAAACGCAGGCCGGGCCGCGATTTCAGCGTCAGCGACGGGTCGAGCAGGGTGGGGGAGTTGATATAGGTATTGCGGTGCAGACCGCCGAGACGGGCGAATTCGGCATTCTCGAGGCCCGGGATCATCCGAAAGATGTCGGCCTGCGCACCGTATTTCAGCTTCGTCTGGAAGCCGACCATATTATAGAGCGTGCCGAGCGCATTGTCCTGCCGCAGCTGCACGACGGCATAGGCCTTGACCGTCGGATTATGCGCGTTCGTCAGCCCCATCGGCTTCATCGGTCCATGGCGCAGCGTCTCGCGGCCGCGTTCGGCCATCACCTCGATCGGCAGGCAGCCGTCGAAATAAGGCGTGCCCTCCCATTCCTTGAAGCCGACCGTGTCGCCCGCGATCAGCGCGTCGACGAAGGCATTGTACTGCGTCTCGTCCATCGGGCAGTTGATGTAATCCTTGCCGGTGCCGCCGGGCCCGACCTTGTCGTAGCGCGACTGATACCAGCAGATATCCATGTCGATGCTCTCGCGATAGACGATCGGCGCGATAGCGTCGAAGAAGGCGAGCGAATCCTCGCCGGTTTCCGTCTGGATGGCGCTCGCGAGCGACGGCGCCGTCAGCGGTCCGGTGGCGACGATGGCAAGATCCCAGTCACTTGGTGGCAGGCCGGTGACCTCTTCACGCACGACGGTGATGAGCGGGTGGTCATGGACCGCTTTGGTCACCGCCTCGGAGAAGCCATCGCGATCGACGGCGAGCGCACCACCGGCCGGTACCTGGCACCGGTCGGCAGCGGCCATGATCAGCGAGCCCGCCATACGCATCTCGGCATGGATGACGCCGACGGCATTGCTGGTCGCATCATCGGACCGGAAGGAATTGGAGCAGACGAGTTCGGCAAGGCCGTCGGTCTTGTGCGCATCCGTGCCGCGCACCCCGCGCATTTCATGCAGGATGACCGGAACGCCGGAACTGGCGATCTGCCAGGCGGCTTCCGAACCGGCAAGCCCGCCGCCGACGACGTGGATAGGGGAATAGGAGGAGATCGTGTTCATTCCGGGCTGATATCATGTCGGCAGGTGCGATCCAACACCCTGGAATCAAAAACGGCGCCCTGGGGCGCCGTCTTGGAAGCATCGTACTCGCTATTAGCGGAACGAGCGGGATGCGATATTCCGGATGTCGTAGCGGCTGACGCCGATATCGGACAGGGTCTGGTTGGAAAGGCCGCCGAGTTCATTGAGCGTACGACGGTAGCTGAGCCAGCTTCTTGCAATGCGGATCGGGTTCATTGTCTTCTTCCTATGTCCGCGGGACGGCGGGATCGCCTGTCTCTCTGCGGTTGATGTTTATATAGGCGAGAACCGTCCAATTGTGCAGTGCAAATAAAAGGCGTCTGCCATGCAATTGTGCACGATGATGCTCTTCAATTAAGCAGCGGATATTTTTTGAGCGGGCTAATGAGACGGAAAAACCTGCTACCGCCGCGGCAGCCGCATGCAGACAAATGAAAACGCCCGCTGTGGGAGACAGCGGGCGTTTCAATCAAAGACGATCTGCTCGTAAGGAGCAGTCAACCGCCTGAATTAGCGGGCAGAAGCCTCACGGGCAACACGATGGATGTCCGAACGGTCGATGCCGAGATCGTGCAATTCGCGGTTGGTCATGCGGCCGAGTTCCGTGACGGTCTGACGATACTTGCGCCAGTTATTGAAAGAGCGAGAGAAGTTCATGTTAAGCCCCTTTCCGAGGGTTTCATCCGCCAGCAGCCACCGATCGGCGCTGACCTCTATTTGATGACTGGAATATATGTTGCGACGCGAAAGACTAAAACAGCCAAGTTTTCAGATCACCTATGCGAGTTATGCAATGCTCAAGAGGTATTTGACGCAGACTTACCGCTTTTTGGTCAACGAATAGGCAGAATGACTTTTGAAAAAGCAGTTTGGTTTGGAGGGACGAAGGGGGTGCCACTCCGGAAAACGCTGCTTGCTCCGATGGTTCCGCCCGTCCATCCGCTGTAAAGAGGCGTTCTGTTTCGGATCGGAAGCCGCCCATCTCTTCGCAGGGTTGGTGGGGCGGTGTGACGACAATGCGGCATTGATGGCGCCACGCGACGAAAATCCTCTCATTGCCAAGGCTTTAATGAAGCTTTGGCTAAACAAAAACGCCCGCCGGGGGAGGATCCGGCGGGCGTGTTATGGTGACTGACAACTGGGAGGAGGAGTGTTGCCAGTCTATCGCAGCGCGCTGGGAGGAGGAGTGCGCAACTGCGAATCTCGTCACGGACAAAGCATCCGCGGGCGTCCGGCTGATGCCGGGCCGGGGCGCCATCCCCGTGCTTCGATGTGTGATCAATAGTATGACTAATGACTATTGTGCAGTGCAATAAATTCATGGGGGATATGCAAGGATCGCATACCTCTCCGTCCATAGGCTTATATTAGCGCTTCTGACGTTAGCGGCCGGTTAACACTCGATACTATTTAGACCAATGAGGAACTTGTATATTTGTCGCAAGAGCGTTTGCGGACACCCGTGCTGCGTCTATAACGGCGTGAGCCGCAGCGCCGCAGTCGGCGTTACGGAAATCGAGGGGTTGAGCATGTATCGCGGCAGATTGGAGCGGGATCTCTCGCTCTGGGTGGGCAAGGGCCTGCTCGGACAGGAAACGGCAGGTGCGCTTCTCGCCGAATATGACAGCCGCCCGGCAAGCTTCAGCCTCGGCAGGGTGCTGATGGCGCTGGCGGCGGTGCTGCTTGCAGCCGCCATCCTGCTGGTCGTCGCCTCCAACTGGGAGGCCATCCCGCGCCTGGTGCGCGTGGGGGGCATCTTTGCCCTGATCTGGGTGGTGCATATCGCCGCCGCCCGGATGCTTGCCCGCGGTGCGACAGCCGCCGCAGGCGGCTTGCTGGTCATCGGCGCGATGAGTTTCGGCGGCGCCATCTCGCTGGTCGGGCAGATGTATCATCTCTCCGGCGACGAGCAGACGGTGATGTATCTCTGGTTCGCGATTGCGACGATCTCGGCGATCCTGTTCCGTTCGGGCGCCGTGGCCGTCGTCGCCGGCTTCCTCTCCTGGGCGTCGTTTGCCGTCTATCTTGAGAATTACGATACGCATTGGATAGGGTTCGACCCCTGGATGGCGCCCGTCATGGCGGTGATCGTCATCGGGCTGGTGCGCTATACCGGCGCCGAGCGGGGCCGCCATCTGGCCTATCTGCTGCTGATCGGCTGGCTTGCCTGGCTCTATACTCTTTATGAGGAGATCGCCGTGGCGCTTGCCTTTGCGATCGGTGGCATGGCGGCCTTCGTCCTGACGGCGTTGCCGCTCCGGCCTATTGCCTCCTTGGTCAGAAGCGCCGGTGCGGCTCCTGCCTTCTACAGCTTCCTCGTCGCCGTAATCGGCTTTCTGCTGCTGCATATCGAGATCGAGGACGGCTGGGGGCTGGTGGTGCTCGGAGTGGCGACGCTTGCCGCTTCCGTGCTGGCAATCGTCCTGCGTGGCAGGGATAATGGCGCGGTGCGATATCTCGCCTATGCGACCTTTGCCGCGGAGATGCTCTATCTCGCCTCCGTCACCGTCGGCTCGATCCTCGGCACGTCGAGCCTCTTCCTGTTCTCCGGTCTCGTGGTGGCACTTGTCGCCTGGATGGTCATCCGTCTTGAACGGCGTTTTTCGGCGAATGCACAGGGGGAGCGGGCATGAACTCGTTCATGGCAAAGCTGCAATCCGGCAAGGGTTATCTCTTTTCGGCGATCATCGTCGCCGGTTTGCAGACCCTCATCCTCGGCACGATCATCCAGAGCCGGGCGTCGATCCTCAGCGATGGCGCCGAGGTGCTGCTGAAGACGGCGCCCGTCGATCCGCGCGATTTCCTGCGCGGCGACTATGTCGTCTTGAACTACGACATTTCCTCGGTGCCGGTGCAGACGGTTTCCGGCGGCATTCCGGCCGAGGCCGGCGAACGGGTGTTGTGGGTCCGGTTGAAGAAGCAGGAGGACGGTTTCTGGACGGTGACCGAATCGTCCTTTCACGAACTGCCTCCGCAGCCGGAGTCCGTCATCCTGCGCAGCCAGCCGTTTTATAGTGGCGGACTTGCCGCCGGCGACAGCATGCGTGTCGAATACGGCATCGAGCGCTACTACGTTCCTGAAGGCGAGGGCAAGCCGATCGAGGAGGCCCGCAATGACGGCAACGTCGCCATCGCAGTGCGTGTTTCCCCTGATGGAAGCGCACAGATTCGCAGCCTTCTCGTTGACGGCAAGCCGGTTTACGACGAGCCGCTCTACTGATCCGGTCACACTTCGGGGCAGGGCGGTTCCGGGGCTGCAAATCCCCTGTCATTTGCCGTTCATTTTTCCTTTGCCTCGACCAAATCGGGTGATATAGAGACGCCGCGCTCCGGAAGGCCTCATGCGCAGGCATAGGCATGCGGTTTTGTGAACGCGGGTATGGTGAAATTGGTAGACACGCCAGATTTAGGTTCTGGTGCCGCAAGGCGTGGGAGTTCAAGTCTCTCTACCCGCACCAAGCTGTTTGCAGGCGGGAGACTAAGAATCGGTTGTTCCAGAACAATTGAGAGTTGTCCCGAATAACCCGCGAGTGCCATTCCGCTTTGGGCGGAATGATATGGAATTGGGAAAAGCCACGCGCGGCAGGATCGCCGGCGTCGTGCTCATCGAAACGAACGGCGTCTGGGCACGGCCGCCACGAAATGAAGGTAGGAAGACATGCAGGTTATCGAAACGCTCGCTGAAGGGCTGAAGCGCGAAATCAAGGTCGTTATCCCGGCCAAGGACATGCAAGACAAGATGAATGAGCGTCTTGCCGATGTGAAGGACAAAGTTCGCATCAACGGCTTCCGTCCGGGCAAGGTACCCGCTGCTCACCTGAAGAAGGTCTACGGCAAGTCGATCATGGCCGACCTCGTCAACGAGATCGTCCGCGAGCAGCCGGCAGCCATCCTGTCCAGCCGCGGCGAGAAGTCGGCCACGCAGCCGGAAATCGCCATGACGGAAGACAAGGACGAAGCCGACAAGATCCTCGCAGCCGAGCAGGATTTCGAATTCACGCTCTCCTATGAAGTGCTGCCGCCGATCGAACTGAAGTCAGTCAAGGGCATCAAGGTCACGCGCGAAGTCATCGACATCTCGGACGACGAAGTCAACGAGCAGGTCCTGAAGGTCGCCGAAAGCGCCCGCGCTTACGAAACCAAGACCGGCAAGGCCGCCAATGGCGACCGCATCACCATGGATTACGTCGGCAAGGTCGACGGTGAAGCCTTCGAGGGCGGCACCGACCAGGGCGCCGAACTTGTGCTCGGCTCCGGCCGCTTCATTCCGGGCTTCGAAGACCAGCTCGTCGGCGTCAAGGCCGGCGCCGAGAAGACCATCACCGTGACGTTCCCGGCCGACTACCCGGCCAAGAACCTCGCCGGCAAGGAAGCGACCTTCGACGTGTCAGTCAAGGAAGTCGCCGCACCTGCCGATGTCGAGATCAACGACGAACTCGCCTCCAAGCTCGGCATCGAATCGGCCGACCGTCTGAAGGAAATCGTCCGTGGCCAGATCGAATCGCAGTACGGCTCGCTGACCCGCCAGAAGCTGAAGCGTCAGATCCTCGACCAGCTTGACGAGATGTACAAGTTCGAGACCCCGAACTCGCTCGTCGACGCCGAATATAACGGCATCTGGAGCCAGGTGAACAACGACCTCGCCCAGTCCGGCAAGACCTTCGAGGATGAAGACACGACCGAGGAGAAGGCTCGCGAGGAATACAAGACGCTCGCTGAGCGCCGCGTTCGCCTCGGTCTCGTTCTCTCCGAAATCGGCGAAAAGGCCGGCGTCGAAGTCAGCGAAGACGAGATGCAGCGCGCCATCTACGATCAGCTGCGCCAGTATCCGGGCCAGGAAAAGCAGATCCTCGAATTCTTCCGCAGCCAGCCGGGTGCCGCCGCTTCGATCCGCGCGCCGATCTTCGAAGAGAAGGTCATCGATCACCTGCTGACCGAAATCGACGTCACCGACAAGAAGGTGACCAAGGAAGAGCTGCTCGCCGAGGAAGAAGGCGAAGCGAAGGCCGAAACCAAGAAGGCAGCACCGAAGAAGAAGGCTGCCGCCAAGGCCGAAGCAACTGACGCCGGTGAAGGCGAAGAAGCCGCACCGAAGAAGAAGGCTGCTCCGAAGAAGAAGGCGGCTGACGAAAGCGCCGAATAATCGCTTTTCGGTTCTGAAGTTTGGAAGGGCCTCGCCATCGTGCGGGGCCTTTTTCTATTTGTCAGGTCAGTTTATTCTCGAACGCCTACTCCATTGTGTTTATTTATCCGGAACAACAAAGAGTTGCATTAAAGTATAATTAGATGCAGATTTCGCTGATGGTGGAGGGACCTGAAAATGACCGCAAAGCACGACATGAAGAAGCTCGTGGAGGAAATCTATGCTGTGCGTGACCGTGGCGATGTCGAAGCTACGCTGGCGCTGATCGGTGAGCATTGCACCTTTCGCATGGTCGGCAATACCCGGCTGGCGCCTTTTTCGACTGAATCAAGCGGGGATTCTTTTCGCCAGGCGATAACCCAGCTTATCACAGTGTGGGATCTATCGAATATCAGGACAGCCGGCATCTATGTGGACGAGGATGAGCATATGGTCTTTGCCCACCGCGAAGGCGAGGTCAGGCACATCCCATCGGGCGTGAGCTTCCATACGGAATTCGTCGACAAGATCCATTTCCGAGATGGGAAACCGGTCAAGATCGTCGAATTCGTCGACACACTGCAAGTGGCCGAGACGACCAAGATGATCCAAGTCGCTTAAACGGCCACCAAAGTCGGAGCCTTCAAAGCGCGTTCTCAAACTTGATTCATGCGACGCGCTTTAGCGACATGCATTGGCTTAGAGTTTGATGCTGCCAGCCGCCGTTCAAGAATTACCGCTCAATGCGCGGTCAGTTGCGCGACTTTCCTGACATGGCTGACGGCTGCGGCGCCGCCGGCGGTCTGTGTGAAGAGGTGGAGCGTTTCCTCTTCGTCGTCGGCGACAGGCGTCAGGGCCTGATCCATATAGGTCTTCGACTTCGCATCTCTTGAAATCAGGAATGCCGAAATCGTCAGGCCAATGATCGTGCCGGCGAGTGAAGCATGTTTGCTGAAGGTTTCCCAGGCAAAGCGCGGCCAGAAGACCAGCGGATTCTCGCGCGGCAGGTCCGGGCGCCGCTCCGACGGCGTCTTCAGGCGCAGCAGGCCGCTTTGCAGCGGGTGCACGTTTTCCAGCGGCACAGTGGTCGCGAAGGAGACGAGAACCTTGACGAGCCTTGCGAGCGGTACGCCGGTCGCCACGGCGCGGCGCAGCAGCGTCTTCATATGATCAGGCGAATAATAGAGCGCCCAGGCCTCGTGGTAGATGTCTTCCCATTCCTGCTTGCTCATCTTCGGATGCGCCGTGCAGACATGCTCGACATCGTAGATGTTGAGATCGGCATCCATCTCGACGCCCTTCTTCCACAGGACCTGATGATCCTCGGAGCCGGGCAGTGGCGTCAGGATGAAGAATTCGATGACGTCGAGTGGCAACTCTTCCTGGATGATCGTGATGTCGCGGCGGATCGATTCCGGCGTATCGGCGGGGAAGCCCAGGATATAGCCGGCGAGCGTCATGATGCCCTGTGCCTTCCAGGCGAGCAGCATCTTGCGGTATTCGGTGATCTTGTTCTGGTTTTTCTTGGCGGCGGTCAGATTGTCCGGATTGACGTTTTCGAGGCCGATGAAGACGCGAGTAACGCCGGCGCGCCGGGATTTCTCGATGAAATTAGGGATCTTGTGGCAGAGCGTGTCGACCTGGATCATCAGGCCGAGCGGAATGCCGTCCCGCTCCTTGAGCTCGATCAGCCGGTCGAAGATCGCTTCCCAATCCTTGTTGCGGGCGAAATTGTCGTCGGTGATGAAGAATTTGTGGATGCCCTGCGCCCAGTTCATCCGCACCAGCTTTTCGACGTCGTCGGCCGAGCGGAAGCGCGACTTGCGTCCCTGTACGTTGATGATGGTGCAGAACGAGCACTGATAGGGACAGCCACGTCCGGCATCGAAGCTGGTGCTGAGTCCGAGCGTGCGCTGGATATTGTCCTTCGGCAGGAAGGGAACCGGCGTGCCGCCGATACCGGGAAGGTCGTTCATGAAATTATAGAGCGGCTTCAGCTCGCCGGCGGCGGCGTCGCGCAGCACCATGTCGAGCCGGCCCTCGGCTTCGCCGGCAAACATCGAGATGCCCATGTCGCGGCAGGCGTCAAGCCCGACGGCCTTGCCATCCAGCATCGACAGGCAGCCGGAAACATGGAAGCCGCCGATCGAAACCGGCAGGCCGGCATCGCGGAAGGGACGGGCGATATCGAGGGCGCGCGGATACTGGTTGGTCTGGACGCCGACGAGCGAAATCATGCCGAAATTGTCGTGACGCTTGAACTGCGCCAGCAGTCCGGCGACATCGATCCGCGTATTGGTCTCGTCGATCACAGTGATGTCGATGGCCGTATCGTCGCCGAGCACCTTGCGCTCGGCACATTCGGCGGCAATGCCGTAGAGCGCCGCAAGCGAATTGGAGGGGATCATCGCCCGCCACCAGCGGATGACGTAGCCGTCATCGTCATAATGCGACGGCTTGATCAAGATCAGCTGAAAACGTCTGCGCGCAACTTCCAAGACATGGGACAAGAGTATCTATCTTTCTTTAGAAGCTTTTGCCCGAAGGCAAAATGGCGTTGAAGGCAGCTATCAGGCACCACATATCAATGCGATTTAGGAGGTCGAACTAAGGCGTAAAAAAACGGCACGGCGCGCAAACGCTTCGCGAAGTGTATTATTCCTCAATATACTACCCGATATCGAGCAGCAATGCGCGATGGTCGGAGACTTCGGGCGCCGCGACCACCTCGAATTTGGCAACCTTCACCCCTGGCGTCACCAGCATGTAGTCGGCAAAGCGGCCCTGCTTCAGATAGTAGGAGGTTCGCGTGTCTACAAGGCCGCTTCCGGTGACGAGGTCGGAAAGCCCGAGTCTGGCGAGAATCGCAAAGGTTGCGCTATCAGGCAGCACGTTGAAATCGCCGCAGACGATGAGCCCTTCGTCACCGGGCCAGACCCGCTCGATGAGCCCGACTAGCGCCGCGGCCTGCTTTTCACGCGCCGCCGTGTCGCCCTTGCCTGCGGGATCGCGCAGGCCATGCATGTGGGCGATGGTCACGGTAGAAGCGCACTCATGGCTGAAGAGACGGATGCAATGGGCGTTTCGCGGTCGCGGATGTTCGCCCCAGCCATCAGCCGAAAAACGGCCGTGCACGAAGTCCAGCCCTTGGGCGATGACGGAATGCGTTTTGCGCACGAAGGTCGCCAGCCCGAATTCGGCAACAATGGCGGTATCGCCATCGAAAAGCTCGCCTCTCGAGGTCGGGCAGAAGAAACCGTCGTGGCCGGGCATGGCGGTGCTTATCTCGGTAAAGAGATTGAAGCGCTGCGGCAATTCGACATCGCCGTCCCGATAGACCGACCAGCCCGAGTGGGTACCGGGTGCGCGCAAAACCTCCTGCAGGCACAGCACGTCGGGATCGGCCGCCGTCACATATTCAATCAGCGCTTGATGAAGCCTGCCGCCCCATGCGTTCAAGGAAATGATGCGCAATATCATTCGGCTCCGTTTTGGCGGCCGGACTGAGACGGCCGTTCCCTCGACGACGCGACGGACTTTAGAGCTCCGACTTGATGTCGCCCATCCGGTTCCAGGCATCGAGCCCGGCGATCTTGTAGGCTTCGGCGAGCGTCGGATAGTTGAAGGTGTTCTCGACGAAGTATTCGACCGTGCCCTTGAGGTTGAGCACCGCCTGGCCGATATGCACCAGCTCGGTGGCGCCTTCGCCGACGATATGCACGCCGAGCAGGCGGCGGGTCTTCAGCGAGAAGATCAGCTTCAGAAGCCCGGTGTCGAGGCCCATGATATGACCGCGCGACGTCTCGCGGAAGCGGGCAATGCCGCATTCATAGGGAATACCGCGCTCCTTCATCTCTTCTTCAGTCAGGCCGCAGGTCGAAATCTCCGGCACGGCATAGATGCCATAGGGGAAATATTTCGGCGGCTCCTTGGCGACCGCGCCGACCGCGACGCGGGCGGCGATGCGGCCCTGTTCCATCGAGGTCGAGGCAAGGCTCGGAAAGCCGACGACATCGCCGGCGGCATAGATGTTGGCAACCGATGTCTGGAAGGTTTCCGGATTGACCTTGAGACGGCCGCGGCTGTCGGCTTCGAGGCCGATCGCCTGAAGGTTCAGCGCATCAGTCGCCCCCATGCGGCCGGCGGCGAAAAGCACCATGTCGGTCGTCAGGCGCCGGCCACTGTCGAGCGTCAGTTCGACCTTGCCGTTTTCGAGCCTCTCCACCTTGTCGGCCTTCTGGCCGAGCAGCAGCTTCATGTTGCGGTCGCGCAGCTGATAGGTAAAATCCTCGATGATTTCCTTGTCGATGAAGTCGAGCATTGTCGTCTTCGGGTCGATGACGGTGACGGCCGTGTCGAGCGCGCTGAAGATCGTCGCATATTCGATGCCGATGACGCCGGCGCCGATGACGACCATCGATCGCGGCAGATCCTGGATGTCGAGCAGTTCGTCGCTGTCGAGAACGGTCTTGCCGTCGAAGGGCATGTAATCGGGGCGGAACGGTTTTGTGCCGACGGCGAGCAGCACGCTGGCGCCGGTGACCTGCGTGGTCTCGCCGTCATCCTTGATCACCTGCAGCGTCGACGCATCGATGAAGCTCGCCTTGCCGCGAATATGCTGCACGCGGTTGCGGGCGAACTGGTGTTCCAGCACCTCGACCTCGTGGTTCAGCGTAATCAGCAGGCGACGCCGCAGGTCATCTGCACTGATCTCTTCCTTGACGCGGTAAGACCGGCCGTAGAAGCCGCGTTCGCGCCAGCCGGAAAGATTAAGCGCAGTCTCTCGCAGCGTTTTGGAAGGGATGGTGCCGGTATGCACGGACACGCCGCCGACGCGTTTGCCCTGCTCGATGACAAGCACCTTCTTGCCGAGTTTTGACGCCTGGATCGCGCCGCGGCGCCCTGCGGGACCGCTGCCCACCACAACGAGATCGTACTGAAGCATCATCAAGCCCCGGATTGGAAAGGAATCATATTGCAACGCAAAATGTCGCCCGTCCATCGTTAGCCGGTCAATGTTACAGATTGTTTTACGGCCGCCTGATTGGTCCTGACGGGTGCTTTTTCGGGCAAGTGAGCCCTGCGAGAAACAGCTTTACACCATGGGTCGTAGCTGACGAACACCGGCAGGGGCGCTTGCCATGCTCTGTGGCTCGACGACTTTTCATGCACGGGTGATGTAGTCCGCGGAAATATCGCCCACCTTGGTGACGCCGAGCAACGCCATATTGCTATGCAGTTCCGTCTTCAGGATATCGGCCGCCTTGAGCACACCCGGTAGGCCCGCGACGGCTGCGGCATAAAGGAACGGCCTGCCCACGAACACGAAACGGGCCCCGAGTGCGAGGGCCTTCATGATGTCCGTTCCACGCCTGAAACCGCCATCGACCATGACGGCAACGCTGTCTCCAACACGGGACGCAATCTCCGGAAGGACCTGAAGGGGAGATGCGGTGCCGTCGAGCTGGCGGCCGCCATGGTTGGAGACGATCACGCCATCCGCTCCGGTGTCGACAGCCCGCGCCGCGTCGTCAGGATGCATGATCCCCTTGACCACGAGTTTGCCGGACCACCTGTTGCGTATCCGCTCCAGATGGTTCCAGTTGAGATGGTCGCGCCTGCCGAAATCGCGCGTCACATTCGAGGAGATGATCGGCGCGCCCCTTGTGGCATAGGAATTTTCAAAATGCGGAATGCCGTGCCGGACGATCGTGCGCAGGAATGTGTCGGTGGTCCAGCGCGGGTGCGAGATGCCCTGCCATGCCAGGCGGAGGCCGGGACGCAGAGGCGTCGAAAACCCGGCCCTTACATTGTTTTCACGATTTGGCAGCGTGGCTGTGTCCACGGTCAGCAGAAGTGTCTGCAAGCCGGCCGCGCCGACGCGATCGATGAGAGCGTCGATACGGTCGGGTTCGCCGGGGAGATAGGCCTGAAACCATGCTTGCGGCGAAACCGCAGCGATCTCTTCCAAAGGGATAAGCGATGAACCGCTTATGATCATCGGGATTCCCGATTGATCCGCTCCTTGCGCGAGCACGATGTCACCTCGATAGGCCATCAGCGCGCTGATACCCATCGGCGCGATGCCGAATGGCGCGGCATGGGTCTTGCCGAAGAGGCTCGTCTCGGTACTGCGTTTCGAGACGTCCCGAAGGACACGAGGCCGGAAGGCATAGGCCTGGAAAGCTTCTGCGTTATGCCGCAGCGATGCATTGGTCTCGGTTGCGCCTGCGATATAGCCGAACAGGGGCTTTGGCAGATGTCGCCGCGCCTTTATTTCAAAGTCATCGAGGCAGAGTATGTCGCGGCAGAGCCGGGTCGATCGATCGGTGTTGCCGCTGCGGATCGTCATGGAGCCTCATCTTCTCGGTATTCGGGCGGGCATTGTCCAGGCTGTGGTGGTGCACGACTGCATACAATCCCGCACCACCGACTGCTGTCAACTCCAGCATTCCTCAGTCTTCTCGCGGGATGGACCGGGGCATGGTCGACGCGCCGGGGCTGCATCTCGTCGGCGATCATACTCGTGAGTTTGTTCAGATCAGCTTCAGCCCCTTCAGGCTGACATGGCCGTCCCTACCGATGATGACGTGGTCGTGGACGGTGATATCGAGCGCCTTGGCGGCATCGATGATCACCTTCGTCATGTCGATGTCGGCGCGCGATGGCGTCGGGTCGCCGGAGGGGTGGTTGTGCACCAGGATCATCGCCGTTGCCGAAAGCTCGAGCGCGCGTTTGACCACCTCGCGCGGATAGACCGGCGTATGGTCGACCGTACCGCGGCCCTGCACCTCGTCGGCGATCAGCACATTGCGCTTGTCGAGGAAAAGGATGCGGAACTGTTCGCGGGTCTCGTGCGCCATGGCGGCATGGCAATATTGGATGACCGAAGACCACGAGGACAGGACCTGTTTGCTCCTGAGTTCGCTCTTCAGCGTCCGGTGGGCGACAGTCGAGATCAGCTTCAGGTCGAGCGCCACGGCCTCGCCGACGCCCTTAACCTCCATCAGCAGCGCCTGAGGCGCACCGAAGACGCCGGAGAGCGAGCCGAACCGCTCGATCAGTGCCTTGGCGATCGGCTTGGTGTCGCGCCGCGGGATCAGGCGGAAAAGCAGCAGTTCGAGGATTTCGTAGTCGGCCAGCGCGGTGTCGCCGAGCTCCCGGAAGCGGTCACGCAACCGCTCGCGATGGCCGTGATAATGCTCAGGGCCGGCGAGCGAGGCGGGCAGGGCGGTCCTGGCATTCGGCGCGGACGGCTTTTGCGGCCGTCCGCCAAAGAACGAGCGTTCGTCGGCGGCAAGGGACTCTTGCGTTGGGAAAGGCAGCTCGTCGTCGGAAGATGTCGAAACGGGGCCCTTCGCCATCGGACCGTCACCCGTTGTGTGACGGCAGGCCGGGGCGGTCGAGCCCACCCGGCGACAGCGTGAAGATCTCGCAGCCATCGGAGGTGACGCCGACGGTATGTTCATACTGCGCCGACAGCGAGCGGTCGCGAGTGACCGCTGTCCAGCCGTCGGCCAGCACCTTCACATGTGGCCGGCCGAGGTTGATCATCGGCTCGATGGTGAAGATCATGCCTTCGCGCAGCTCCGGCCCCTCATTGGCGCGGCCGTAATGCAGGATATTCGGCGAATCGTGGAACAGCCGGCCGACACCGTGGCCGCAGAAATCGCGCACCACCGAACAGCGCTCGGCCTCTGCATAGGTCTGGATCGCCTCGCCGATCGCGCCGGTGCGGGCGCCGGGCCTGACGGCGGCAATGCCGCGCATCAGCGATTCATAGGTCACTTCGAGCAGCCGCTCGGCAGCACGCTTGACGACGCCGACGGGATACATCCGGCTGGAATCGCCGTGCCATCCGTCGAGCACGAAGGTGACGTCGATATTGACGATATCGCCATCACGTAGCGGCTTGTCGTTCGGAATGCCGTGGCAGACGACGTGGTTGATCGAGGTGCAGGTCGATTTGGTATAACCGCGATAGTTCAGCGTGGCCGGATAGGCGCCGTGATCCATGCCGAAATCGAAGACGAACCTGTCGATCTCATCGGTCAGCAGGCCGGGCTTGACGATGTCGGCAAGCGCATCGAGGCAGCGCGCGGTCAGCTGGCATGCCTTGCGCATGCCCTCGAATGCTTGCGCGTCATAAAGCCGGATGGCGCCCGTATTCTTCGGGGGCGCAGTAGAGGCTTCGATATAGTTCACCATTGCAGGGCCTTAGCGGAGATTGTTAGATTTGTTCATAATGTAGCTATGCCGGGTTCGTCCATCACGATCAACCGCCAGGACGAGATTTCTGAGCGGATCCGATCCGCCCAACGTGCAGCCTTCCGCATCCGTTCGACGAACAATCAACGGTCCGGCTGGAATATCCACAATCTTCCCAAAGGGATAGGATTGATTGCGTGAAGTCTCGCCGCTACTCACCGATTGGTGACAGTGGGGAAGGGTCGATCATGCTGAATGAAGCCGTAAATCTTGAAAATTCACCCGGGACCGGCGAGGGGCCGGAACGGCGGGTGCGGGATCGCGGCGCCACCGAGCGCGCCATCCTTGCCGCCGCCAAGGGGCTGCTCGCCGAGGAAGGCTTCCAGAACTTCGGCATCAATGCGGTCGCCCGCCGCGCCGGTTGCGACAAGCAGCTGATCTATCGTTACTATGGCGGCCTCGACGGTTTGGTCGAGGCGATCGGCGCCGATCTCGGCACATGGGTGAAGGATCGCATTCCGGAAGACGCCGGCGGCATGTTCCTGCTCACCTATGGCGACCTGATGGAGCGGCTGTCGCTTCTACTCCTCGACGCCTTGAGAAACGATCCGCTGATGCGCCGCATCCTCGCCTGGGAGATATCGGAAAACACCGAGCAGGTGAGGCGCTTGTCCGAGGCGCGTTCGAAGGCGCTCGCCTTGTGGCTCGAGCGCATGCGCGGCTCGCTGGCGCCGCCGAAGGGGGTGGATGCGGCAGCCGTCAACGCCGTCGTCATCGCCGCGATCCAGCACCTTGTGCTCGCCGCCGCAGCCGGCGGGCAGTGCGCCGGCCTGTCGCTGAAAACACCCAAGGACTGGGAGAAGGCGGCAACGGCGCTGAAGCGCATCGTGCGTGGCGTCTACGGCTGATACCTGGCTCATCCACGGGGGGCGGGGCCTGCGTTAACCTTAACAAATGGTTTACGTTGCATGGGGGTGGTTAACCCGACAGTGTGGCGGTGAGCAGAGATGTATGAGTAGAGCCCGAGTTGACGCCCATGGGAACCAAGATCGCTAAAGCCGCGTTTCTGGTGACGGCGATGATGTTTTTCGCAGTCCTGGCGGTGGATATCGCAATTCCGACGCTGGTGCTTTGCATCATGGCATCGTCGACCTGGTTGGTCTCCCTCGATCTGCCCGTCGCGCGCAAGCATGGAGGAGAGGCCGCATGAAGTGGTTTCTGATCTTCTGGGCCGGCCCCATCGTCTTTCTGGGCGGATGGTACTGGCTCTCCTATTACGACATGAGTTTCGGCATCTTCATGCTGAGCCGGCAGGTCCATGACCTGACCTTCGAGCTTTACGGCAAGGCGCTCGGCATTCCACCGGAGACCATCCCGCCGCTCGTTGCGCGCGCGATCGCAGTCGACAGCCTCGTCGTCTTCGCCATCCTGGCCTTCCGGAAGCGCAAGTCGATCATCGGCTGGTGGAGGGCGCGTCAGGCGCTGAATTCGTCTCCATCAGACCTTGCCAGCAAGGAAAGCCTGTCGAGCGCGCCCTGAAGGATGAAGCTTGCCGCGGCCGAATCGATCCGTTCGGCCCGCTTGGCGCGCGAGACGTCCATTTCGAGCAACGTCCGTTCGGCCGCAACCGTCGAAAGCCGCTCATCCCAATAGACAAAGGGCAGCGCCGTCTTCTGCTCCATGTTGCGCACGAAGGCGCGCGTTGCCTGCACGCGCGGACCCGCCGATCCATCCATGTTCATCGGCAGGCCGATGATGAAGCCTGCGACCTTTTCCGCCGTCGCGAAATCCAGCAGCGCCTGGGCATCGATGGTGAACTTGACGCGGCGGATCACCGTGCGCGGCGTGGCGAAACGCCGCCCGAGATCGGACATCGAAAGCCCGATTGTTTTGGTGCCGAGATCGAGGCCGGCAATCGCCTGTCGCGGGGCAAGCGTCTCGGCCATTTCCTCGATTGTCAGCACCGTCATCGCCGTTTCATCCCGTCAAAACAAATTGAAGTCGCCGCCGCTTTTCTTTGCGGCCGCATAAGATATGTCCTTAGGGCATGACGCCGAAAAGTGTGAGCGGTTTTCGGACGACATCATGCTCTCATTCTTTGATGTGGCATCGAAACTGGCTTTGCATCACGTAATAAAGGAGACATTTCATGAAGATCACCTGGCTCGGCCATTCCGCCTTCCGCATCGAGACATCAAAGGCGAAGATCCTGCTCGATCCATTCCTCAGCTATAACGCCTCCTTTTCCGGCCAGGATATCAAGGATGTGTCCGCCGGCATCACCCACATCCTGTTGACGCATGGCCATGGCGATCATGTCGGCGATACCGTGGCACTCGCCAAGGAAACCGGTGCCGTGGTTCTCGCCAATGCCGATCTCGCCGCCTGGCTCGGCTCCAAGGGCGTCGACAAGATCGAGATGGGCAATACCGGCGGCACGATCGCGCTCGGCAGCTTCTCGGCAACTTTCACCAATGCGCTGCACTCCTCCGCCCAGATCACCGAGGACGGCGTCTCGCATGCGCTCGGCAACGCCAACGGCCTGATGCTGCATTTCGACGACGAAGCCTCGATCCTTGCCATGGGCGATACCGACATCTTCTCCGACATGGCGCTGATCAACGAATTGCACCAGCCTGATATCGGCTTCGTGCCGGTTGGCGACCGCTTCACCATGGGCGGCGCTGTGGCAGCACTTGCCTGCCGGCGCTATTTCAACTTCAAGACCGCGATCCCCTGCCACTACGGCACCTTTCCGATCATCGACCAGACGGCTGAAAAATTCGTTGCCGGCATGGACGGATCGAAGACGGATGTGAAGGCGATCAGGCCTTCCGAGAGCCTGTCGATCTGACGAAATCCCGTTGCACACGGCGGACATGGCCTTTATAGCGGGTAGGAAAAATCCTATCCGGAGAATGCCATGTCCGTCGATCTTGCCACCGTGAAGCGCGTCGCCCGCCTTGCCCGTATTGCCGTCTCCGAGGACGAGGCAAATCGCATGGTCGGCGAGCTGAACGGCATCCTTGGCTTCGTCGAGCAACTCTCCGAAGTGAATGTCGACGGCGTCGAGGCGATGACGTCGGTGACCCCGACGGCGATGAAGAAGCGGACCGATGAGGTGACCGACGGCAGCAAGGCAGCCGATATCGTCGCCAATGCGCCCGTCACCGACCACAATTTTTTCCTGGTGCCGAAAGTCGTTGAATAAGGCTTCGAAGCCTCTTTCCGACCCTGTTGCCATTCCAGATCTGAAGCGAAAACACGATGAGCGAACTTACCAGCCTGACCATTGCCGAAGCCCGCCAGAAGCTGCGCGCCAAGGAAATCACCGCGATCGAACTGACCGAAGCCTATATCTCGGCGATCGATGCGGCCAATGGCCGGCTTAACGCCTATATCAAGGTCACGCCGGATCTCGCCCGCGTCATGGCGAAGAACTCCGACGAGCGCATCGCCGCCGGCAAGGCAGGCGAACTCGAAGGCATTCCGCTCGGCATCAAGGATCTCTTTGCCACCGTCGGCGTTCACACCCAGGCCTGCAGCCACATTCTCGATGGTTTCGAGCCGCGTTATGAATCGACCGTGACGCAGAACCTCTGGGATGACGGCGCCGTCATGCTCGGCAAGCTGAACATGGACGAGTTCGCCATGGGCTCCTCCAACGAGACCTCGCATTACGGCGCGGTGATCAATCCCTGGCGTGCCGCGGGCTCCAACCAGCAGCTCGTGCCCGGCGGCTCGTCGGGTGGCTCGGCTTCAGCCGTCGCCGCGCATCTTTGCGCCGGCGCAACCGCGACCGATACCGGCGGCTCGATCCGCCAGCCGGCCGCCTTCACCGGCACCGTCGGCATCAAGCCGACCTATGGCCGCTGCTCGCGCTGGGGCACCGTCGCCTTCGCCTCTTCGCTCGACCAGGCAGGCCCGATCGCCCGCGACGTACGCGATGCCGCGATTCTTTTGAAGTCGATGGCAAGCGTCGACGCAAAGGACACGACATCGGTAGATCTGCCGGTGCCGGATTACGAAGCAGCTCTCGGCCAATCGCTGAAGGGCATGAAGATCGGCATTCCGAACGAATACCGTGTCGATGGCATGCCGGATGAGATCGAGACGCTCTGGCGCCAGGGCATCGCCTGGCTGAAGGATGCCGGCGCCGAGATCGTCGACATCTCGCTGCCGCACACCAAATACGCCCTTCCGGCCTATTACATCGTCGCTCCCGCCGAGGCATCCTCGAACCTCGCGCGTTACGACGGCGTGCGCTACGGCCTGCGCGTCGACGGCAAGGATATCGTCGACATGTATGAGAAGACGCGTGCCGCGGGCTTCGGCAAGGAAGTCAAGCGCCGCATCATGATCGGCACCTATGTGCTGTCGGCCGGTTATTATGATGCCTATTACATCCGCGCCCAGAAGGTGCGCACGCTGATCAAGCGCGATTTCGAACTCGCATTCGACGCCGGCGTCGATGCCATCCTGACGCCGGCAACGCCGTCGTCTGCTTTTGGCGTTGCCGATGAGAACCTCGCCGCCGATCCGGTGAAAATGTATCTGAACGACATCTTCACGGTGACGGTCAACATGGCGGGCCTGCCCGGCATCGCCGTGCCGGCCGGCCTCGACCATAAGGGCCTGCCGCTCGGCCTGCAGCTGATCGGCAAGCCCTTCGATGAAGAAACCCTCTTCAAGACCGCCCACGTCATCGAGCGGGCAGCCGGCCGGTTTACGCCGGCCAAGTGGTGGTAATGGACCTAACGATCCGAAAGATAGCGGCTGCCGACCACGAAGCGGTCGGCGCCGTCGGCTTTGCCGCATGCTTGACTGATTGATAGCCGGAACCAGGAGAAGGTTTTATGGCCAGCAATGATCTTGCGCAATTGATCGAGGCAGTTGATCGCCTCGCTGCCGGCGGTTTCACCATGGGCGCGGATTGGCAGGCGGTCCACGACATCTGCCAGCGCCACGAAGGCGAACAACCGTTCGACTGGGGCCACGCGCTTTGCCATCGCATCGAGGGCGATGACTGGAACGCCGATTACTGGTATCGCCGCGCCGGCAAGGCGCGCGGCACGGGCACGATAGCTGACGAGTGGTCGGCGATGCGGGCGGAACTCTCTGCAAAGGCTTGAGGCGATACCCCCGATCGCGCCCGTTCGAGACGCGATCGGGGATGCCGCTATTACCTGTTGTTCAGCTGCGACCTGACCAACCTCAGCCCTCTTTCGGTGATCCGGTAGGGGTGGCCGCCTGAGGACTTGATTGCCTTCAGACGCTTCAGCCTGCGGAAGAGATCGAGGTCGACGCCGGGATAGAGCCAGCCGTCGCGAGTGACGCAACTGACCGCCTCGATTTTCCTGTCGTCGTCGCGGGTAATTTCAATGCGGGCGCCTTGGGCCATGAGATGCAGGATGCGCTGCTCCGTGCGAGAAATGTCCATGTGTTGAGATCCGGTATCGCGCCCGGTAGGGCGCACAAAAACGATCTGGCGCTCATTCGAACGTCAGGGCTTCGTTTTTTTCGGGCCCATGCGCGCAAGCGAACTTGCGGGCAGGGCCTTTACCGGGTCTCAGGCAGGCTCAACATAAAACACCTCGATAAGACCTATTATTCAGCCCGGGAAATTCGGTCAAGAGCGTGTTTGCCGAGCAAAACCAGTCGAAAACCGCGGTTTCGGTCGATCATCCCGTTGGAGCTACTGGTAAAATCCGCGACTCAATGGTCTAGTTGAGGGGTAACGCGGAGGTGTCGTTGATCCACATTCGCAATGCCCGCGACGGTGAAGCGGAGCTATTGAGCGAGATCGGGCTGAGAGCCTGGCAAAAGGCGATGGCGTCGATCGGCGAATCGGACGCGATGATCGATGCAGCGCGCAACGCCTTCCGGAACTTCGTGGAAAACGACTGGCTGACCATCACCGTCGTCGAGCAGAACGGCCAGGTCGCAGGCTGGGCAGCGCGCGAGGGATTGGACGAAACCATCTCGGATTTCTGGATCGATCCCGCCTTCAACCGCCAGGGCCTCGGTTCGGCCCTTCTCGTCCGCATCGAAAAGGAGATCGCCGATCAGGGCTTCGAGAAGGCGGGGATGCAGACCCATTCCGGCAACAGCGAGGCGATCGGCTTTTTTCAGAAGCACGGCTATAGCATCCACTGGCTCTCCGTCGCCTACAATCCGAAGCTTGATCGCGACGTACCCTCCGTCGGACTGACGAAACAGCTCGTTTCGGACGGCCAAGGTGGATATGGGCAGGAATTCTGACGCTTCAAAAGTCCTGAGGAAGCAGAAGGCTCCATTGCGGCACGAAGGCCAGGATAGCAATCAGTGCGCCATGCAGGATCAGGATCGCCGCCAGGATTGACCGGAACGGCTCCTTTCTCGTCTTGTGCCGCAACAGCTGCTGTGCCGCCACCGCGCCAAGGCTGCCGCCGATCAGCGCCAGCATGAGAAGCGTGCGCTCACTGATGCGCCGCCTGCCGTGGCGCGCCGCCTGCTTGTCGAAGAAATAGATCGAGAACACCAAGAGGTTCAGCGCCAGAAACAGCAAGGCCCATTTGATAATATCGATCATCGTCATAGGGGAACCCTACCGCGGCTCCGTTAATGGACGGCAAAACCGCGATGCGCGCCATGGCGAAAGCCTTGCACCGGCACGCCATTTCCTTTACCTCACCAGTGGAAAAGAACAGCCTGCAAAGAGCATCAGATGACCCTTGTCGACGTCCGCACGCCTGATCCGAAACGCTTCATCCCCGGCGCCACCGGCGACTGGGAAGTCATCGTCGGCATGGAAGTCCATGCCCAGGTCCTGTCCAATTCGAAGCTCTTCTCCGGCGCCTCGACGGAATTCGGCAAGCCGCAGAATTCGAATGTCTCGATGGTCGACGCCGCCATGCCCGGCATGCTGCCCGTCATCAACGAGGAATGTGTCAGGCAGGCCGTTCGCACCGGCCTCGGCCTGAAAGCCCAAATCAACAAGCGCTCCCTGTTTGATCGCAAGAACTATTTCTATCCCGACCTGCCGCAGGGCTATCAGATCTCGCAGTTCAAGGATCCGATCGTCGGCGAGGGCAAGATCGTCATTTCACTCGGGCCGGACCGCCAGGGCCAGTTCGAGGATATCGAGATCGGCATCGAGCGCCTGCATCTGGAACAGGATGCCGGCAAGTCGATGCATGACCAGCACGCGACCATGTCCTATGTCGATCTCAACCGTTCCGGCGTTGCCCTGATGGAGATCGTCTCCAAGCCCGACATGCGCTCGTCCGACGAGGCCAAGGCCTATATGACCAAGCTGCGCTCGATCGTGCGTTATCTCGGCACCTGCGACGGCAACATGGACGAGGGCTCGATGCGCGCCGACGTCAACGTCTCCGTCCGCCGTCCGGGCGAGGATTTCGGCACGCGCTGCGAAATCAAGAACGTCAACTCCATCCGTTTCATCGGCCAGGCGATCGAATATGAAGCCCGTCGCCAGATCGGCATTCTGGAGGACGGTGGCAAGATCGATCAGGAGACCCGCCTCTTCGACCCGAACAAGGGCGAGACGCGCTCGATGCGCTCCAAGGAGGATGCGCACGACTATCGTTATTTCCCCGATCCGGACCTGCTGCCGCTCGAATTCGACGATGCCTTCATCAAGGCGCTCGAAGCCGATCTGCCGGAATTGCCCGACGACAAGAAGGAGCGCTTCGTGCGCGAGCTCGGCCTGTCGATCTACGACGCCTCGGTGCTCGTTTCCGAAAAAGCAATCGCCGATTATTTCGAAGCCGTCGCCGCAGGCCGTGACGGCAAGACGGCCGCCAACTGGGTGATCAACGATCTGCTTGGCGCACTGAACCGCACAGGCAAGGACATCGAGCAGACGCCGGTTTCGCCGGCCCAGCTCGGCGCCATCATCGATCTCATCAAGGCGGGAACCATATCCGGCAAGATCGCCAAGGATCTCTTCGAGATCGTGCTCAACGAGGGCGGCGATCCCGCCGAGATCGTCGAGGCGCGCGGCATGAAGCAGGTGACGGATACCGGCGCGATCGAAAAGGCCGTGGACGAGATCATCGCCGCCAATCCCGATCAGGTGGAAAAGGTCAAGGCGAAGCCGACCATGGCCGCATGGTTCGTTGGCCAGGTGATGAAGGCGACCGGCGGCAAGGCCAATCCGCAGGCTGTCCAGGCCCTCGTCAAGGCGAAACTCGGCATCGAGGAGTAAGCGGTGTATTTCGTCCGCACCGCCGGCGAGCGCGACCTGGAGAAGGTGCGCGCCCTCTTGGTGGAGAGCTTTCATGCCACCTATGACGGCCTGCATGGCAGAGCCAAGGTGGAGGATCTGATCGTCCATCTCTTTTCGCCGGCGGCGCTGAAGACGCGGCTGGTGCGAAAGGATGCCGAATTCCTCGTTGCCGATGACGGCAGCAATATCGGCGGCATGGGTTATGCGGCAATGTCGCAGCAATTGACGAAGACGGTCATGCTGCATCTCCTCTATGTCCGGCCGGCGCTGCAGCGCCAGGGTATCGGCCGCGATATCTTCGCCGAGCTCGAAACCTGCTTTCCCGATGCGGAGATCATGCGCCTCGAAGTCGAACCGCAGAATGCCGCGGCGATCGCCTTCTATCGCACGCATGGCTTCACCGAGATCGGTCGCAACGAGAATGACGGGGCCGGACAATCCGGCATTCCGGCGTTGGTGTTGGAGAAGCGCTTGGCGGGTTAAACGCCTGTATCGTTGAGTGCCTTGTGGTGGGTGTGGTAGGTCTGGAGCAGTTGCATCAGGCGCTCCTTGCTGACGGTAAGACCACTCGTTTCGATGCGCAGTTGCCGAAGATCATTCGTGGCACGTGCGGTACGGAATAATGAGAACATCGGTTTGCGACCCTGAATGCCGTCTGGTCGGCACCAGACAGCGATTGTATCTCCGGTGCCTTCTGCGTCCGTTCCCGGCGATGCGGACAACAGGTTGCCCAGAACCAGAAAAATTGTTCGCAAAATCCTTTGCGCCAGCGTGGGTGCCGCGGCCTCGATGCGTGCGACTGCCGGCCACGGAATTAATTCTTGCATTAGCCGAAGATCTTTGAAGCCATTTGGGCCTATCGCAATGATCATCTTATTGGATGAAAAGATCAGGACATAAAGATTGCAAAATAGGTAGTACGCAATTGGCGGCCCAAAGAGGAGAGACAGGAAAAACGAATTCAATGTCCTATCGAAAATCCAGAAGCCGAAGACAATTATCACCAGTGTTGATAGTGCAATTCTAAGCCGAATATCCCTGGCGGAGTATCCGATCTCACGGATATCGCTCAAGAACATCCGTCTTTTTCCTTCCGCAACAATCATCGTCCGATTTTTACATAGGTAGAAAAGTGTGATGCCACAAGATTTGAATATCCGTGAAGCTCGCAAGGACGACCTGCCGGCACTCGTGGCGATGTTTGCCGCCGATGCACTCGGCGGTCACGGCGATACCACGGAAGCTGAAGCCTTTCCCGATTATCTCAGGGCCTTCGCCGTCATCGAGGCCTCGCCCGACCAGACGCTTTACGTCGCAGAGCGTGGCGCCGAGGTCGTCGGTACGTTTCAGACGATGGTGACGACGTCGCTCACCGGCCGCGGCTCCTCGGCGATGATTATCGAGGCGGTGCAGACACGCGCCGATATGCGCGGGCAGGGGGTCGGCGGACTGATGATCGAATTCGCCATTGCCGAGGCAAAAGGCCGCGGTATCGGGCGGGTAGCGTTGACCTCGAATGCAGTACGCAAGGATGCCCATCGTTTCTATGAAAGGCTGGGCTTCAAGCCCTCGCATCTGGGCTTCAAGATGGCTTTGAAATGACCCGTGACTGTCGCGGAATCGCTGGACAATTCGGCTTGGCGACGGCATAAGCGAGGAAACGAATTCTGGTTTGGCTCGCATCTGGCGGGCACAAGGAAAAGACATGTGGAATCTTCTGGTTCAGACCTTTACCTGGTGGAACGGTCAGACGATGGGCACGCGTTTTGCGACCTGGCGTTTTGGCAAGCGCGTCGGCGAGGATGAATTCGGCAACGTCTACTACGAAGGCGGCATGTCTTCCTACGGTCTGCCGAAGCGCTGGGTGATCTACAAGGGTTATGCCGAAGCTTCCGCCATTCCGCCGGGTTGGCATGGCTGGATGCATCATCGCACCGATGTTCCCCCGTCCAAGGAGAGCTACGTCGCCAAGGATTGGCAGAAGCCACACCGGCCCAACCATACCGGTTCGCCGCAGGCCTATCGTCCGCCCGGCTCTATCGCCGTTCCGGGCGAACGTCCGCGCGTCACAGGCGATTACGATGCTTGGACGCCGGGCAACTGAGACGGCTCGACC
This sequence comes from Rhizobium indicum, assembly GCF_005862305.2. Taxonomy (NCBI): domain Bacteria; kingdom Pseudomonadati; phylum Pseudomonadota; class Alphaproteobacteria; order Hyphomicrobiales; family Rhizobiaceae; genus Rhizobium; species Rhizobium indicum. The sequence goes on along the minus strand of NZ_CP054021.1, from coordinate 567,068 downwards.
GGGCGATCCCAAGACCCGGCTTTTGGCCACAATTGACCTTTACCCGCAGGTTGGCCGCGCTTGACCGCGGCCGTGAACTGAAAATGTCTGGAGACGGGTACATATGAAGCTCTTCACGCGGAACATGGTCCTGCGTGCCGCCGGATCGCTGCTGGCGCTCTCGGCCCTGCTTCCGCCAGTTGCGGCACATGCCGCACGCATCGAAAATCCGGTTGCCGTCTTTTCCGGCCTCGACAAGATCACTGGCCGCATCACGACCTTCGACGTCTATGTCAATGAGACGGTACAGTTCGGTGCGCTGCAGGTGACACCGAAGGCCTGTTATTCGCGCGACCAGTCGGAAGCACAGAAGATCGACGGTTTCGTTGAGGTCGACGAGATCACCCTCGACCGCAAGATCCGCCGCATCTTCACCGGCTGGATGTTCGCCGCCAGCCCCGGCCTCAACGCCGTCGAGCACCCGATCTATGACGTCTGGCTGAAGGATTGCAAGGCAAACTCGGATGTCCCGGCTCCTGACGGTGCCAAGGTGAGATAGCTGCATCTTCGTTAGGCTGGCATCTCCTATTGCGCCTGATCCTCATGTGCTATCCGCAGGATCATCTCGGAGGATTGTCCCGCTCGATCAAACCTCCGTTGGATAATGATCGTCAGAAAGCCAGGTGCGGCGATTCCATCGCCGCAGCAAGCATCGCGGCGTAATCTGCCTTCGGAACGTCGATCGCTCCGAATGTTTTCAGGTGCTCGGTGGTGAACTGGGTGTCGAGCAGGGTGAAGCCTCTTTCCCGCAGCCGGTCGACCAGATGCACGAGGCAGATCTTCGAGGCATCCGTCCGGCGCGAAAACATGCTTTCGCCGAAGAAGGCCGAGCCGAGAGAGACGCCGTAGAGGCCGCCGACCAGCTCATCGCCTTCCCAGGCTTCGACGGTATGGGCATGGCCCATGTCGAAGAGCGTCGAGTAGAGCGATCTGATCGTCCTGTTAATCCAGGTGCTCGGGCGCCCGGATGTCTCCTCCGCACAGGCAGCGATGACCTGATCGAAAGCGTGATCGAAACGGATCTCGAAGGGTTTCTTGCGCACCGTCTTGGCGAGGCTTTTCGACACATGGAAATGGTCGAACGGCAGCACGCCGCGCAGTTCCGGTTCGACCCAGAAGATCTCTGGGTCGTCGGCGGATTCGGCCATCGGGAAGAGGCCGATGGAATAGGCGCGCAGGAGAATGTCAGGGGTTATGCCTGGTGACTTCCTGCGCGATCCTGCCATTCCTGTCCTATGCCGCCGGTGTGTTGGCGAGGTAGTCTTCCAGCCAATGGATGTCGTAATCGCCGTTGGCGATATCCTGGTTGGAGACGAGATCCTGGAACAGCGGCAGCGTCGTATTGATGCCGTCGACGACGAATTCGTCGAGCGCCCGGCGCAGGCGCATCATGCATTCGACGCGGGTACGGCCGTGCACGATCAGCTTGCCGATGAGGCTGTCGTAATAGGGCGGGATCTTGTAGCCCTGATAGGCACCGGAATCGATGCGCACGCCGAGGCCGCCCGGCGCGTGGAAATGCGTGATCGTACCGGGTGAGGGCACGAAGGTGCGCGGGTGCTCGGCATTGATACGGCACTCGATGGCGTGACCGGAAAAATGCACTTCGTCCTGCGTCACCGAGAGACCGCCGCCGGAAGCGACGCGAATCTGCTCATGCACGAGGTCGATGCCGGTGATCGCTTCGGTGATCGGATGCTCCACCTGCAGGCGGGTGTTCATTTCGATGAAATAGAACTCGCCGTTTTCGTAAAGGAATTCGATCGTGCCGGCGCCGCGATATTTCAGCTTCTTCATGGCGTCGGCGCAGACCTGGCCGATCTTCATGCGCTGCTCAACGTTGAGTGCCGGCGAATTCGCCTCTTCCCAGACCTTCTGATGGCGGCGCTGCAGCGAGCAGTCGCGCTCGCCGAGATGGATGGCATTGCCCTCGCCGTCGCCGAATACCTGGATTTCGATATGGCGCGGCTTGCCGAGATATTTTTCCATGTAGACGGCATCGTTGCCGAAGGCGGCTGCCGCTTCCGTGCGTGCCGTCGACCATGCTTCGATCACGTCGGCCTCGCTCTTGGCGACCTTCATGCCGCGGCCGCCGCCGCCGGCCGTTGCCTTGATCAGCACCGGATAGCCGATTTCGGCGGCCGTCTTCAGCGCATCCTCTTCGGTCTTCACTTCGCCGTCCGAGCCCGGAACGACGGGAATGCCGAGTTCCAGCGCCGTCGTCTTGGCGGTGATCTTGTCGCCCATGATGCGGATATGGTCGGCCGTCGGCCCGATGAAGGTGATGCCGTGGGCTTCGAGGATATCGGCAAACTTGGCATTCTCCGACAGAAAGCCGTAGCCCGGATGCACGGCATCGGCGCCGGTGATCTCGCAGGCGGCAACGATCTGGTGGATGTTGAGATAGCTCTCGCGCGAGGAGGGCGGTCCGATGCAGACACTTTCGTCGGCAAGGCGCACATGCATGGCATCGGCGTCGGCGGTGGAATGAACCGCGACGCAGGCGATGCCGAGCTCTTTGCAAGCCCGGAGCACGCGAAGGGCGATTTCCCCGCGATTGGCGATGAGGATTTTCGAAATCATGGGCATCGGCCTATTCGATGACGACGAGGGCTTGGCCGTATTCGACGGGATGTCCGTCATCGACGAGGATTTCGGTCACCTTGCCTGACTTCGGTGAGGGAATCTGGTTCATTGTCTTCATCGCTTCGATGATGATCAGCGTCTGGCCTTCCTTGACGGTCGCGCCGACTTCGATGAAGGGACGCGCGCCCGGCGCCGGCGCCATATAGACGGTGCCCACCATCGGTGCATTGACGACATTGGCCGGGTTGCGGCTGGGAGCTGCGGCTGGCGCGGCAGCGGCTGCCGCAGCGGGCGCGGCAAAGGCCGGTGCCGCAATCGGCGCCTGAACATATTGCGGCGTGCCTGCACGCGATACGCGGATACGCAGGTCGTCCTGCTCGACCTCGATCTCCGTCAGATCCGTTTCGTTGAGAATATTGGCGAGATCGCGGATCAGTGCCTGGTCGATACCCGATTTCTTTTCAGCCATGGTGTTGCCCTGTCTTATTCTTATGCCGTGATGTTCTTCAGCGCGTGGAGCGCCAGGATGTAGCTGTGAGGCCCGAAGCCGCAGATCACGCCTTTGCATGCCGGCGCGATCATCGACTTGTGGCGGAATTCTTCCCGTGCATGCACGTTGGATATGTGGAGCTCGACGACGGGAATGGAGATAGCGCGGATCGCATCATGCAGCGCGACCGATGTATGCGTATAGGCGCCTGCATTGATGGCAACGCCGACGGCCTTTTCGTCGGCCTCATGGAACCAGTCGACGAGCGTGCCTTCGTGGTTGCTCTGACGGAAGTCGATATCGAGGCCGAGTTCGCGGCCTGCAGCCTTGCAATCTACCTCGATGTCCCTGAGCGTCTTGCCGCCATAAATGCCGGGCTCTCGTTTGCCCAGCATGTTCAGGTTGGGGCCGTTCAGGACAAAAATCGTTTGCGTCATCGAATGTTCCGTAAAATGTACGACGGCAACCTATAGACTCCGCGAAGGCTGAATGAAAGCCCTTACGGATTGGCCAGCGGCAATCGTGCCACATTTGTCCACATGGTTGAAACACTTCGATTTTGGCGATTTGATGGGCTGCTGGCTGGCGACTGGTTTGCTCAGCAGGCGGTCTTGCCGCAGCTGCGCATGTTCTTGACCTTGGCTTCGAGATCGTCGAGCCCGACGGCGCCGGGCACCAGTTCGCTGCCGATCACATAGGAGGGCGTGCCGCTGATGCCGAGACTGGAGGCGAGCTGGTAGGTCGCCTGGACTATACCGTCATTCGGGCTCTTTGCCATCTCGGCGCGGATCTTGTCCTCACTGACGCCGAGCGAAGCGGCGACCGCGACCGCTGTTTCGTCGGAGGCGCGGCCTTCGGTGCCGAGAAGGGCGACGTGGAAATCGGCATATTTCTCCGGTGCGAGCTTGCGGAAGGCGTCTGCCACCTTGTGGGCGGCGACTGAATCCGGCCCGAGGATCGGGAATTCCTTGAGGACGAAACGGACGTTTTTGTCCTTCTTCAGCATCGCCTGCATGTCGGGAAGCGCATGGCGGCAGTAGCTGCAATTATAATCGAAGAATTCGACCACAGTGACGTCGCCCTTGGGATTGCCGAGCGTGACGTCGTTCTTCGATTCGAAGATGTCGGTGGCGTTCTCTTCGATCGCCATATTGGCCTTAACCGACCGCTGGGCCTCCTGCTTCTTCTGCAGCGCATCCTGAACTTCCAGCATGATCTCGGGGTTCTCGATCAGGTATTGCTTGATGAATTCGCCGAACTCCTTCTTCTGCTGGTCGTCGAGCGCTGCCGCCGGAAGCGGAAGGGCGATCGATGCGGCAAGCGCCAGTGCGGTGAAGGTCTTCGGGAAGAATGCCATGATATCCTCGTCATCGGCGATATGGTCGTCTCTTCATCGAAAAGACCGTCGCCGGGTTAATGGACTTGAATGCGTCGCGTCAAGGTACGGTGCGTTCGGTTCTGCTCAAACCAGAATTTTTCGTCCCCGAGCGGCCCTCGCGGGATTGTGATGAGCCGATTAATGCGGCAATTGTCGGGCCGTGATTGCAGAAGCTAAGCGAGAAACGATCTTGTTTTCCATATCGAAACGCAGCGAAGTCGAGCCTTTTCACGCCATGGACGTCCTGGCGGAGGCGACGAAGCGGCGTGCGGCCGGCCATCCCGTGATCTCGATGGCGGTTGGCCAGCCTTCGCATCCGGCGCCTCTAGCGGCCCTCGAAGCGGCGCGCGCAGCCCTTGCCGAAGGTCGGATCGGTTATACCGATGCGCTGGGGACGGCACGGCTTAAATCGGCGCTCGCCTGGCACTACAAGGATCGCCACGGCCTGGAGATTGATCCCAAGCGCATCGCCATCACCACAGGTTCCTCGGCCGGCTTCAATCTCGCCTTCCTGTCGCTCTTCGATGCCGGCGATGCGGTGGCGATCGCAAGACCCGGTTATCCCGCCTATCGCAATATCCTCGGCGCGCTGGGCCTGAAGGTCCTCGAAGTGCCGGTAACGGCCGAGACCCACTTCACCCTGACGCCGCAAAGCCTCGAAGCGGCGCAGAAGGAAAGCGGCATGAGGCTGAAAGGCGTGCTGCTTGCAAGCCCCGCCAATCCGACTGGCACGGTGACCGGCCGCGAGGGGCTGGAGGCGCTTTCGGATTACTGCGCGGCCCAATCCATCGCTTTCATCTCCGATGAAATCTACCACGGGCTGACCTTCGCCGGCGAGGAGGCGAGTGCGCTGGAGCTGACCGACGAGGCGATCGTCATCAACTCCTTCTCTAAATATTATTGCATGACCGGCTGGCGAATCGGCTGGATGGTGCTTCCCGAGCGCCTGGTTCGGCCGATCGAGCGGGTAGCGCAGAGCCTCTATATTTCCCCGCCCGAGCTTTCCCAGATCGCCGCCACGGCCGCTTTGAGCGCCGGCGCCGAGCTCGATCGTTACAAGGCCAGTTACGCCGCCAACCGCGATTTGCTGATGCAGCGCCTGCCGCAGATCGGGCTTTCGATCGCCTCGCCGATGGACGGGGCTTTCTACGCCTATCTCGACGTCACACGCTTCACCAATGACAGCATGGGCTTTGCCAAACGCATGCTCGCGGAAATCGACGTCGCCGCAACGCCCGGTCTCGACTTCGATCCGCTGGAGGGACATCGAACGCTGCGTCTGTCCTATGCGGGCTCAGAAGCGGAGATCGCCGAGGCGGTGGAGCGAATCGCGGCTTGGCTGAAATAGCGCTCGCGGTTGCTTATTGCTCAGCTGCGCCGCGAAAACAGCGAGGCGAGCGTCGAAGTCGGTTTGTTGTTCAGGCGCGGCACCACCACGAGCTGCTTTATGTCGCCGCGCTTGTAGGCGGCGAGGAAGCGGCGGTAATCCTTGAAGGAGACGCAGCCGTTGGAATCACCGTTCTTGCCGAGCATGTAGGTGTGGGCGAGCAGGCCGACACGGTCATAGATGGCGTCTGAACCCTCGACCGGCGTCAGCCGCAGCGCCTCGACACCGTGGAAAAGGCTCTCGCGCATGGTAAGAACATAGGTGTGCGGCGGCGTCGGTCCGCGCATCTTCTTATTGGCGAAACGCGGTTTGTCGCGCATCTTACCGAGCCCGGAATGGGCCTCGAGCCGCTCGCCGTTCGGCAGATAGACGATGCTGTTTTCGATATCGTAGATCGCCACGCCTGCGCGCAGCTTCGGCGAGAAGGCCGGCCTGTCGTAGCGCGGCACTGCATCGTCCTCGTCATCCTCGATCGGCGAGTTCGGCTGGGCGTAGGCAAGCACAGGCTCGGCTGAGCGCTCAGAACCCTTGGAGGCCGGTGTCGGTTTGCCGATGAGTCCGTCAGGACGCGCCATCGGCAGCGGCACCGAACCTTCGTCCGGCGCCAGCACGAGATCGAAGGGTGGCGCGTCTTCCGCGGCGGCGACAACCACAGGAGCTGGTTCAGATGCGGGAATGGAAGCCGTTTTGAGGGGAGATGCGGTTGGCTCGACCGGAGCCGGCGCGATTTGCCGGGATCCGGCATCGGCAAGAGCAAGCAGGGTCGGGAGTTCGGCTGCAGCGACCGCCTCTTTCGAGGGAACGATGATCCGGTCACCGTCGTCTTCTTCCGTCTCTGCCGAGGCGACCTCGACCGGCGCCGCCGCAATCACATCGTCCTTGCGGAATTTGGCGCTGTCGGAGATCGCCGCCACGACCGGCTGTTCGGCAGCCATGACGAGCCGATTGTTTTTGGCGAGAACCGCAAGCGCCGTCGCAGCGGCGGCGGTCTTTTCGGCATGGGATTGAATGAGGCTCGCCGTCAGCGGGACCTTCGGCTTCGCATCGAAGGCGGCCAGTCGATCGGCCTTGCCGACATGGATCAGCCTCTCATGGCGCGGCGCAGCCGCCACCTTCGGCGCAGCTGCCACCTGTGCCAAGCGATCCGGCGGAGAATAGGGAGCGGCTATCGAGTGCATCGTCGCGAAGGTCGCGATCAGCCATGTGGAGGTCAGAAATCCGGCGCCGACAACACCGTAAAGGAAACCACGAGATCTGCGCCAACGGAAAGCAGATCCGCCAAGAGGGGTGACGTCATCGAACGTCCCGACCGCACACGCCATACTACACTCGTCTTTCAAACTCGCTACGCAGGCCGGCGGCACTGACTGACTACACTTCGCCGGGGCCGGTACAGGCGCAAATGGGCCGAATTTAGACCACCCACGACGTCCGACTGTCTCGCAAGGATGACGAATTATGGTTTCTAATTTGTTTACGCGGCGTTGCAGTTTCTCACGACGTCTCAAAAAGAGATGTGTTGGGCCTTCTCAGGCGCGCTCCATCACATAACTTCCCGGCGCTTCCTCGATCGCGTTCAACGCATCGCCGCCAGGTTTGCGGGCTGGCACGCGTCTGCCCTCATGTGTCTCGATCCAGGCCTGCCAATGCGGCCACCATGATCCCGGCGTCTCCGTCGCCTGCTCGAGCCAGGTCTCGTAGTCTCCCTTGGCGGGGCCGCCCGTCCAGAATTGATACTTCTTCCTGTCGGGCGGATTGACGACGCCGGCGATGTGTCCGGAGCCGGTCACGACGAATTCCACCTTGCCGCCGAAGAACCGGCTGCCGAGGAAGACGGACTTGGCAGGTGCGATGTGATCCTCGCGGGTGGCGAGATTATAGATCGGGATCTTCACGTCCTTCAGCGACACGGACTTGCCGTCGAGGACCATCTCGTTCTGCGTCAGCGCATTCTTGAGATAGCAATTGCGCAGGTAGAAGGCATGGTTTGCCGCTGCCATGCGGGTCGAATCGGCGTTCCAGAACAACAGGTCGAAGGGCAGGGGATCCTGGCCCTTGAGGTAGTTGTTGACGAAATAAGGCCATATGAGCTCGGAGGCGCGCAACATGTTGAAGGCCATCGACATCTTCGTGCCGTCCAGATAGCCGGCCGCCTGCATATGCTCTTCGAGCGATTCAAGCTGCTCCTCGTCGACGAAGACCTTGAGGTCGCCGGCATGGGTGAAGTCGACCTGGGTGGTGAAGAGTGTCGCGGTTTTGATGCGCTTGTTCTTCTCCTTGGCATGCAGCGCCAGTGTCGCGGCAAGCAGCGTGCCGCCGACGCAGTAGCCGACGGCGTTGACGTCCTTCTCGCCGGTCGCCTTCTCGACCGTTGCCAGCGCGAAATCGATGCCCTCGCGGGCATAGGCCGCCCAGTCCTTGTCGGCGTGGCGCGCATCCGGATTGACCCAGGAAATGACGAAGACCGTCTGCCCCTGGTCGACGCACCATTTGATGAAGGATTTTTGCGGGTTGAGGTCGAGAATATAGAACTTGTTGATCCAGGGCGGGCAGATCAGAAGCGGCCGCTTCAGCACGGTTTCGGTCGAAGCCTCGTACTGGATGATCTGGCAGATGTCGTTCTGGGCGATCACCTTGCCTGGCGTCAGTGCCATGTCGCGGCCGACGGCGAATTTCGTCATGTCGGTCTGGCGAAGGCGAAGGTCGCCATGTCCAGCAGCGATATCCTCGGCCAGCATCTTCATCCCCCGCACCAGATTGGCGCCGCTGGTCGCGATCGTCTCGCGGTAGAGCTGCGGATTGGTGGCGATGAAGTTGGTCGGCGAAAGCGCTGCCGTGATCTGCTTCACGTAGAAGCCGGCCTTGTGTTTGGTGTGCTCGTCGAGGCCTTCGGTCTCCGACACCAGCTTTTCCACCCAGTCGGTCGTGACGAAATAGACCTGGCGGAGAAAATCGAAGAACGGATTCTTCTGCCAGTCCTCGTCCGAAAAGCGTTTGTCCTTGCGGGTGTCCGGCTCGGGTGGCGTGGGATCGCCTTGCATGCGCTGCATCGAGCGCATCCAGATGCCGAAGAACGAGGACATCAGCTGCGTCTGTGCCTCGAAGGTGCGGCGCGGATCGGAAATCCAGTATTCGGTGACCTTGGAAAGCGTCTTGACCATGTCGGTCATCGGATCGGCGGCGCTTTCGCTGATCTCGCCGCGTTCGCGCGGCGCAAGCCAGGCAGACGCTGCTTGTCCGAGATTTTCGAGCGCCCGGGCAAAATTCATCGCCATGGCCTCAGGATCCTTCAACAGATAGGGATCGAGATCGGTCGCGTCGAAGCCGGCCTTGCCGCCATTCTCCTGCTTGCTGTCGGTCACCATTTCCTCCGGCGGCAGCACCACTCTTTTTATCCATTCGTTGTACATCGTGATCGAACGAGAAAACAAGTTCCACCCGCGTCGGCTCATGCTATTGCTTTGTGGCTGCGACAAATTTAACAGTCGAAGCAGTCAAAACTGGATTTTTGAGGCATGACGAAGAACGGCATTCGGCGCATCGCAACCTTCAACCGCACCGCACTGATCTGCGCCGCGGCGGCGATGGCCCTTGCCGGATGCAATCTGACGGCGGAACAAAAAGCCGCAGCCGCCGCCAAACGAGCGGCGCCGACCGCCGTCGTCATGCCGGCCACCAAGGGCGAGGCGGCCGAGGGCGGCCTTGCAAAATACCCGGACGGCTATCCGAATTTCGGCGCGCCGCTGACCGCCGCCAATGTCCAGATGAGCGACGAGCAGGCGGCCGAACTGCAGCATCAGCTGACGGCACTTGGCGCCCGGCGCAAGGCCGGCACGATCTCGGAAGCCGAATATCAGGCCAAGGTCGCCGAAATGCGGCGTCTGGCCGCCGAGCACGGCACTGATACGCTCTCGGAAATCTCCAAATAGACCTTGCCTTTCAGGCAATTTGGACGCAAAGCCATTCCGAATGGATCGGAAGATGCAATTTTCCTGATAATGCGCGTTACGCGGCCTTTCCGTCAAAGATTCGCCGCGTCGCTTGGGTCTGATGAATACGGCGTTGCGATTCTGAAGTTCGTGTCGCAGCCGCCGGGAGACGGAACGAACTTCGACTGCGGCCCGAAATGCCGCCTTTCCATGGGGAATGAGATGGAAGAGTTTCACAAAGTCCGGCGTTTGCCGCCTTATGTTTTCGAACAGGTCAACCGTTTGAAGGCAAGCGCGCGAGCGGGCGGCGCCGATATCATCGATCTCGGCATGGGAAACCCCGACCTTCCCACTCCCCAGTCGATCGTCGACAAGCTGTGCGAGGTCGTGCAGGATCCGCGCACGCACCGTTATTCCTCCTCCAAGGGCATTCCGGGCCTGCGCCGCGCCCAGGCCGCCTATTATGCCCGCCGTTTCGGCGTCAAGCTCAACCCGGATACCCAGGTGGTTGCCACCTTGGGCTCCAAGGAAGGCTTCGCCAACATGGCGCAGGCAATCACCGCGCCTGGCGACGTGATCCTCTGCCCGAACCCTACCTATCCGATCCATGCCTTCGGCTTCCTGATGGCGGGCGGCGTGATCCGTTCCATGTCGGTGGAGCCGGATGCGAGCTTCTTCGAGCCGCTCGAGCGTGCCGTCCGGCATTCGATCCCGAAGCCGCTGGCGCTGGTTCTCAATTATCCCTCGAACCCGACGGCCTATGTCGCGACGCTCGATTTCTACAAGGACGTCATCGCCTTTGCGAAAAAGCACGACATCATCGTGCTTTCCGACCTTGCCTATTCGGAAATCTACTTCGACGGCGCCCCGCCGCCGTCGGTTCTCGAAGTGCCGGGCGCGATGGACGTGACCGTCGAGTTCACCTCGATGTCGAAAACCTTCTCCATGCCCGGCTGGCGCATGGGCTTTGCCGTCGGCAACGAGCGGCTGATCGCGGCGCTCACCCGCGTCAAGTCCTATCTCGACTACGGCGCCTTCACGCCGATCCAGGTGGCGGCGACGCATGCGCTGAACGGCGATGGCTCCGACATTGCGGAAGTCCGCAACGTCTATAAGCGCCGTCGCGACGTCATGGTCGAAAGCTTCGGCAAGGCCGGGTTCGACGTGCCGCCGCCGGCTGCGACGATGTTCGCCTGGGCGAAGATCCCGGAAAAGTTCCGTCATCTCGGTTCGCTGGAATTCTCCAAGCTGCTGGTCGAGAAGGCCGACGTCGCCGTTGCCCCGGGCATCGGCTTCGGCGAAATGGGCGACGACTACGTCCGTCTAGCACTTGTCGAGAACGAACACCGCATTCGCCAGGCTGCGCGCAACATCAAGAAGTTCATGTCGACGGCAGACGAGACGATGCACAACGTCATCTCGCTGAACGCACACCGCTAATCCAACCGTTGGGCAGCCGCGTCATGCGGCTGCCGCCACACAGACATTTCAGGATCGATCCATGGCAGATGCCCTCAAAATCGGCATTGCGGGCTTGGGCACCGTTGGCGCCTCGCTTGTCCGCATCATTCAGCAGAAAAGCAACGAGCTTGCCGTTACCTGCGGGCGTCCGATCACCATCACGGCCGTCTCGGCACGTGACAGGGCGAGGGACCGCGGCATCGATCTTTCCACTGTTACCTGGTTCGACCGGCCGGAAGAGCTTGCCGAAAAAGGCGATATCGACGTCTTCGTCGAACTGATGGGCGGCGCCGAAGGGGCTGCCAACGTCTCCGTGCGCGCTGCACTCCAGCGTGGTCTCCATGTGGTGACAGCCAACAAGGCGCTGCTTGCCTATCACGGCGTCGAGCTTGCGACGATCGCCGAGGAGAAGGGGTCGCTGCTGAACTTCGAGGCGGCAGTCGCCGGCGGCATCCCGGTCATCAAGGCGCTGCGTGAATCGCTGACGGGCAATTCCGTCTCGCGCATCTATGGCATCATGAACGGCACCTGCAATTATATCCTGACCAAGATGGAGAAGGAGGGGCTTTCCTTCGCCGAATGCCTGAAGGAAGCGCAGCGGCTGGGTTATGCCGAGGCCGATCCGGCCTTCGATATCGAGGGCAACGACACGGCCCACAAGCTTTCCATCCTGACGACGCTCGCCTTCGGCAATCAGATTGCGGCCGACGACATCTATCTCGAAGGCATCACCAACATTTCGATCGAGGATATCCACGCCGCTGCCGAGCTCGGTTACCGCATCAAGCTCTTGGGCGTTGCCCAGCGCACCGATACCGGCATCGAGCAGCGCGTCCATCCCACAATGGTGCCGGTCGATTCGGTCATCGCCCAGGTCGACGGCGTTACCAATGCAGTGGCGATCGAATCCGACGTGCTCGGCGAACTGCTGATGGTCGGCCCTGGCGCCGGCGGCAGCGCCACGGCCTCGTCGGTGCTTGGCGATATCGCCGATATCGCCAAGAGCCAGCCAGGCGCCCAGCGCGTGCCGGTGCTCGGCCATCCCGCAGCGACGCTGGAGCCCTACCGCAAGGCGCAGATGCAGAGCCACGAGGGTGGCTATTTCATCCGCCTGACCGTGCTCGACCGCACCGGCGTCTTTGCCAGCGTCGCAACCCTCATGGCCGAAAACAACATCTCGCTGGAATCGATCGTCCAGCGCTCCAAGCAGCACCTGGCGCCATCGCACCACCAGACGATCATTCTCGTCACCCATGCGACGACGGAAGACTCGGTGCGCAAGGCGGTCGCCTCGATCAAGTCGGAAGGTTACCTCTTCGGCGAGCCGCAGGTGATTCGCATCGAGCGGCCGAAAGAGGAAGGCTGACCTCTTTTTTTGCCACAATCCGGGATGGCTGACCCGCTCTGTGCACGCACGGCGGGTTTTTTATGCCTGTTTCACCGATCTCACGAAAACTTATATTAACAGATACCGAAACATTGATATAAATAAGCCGGGAGAGGGAGTCGCCGGCTTTGGAGAATTTCGTGAACAAGGACAGCCATGCCGGGAAGGGGTATGGTCGTTCGGAAGAAGAACCTCCCGATCATCCTGATGTGTTTGAGGAAGTTCCCGAAACGGACCATGATGTGGTTCGTTACCAAATCCCCGGGGCCTCCAGCGAGGCCCCTGATGACGACGAAAGCCCTGAAGGTCGCAACTGGGCCATTCTTCTTACCCTGTTTTCCGTCATTCTCGTGCAGATAACCGGCATCGCCCTGATCGTCTGGGCGGTATTCTGGTAAAAATCCGTGTCTGCAAATCCATCGCTATGTTATCTCCGCTGCTCCTGTAGAAAGAGCAGATGAAGTCAGCGGAGTGTGGCATGGCAGATCTCGTCGACCCCGTACAGCGCGCGTTTCTCGGCGTGGAGAAATCCGCGCTCGACAATCGCTGGGTCGCGCGGCTCGATCAGGCAGGGCAGAACCGCGCGCTGGCCATGTCGCAGATCCACGGACTGCCGGATCTGATCGCCCGGGTGCTCGCCGGGCGCGGCGTGACGGTAGACGAGGCGATCGAATTCCTCGACCCGACGATCCGCAGCCTGATGCCCGATCCCCATAGGCTGACCGATTGCGAAAAGGCCGCGACCCGCCTCCTGCGCGCGATCGAGCGCGGCGAGAGCGTCGCTATCTTCGGCGACTACGACGTCGACGGCGCAGCCTCATCGGCACTGATGTTCCGCTTTCTCAGCCATTTCGGCGTCAGGGCGACCATCTATATCCCCGACCGAGTCTTCGAAGGTTACGGCCCCAATCCGGCGGCGATCAATCAGTTGATCGATAACGGCGCTCAGCTGATCGTCACCGTCGATTGCGGCTCCACCAGCCACGAGGCGCTGGCCGCCGCTGCCGCGCGCAATATCGATGTCGTCGTCATCGATCACCACCAGGTTACACATGAGCTGCCGCCCTGCCATGCGCTGGTCAACCCGAACCGCGAGGACGATCTCTCGGGGCAGGGGCATCTTTGCGCGGCTGGCGTCGTCTTCATGGTGCTGGTCGCGACGCTCCGGCTGCTGCGCGCGGCCGGCAATAAGCGCATCCTGGCGATCGACCTGCTGCAATGGCTGGATATCGTGGCTCTTGCGACGGTCTGCGATGTCGTGCCGCTGAAGGGCCTCAACCGCGCCTATGTCGTGAAGGGCCTGGTCGCTGCCCGCCACCAGAGCAATGCCGGACTGGCAGCACTGTTCCGCAAGGCGGGGCTCGCCGGCCCGGTGACACCCTATCATTTCGGCTTCCTGATCGGCCCGCGCATCAATGCCGGCGGGCGGATCGGCGACGCGGCACTCGGAAGCCGGCTGCTGACGCTCGACGACGCCGGCGAGGCGGATGTGATCGCGCAGCGCCTCGACGAGCTCAATCGCGAACGCCAGGCGATGGAGGCGATCATGCTGCAGGAGGCCGAAGCCGAGGCACTTGCCGAATATGGCGACGGCGAGGGCGCCTCCGTCATCGTCACCGCCCATGAGAAATGGCATCCCGGTATCGTCGGGCTGATCGCGGCGCGGCTGAAGGAGAAGTTCAAACGGCCTGCCTTTGCGATCGCCTTCGATCCCTCCGGCCGCGGCACCGGCTCGGGCCGCTCGATCAACGGCTTCGATATGGGCAGGATGGTCCGGGCTGCGGTCGACGAGGGTCTGCTCGTCAAGGGCGGCGGCCACGCCATGGCCGCGGGCCTGACGGTCGAGCGCACCGATCTCGGCAGGCTGAGGACCTTCTTCACCGAGAAGGCCGAGAGGACAGTGGCCAGCCTCGTCGCCAACGAGACGCTGAAGATCGACGGCGCGATCGGCGCAAGCGGCGCCACCCTCGAACTCATCGACCGCCTGGAGGCCGCCGGCCCCTATGGCTCTGGCCACGCACAGCCGCTCTTTGCCGTACCGGCGCATAGGGTGCGAGACGCCCGCCTGGTCGGTGAGAAACATGTGAAGGTGACGCTGGAGGCCATGGACGGATCGCGGCTCGACGGCATCGCCTTTCGCGCCGCCGATACGCCGCTTGGCAATCTTCTCATCAATTCACGCGGTGCCAGCCTGCATGTCGCCGGTTCGCTCGGTGCCGACCACTACCAGGGCGCACGCCGCATCCAGTTGCGCGTCTGCGATGCTGCGCCGGCGAAATAGAGTAGTCGCGCAAAAGCGCTGACGATGGGACGTGCCAAGGGAGAGAAAGTGGTACGCCCTAGGGGAGTCGAACCCCTCTTCCCAGAATGAAAATCTGGTGTCCTAACCGATAGACGAAGGGCGCTTCCTTCGTGGTGGCGCCCTTATAGTCAGCGCCTTCGAAGGCCGCAAGCGCCAAGGCGCGAAAAAATCATCGTTTTCGCCGATTTATTTCGGCTGTGGAAAATCACGGTACCGCTTACTGCCGACGCGCAGCACAGGCTGGTCAACGACGTGTATCGATGCACCGAGAGATATGCCGAAACGGCATTTCTGAAAGGCAATCGACGAAACTAGTGATAGCTGCCCGGAGTGCTATGTTCGATATGCGACGGGAGTGAGAAATGTCGCTTTGGGAGATTTTCAAGCTCACGAATATGAGAACGGCAGTCGGACGAACGCAGGCTCTCTGTGCCGGCGTCTCGTCGGCTCAGGAGGTTTTATGGTGTCGACACGGAACTGGAAAGTGGCGTTGGCGGGCGAGTGCATGGTGTGTCGCCCATTTGCCATGCACGACGAGCCTCAATTTACCGAGGTTTGGGACGTCCTTAAGGACGCCGATGTCACTTACGGTCATTTGGAAATGAATTTCGCCGACTACGACGAGCTCAAGTGGCCGGCCCGCGGCCAAGGCATCGGAAGTTTCATGATGGCGGATCCCGAGATTGCCAAGGATCTCAAGTGGGCCGGCTTTGATATCATGTCCACCGCGCACAATCACAGTTTCGATTTCGGAGCCGAAGGCCTGATCGCGACCAAGAAGCACATGAAGGCCGCGGGCATCGTCACAGCCGGCACCGGCGCGGATCTCGAGCTCGCCAGCGAGCCGGGCTACGTCGACAAGAAAAACGGACGTGTCGCACTCGTCTCGACAAGTTCCGGCAATCAACATTTCATGTGGGCGGGCATGCCGAAGGGCGCGCTACGCGGCCGCCCTGGCGTCAATCCCCAACGCCTCACCTTTGAATTCATGGTGGACGAAGAGACCGCCAGGAATCTCAAGGACTTTGGCGAGAAGTTCAATTTCATGAAGAAGCCGAAGCATGGCCGCGAGGGGTCTTTCGGCGTTCAAATTCCCGGCGCCCAGCAATGGGGCGATCCCGAATCCTTCTTCGTGGGCGACCGCTGCGAAGTCATCAGCCGATGCCACAAACGCGACCTCGAACGCAACCTTCGTTCCGTCCACGAGGCGCGCTCCATGGCAGACCTGGTGATCGTGGCGCATCATTTCAGCGTCTCGGATGGTCCGCGGGGCGATACGCCGCCTGGCTTCGTCAAGGAGTTCGCTCACGCCGTCATCGACGGCGGCGCCGATATCTACATCGGCCACGGCTGGCATCGGACATTGGGCATCGAGATCTACAATGGCAGACCGATATTCTACGGCATCGGTAACTTCTTTGCTCAATCGGAGTTCATCCAGCGCGTCCCTTATGACAGCTACGATGCCTGGGGACATGACGTCGACCGTCTCGCAATGCTGACGCCCGCCGCCCATCCACTTCATCCCGGCCTTGATACGCCCACCGACACCTGGTGGAGTTCCGCCGTCATCAAGCTCGATATGGAGGGGGAGAGGCTGAAACGCATTCTGCTCCATCCGGTCGAAATGGGGCGCGACACCTCGCCTGATGTCAAACAGACCCGGCGCACCGGCAAGGGCGACCATCACAATACCGAAGGGCGGCCGATGGTTGCCAAGGGAGAGGATGCCGTGCGCATCATCGATCGCTATCGTCGCTTGTCTGAACCGTTCGGAACGAAGATCGAAATCAGAAGTGGCGTCGGCGTTATCGAGCTGTAACGAGAATACGCCTGCTGCGGTGGAGGCCGCGGTAGGCAACACATGCGAATAGAAGAACTGTGCCTGTTAGCGGCCAGACATTCGAAAGGGAGGTGACGAATGCTGCATGTCAACGGCGCTGTCGTTGGTGACGGAGCTGCGTCGACCGCCGAAAGCTCCACGCCCTTGCTGGACGTCCAGGATCTGAACGTCTCCTTTCCAGGTCCGCAAGGCGCTGTCCAGATGGTGCGAGGTCTGAGCTACAGCATCGCGCGCGGCAAAACCTTGGGAATCGTCGGCGAAAGTGGCTGCGGTAAGACGATGACGTCGCTTGCTCTTCTCGGGCTTGTTGCCGGCGGCGGCAGGGTCGACGGCACCATCGATTTCAATGGCCGGGATCTGGCAAAGTTTACGCAGCGCCAATGGCAGCAGGTCCGCGGCCGCGAGATCGCGATGATCTTTCAGGAGCCGATGACTGCCATGAACCCGGTGATGCCGGTCGGACGGCAGATCGCCGAGGTTCTCGTCAAGCATGAGAAGCTCCGCAAGGTCGCAGCGCATGGCCGCGCGGTCGATCTGCTTGCGCAGGTCGGAATCCCGTCGCCGGCTCGGCGCGCGGAGGACTATCCGCATCAGCTCTCTGGCGGCATGCGCCAGCGTGCGATGATCGCGATGGCGCTGGCCTGTCGTCCGCAGTTGCTGATCGCCGACGAGCCGACGACCGCGCTCGACGTCACGATCCAGGCGCAGATACTCGATCTTATGTTGACGCTGCAGGACGACGCCCAGATGTCGATCCAGTTCATCAGCCACAATCTCGCTGTCATATCGGAGATCGCCGACTCCATCATGGTGATGTATGCCGGCACGGCCGTTGAATATGCGCCCGCCGACGAGCTCTTCGCCAATCCGCTTCATCCCTACACCCAGGGACTGATTCAGACGCTTCCGGATCCCGACAAGCGGGTAGAGCGTCTCTACGTCATTCCTGGGCGCGTCACGTCCGATATAACGACGGGTTGCCGTTTTGCCAGGCGCTGTCCCTTTGCAGACGACGGCTGCCGACAGATCGAGCCTGATCTTCTCGAAGTCGCTCCCGGCCATAAGGTCGCCTGCCGCAAGGTTAAGCCATGACCGAACTCCTGAATCTCGAGCATATCAACGTCGATATTCCAATCGGTGGCGGTTTTCTAAAACCAGCGGTCTGGCTGCAAGCGGTCAATGACGTATCGCTGAGCGTCTTGAAGGGTGAAACACTCGCGCTTGTCGGCGAAAGCGGCAGCGGCAAGTCGACGCTTGGATATGTCGTGGCCGGATTGCGCAAGCAGACCGCCGGGACCGTGACGTTCAACAGCGCCAGGCCGGGCGGCGAAGGACACACACCGGTGCAAGTCATCTTCCAGGACCCGTTTTCCGCGCTCGATCCGCGGATGGTGGTCGGAGAGATCGTTGCAGAGCCGCTGAGGCTGAAGGGCGTCCCGGCCGACAAGCGGCAAGCCAGGGCAGTCGACGTCTTAGGACAGGTCGGCCTGCCGCCGGAAGCGGCGCGTCGCTATCCTCATCAGTTCTCCGGCGGCCAGCGCCAAAGGATTGCGATTGCGCGTGCCCTGATCGCCGAACCGGAAATGATCGTCGCCGACGAGCCGCTTTCCGCCCTTGATGTCTCGATCCAGAGCCAGGTGCTCAACCTGCTCGATGACATCAAGAAGCAGCATGGCATCAGCTATCTGTTCATCAGCCACGATCTCGGCGTCGTGCGGCACCTCGCGGACCGTGTCGCCGTTCTCTATCTCGGGCGGTTGATGGAGGTGGCGGCCTCGGAGGATCTCTTCCAGACACCCAGCCACCCCTATACCCAAGCCCTGCTGGCGGCCGTTCCACGCATCGGCCGGGGACGACGAAAGAAAGAACAGATCCTTCGGGGCGAGATCCCTTCGCCCTTGGCCCCACCCTCCGGCTGCGTGTTTCATACCCGTTGTCCAAAGGCGCAGGACATCTGCAAGAGCCAAAGACCTGCGCTTCTGCCCGCACCTGGCCGGCCCACGCAACTTTCCGCCTGTCATTTCAAGGATTGAGCCGATGTTGAGATATACGATTTCACGTCTCCTCCAGGCAGTCCTCGTCACTCTTGTGATGTCGCTTCTGCTGTTCGTCCTGATCGGGCTCATGCCTGGCGACCCTGTCGAGACCATGCTGGAGGGTAATCCATCGCTGACGCCGGAGACGATGGCGCAGATGCGGGCGCTCTACGGAATGGATCAGCCGCTTTTTGCCCGCTATGGTCACTGGCTTTACCAGGCGCTTCATGGCGATCTCGGCTATTCCAGCGTCTATTTCAAGCCGGTCCTGGACGTCCTCTGGCCAGCCGTGATTCAGACCGCGAAGCTTCTCGTCGCGACCGAAATCATCAGTATCCCGCTTGCGATGCTTCTCGGTGCGCTGGCTGCCCGCAAGCCGGGCGGATGGACGGACAACGTCATCAGTCTTATCGCCTTCGCCAGCATTTCGTTGCCCGGGTTCTGGACCTCGCTCATTCTGATCATCGTATTCTCAGTCAAGCTCGGCTGGCTTCCGGCGAGCGGCACGCCCTTGATGAGCGACGCTCCGGTCGGCGAACAGATCGTCCATATGATCCTGCCGGTGGTCGTCCTGACATTCTTCCATGTCGGCCCGCTGGTGCGATATGTGAGAGCATCGATGATCGAGACGCTCAATTCGGACTTTGTCCGGACAGCGCGGGCCAAGGGTCTTTCGGAAACGGCTGTCGTCATGCGTCACGCGCTCCGCAACGCTCTGATCCCGATGGTGACGGTGCTTGCCCTCGGCTTCGGCTCGCTATTCTCAGGGGCGCTCGTCGTGGAGACGATCTTCGGCATGCTGGGTATGGGCAAAGTCATCTACGACGCGATCAGCAACATCGACTTCAATCTGGCGCTCGTCGGCCTTCTGCTGGCGACCATCGTCACCCTGTTTTCAAGCCTTCTTGCCGACCTCGCCTATGCGTGGCTTGACCCGAGGATTACCCTGAAATGAGCATCGTCACCGCAGATACGGCGCCAGCGGGCGCCAGCTCGAATTCGGTCTGGAGCAAGCGCTGGCAGCGCTTCCGGGACAACAAGCTCGCGATGATCTCGCTGGTTTTCGTGGTCCTTCTCATGCTTTCCTGCGCCATGGCCGGGCCCATCGCCTATTTGACGGGAATAGACGCCAACGCCACCAATCTCCTGCGCCGGTTCAAGCCGCCGTCAGCGCAGCACTGGCTCGGCACCGACGACCTTGGCCGCGACGTACTGCTGCGGCTCCTCTATGGCGGCCAGGTATCCATTGCCGTCGGTCTGCTCGCCACCTTCATTACCGGGATCATCGGCATCGGGATCGGCGTCACTGCGGGCTACATCGGCGGCAGGTTCGACAACGTGCTCATGCGGATGACGGATTGCATCATCGCTCTGCCGCTCATCCCGGTGCTGATCGTCCTGGGCGCCGTCGATCTGACGAAACTCGGCCTCAGCCAGGCTGCGGCGACGTCGCCTGCCGCCGTCTTCTTGAGGATCGTCATCATCATCGCTCTCGTCGACTGGACGACGATCGCCAGAATAGCCAGGGCCGGCACCATCACGTTACGCGATGTCGATTACATCAGGGCAGCAAGTGTCAGCGGAGCCAAGGGTCGATATAACATTTTCGTCCACATTTTGCCGAACATCGCCACACCTCTGATCGTCGCGATGACCTTGTCGGTCGGCCGCATCATCCTGTTCGAATCGACGCTGAGCTTCCTTGGCTTTGGCATCGTTCCGCCAACGCCGACATGGGGGAACATGCTGACCAATGCGCAGCAGCTCATCATCTCGGCCCCGATGCTTGCCGTCTATCCCGGCCTGCTGATCTTCACCACCGTAATGGCGGTCAATTTCGTCGGCGATGGCGTTCGCTCGGCCTTCGATCCTCGCTCGGAGACGAGCAAGGGATCGCACTGAAGAAAACAAAAACAAAGTCTGATGGAGGATAAAATGACATCTGCCGGGAAGAGACTAAAATCGTTCGTCACCGTGGCACTCGCCACGGCTGCGCTGACCTCGCTGTCGAGTGCCAGCGCTATGGCTCAGGCAAAGGATCAACTGGTCGTCGGACAGTTGCAGTTCCTGACGAATTTTCATCCGCTGGTTCAAGTCAACAATACCAAGCGCCTCGTCATCAACTATTCCCTCCGACCGATAACGGCATTCGACGAGAACGTCGTCAATCACTGTATCCTTTGCGAAACGCTGCCGACCATCGACAACGGTCTTGCCAAGATCGTCGATCTTCCCGATGGCAAGAAGGGAATGAAGGTCACGTTCAAGCTCAGGGAGGGGCTTGCCTGGGGAGACGGCGTGCCGGTTACCTCGAAGGATATCGAGTTCACCTGGAAAATGGCGCGCGATCCCAAGATCGGCTTCTCCAACTACAATTCCTGGACGCGGGCATCTGCGCTGGAGATCGTCGACGAGCGAACCGTCGTGCTGACGATCCCGCAGATCATTTCGAGCTATAATTCCTGGGACCAGGTCATTCCGGAGCACCTGGAAGGTCCGGTCTATGCGGCCAATCCAACGCTCGACACCTATGTCAAGCAATCGCTCTACAATCTGCAGCCGACCAATCCCGGCCTGTGGAACGGCTCGTTCCTGCTCAGCGACTATCAGATCGGAACACGCATCGTGTTCACGCCCAATCCGAAGTGGCCGGGAGATAAGCCCCATCTGCAGCGGATAATCCTGAGCTATCGCGACAATTCGTCTTCGTTGCTTCAGAATCTGCTCGCTGGATCGGTCGATGCGGTCCCTGTCAGCCCCGGCGGAATCAGCTTCTCGCAGATGCTCGATCTCAAGAACCAGCAGCCTGACAAGTTCACCTACCATCTTGCCTACGGAACGAACGTCGAGCGCATCGCTGTCAATTTCGACAATCCGATCCTCAAGGATAAGGCGGTGCGCCAGGCCATCCTCTACGCAATCGACCGCCAGGCGATAAGCGACGAACTGTTCGGAGGGCTGCAGCCCGTCGCCAACGGCATCCTGAGCAGCGAGAATGCCTATTACAACAAGGATATGACGCTCTACTCATATGACGCTGAGAAGTCTAAAGAGCTGCTCGAAAGCGCTGGTTGGAAACCGGGCAGTGACGGCATCTGTGTCAATGACAAAGGCGAGCGTCTTTCGCTCGAGCTTGTCTCCACTGCGGGCAATCAGACCAGAGAGCAGATTGCTCAGGTCATCCAGAGCCAGTTGAAGGATGTCTGCATCGAGATCACCAACAACTTCGTGCCCCTGCAGGAATTCAATGGCGAGATGGCGCGCAAGCGGAAGTTCAAAGCTCTGATGATGTCCTCGATCGACTTTTCTCCATCCGTTTCGCCGCGGATCGCGCTCGGATCCGACGCCATTCCGGGTCCAAAAAACAATGGCGTCGGCAACAATTTCTCAGCCTATGCAAATCCGGAGATGGACAAGGCCATATCCGAGCTCGAGGCGGCGCTCGATCCTGAGACGGCAAAGCAGAAATGGGCGGCGGTCCAGAAAATCTTTGCCGACGATCTGCCGATGTTGCCGCTCTATTTCTACCCGCGCGCCTACGTCACCGTCACCGGCCTTACGAACTTCCGGCAGGGAACGCTCGACCCGTTGCAGATCTGGTCGGAGGAATGGCAGCGGCAATGAGCAGGGCCGTTTAAGCCAGACTATCCGAAGATCATTTGCGTGGGATATCTATGAAACCGAACATCGCCATTCTTGACGATTATCTGGGTATTTCTCAGGAGGTCGCCGATTGGGGAGGTTTGAAATCCCGCGCCAATGTCGTCGTCTTCGACCGTCCGCTGGCGCTGCCGGATGAGGCCGCGCGCGAACTCGCTGGATTCGACATAATCTGCACTCTCCGTGAGAGGATGCCGATTCCAGGGGAGTTGATCAATCGGCTGCCGCGCCTGAAGTACATCGTCGTGACCGGCAAGCGCTACGATACGGTGGACATCGCGACAGCCGCGAGCCGCGGCGTCCTCGTCTCGAACACTCCCGTCAGCGGGGCTGGCGCCGGCGGCGTTGCCGAACTCGTCTGGGGTCTGATCTTGTCGGCAACGAGACATATCGCTTCGGAAGATCGCAGCATGCGCCGCGGAGGCTGGCAGACCCAGGCGGGAACGACGGTAGGAGGCAAGGTGCTCGGCATTCTTGGCCTCGGCAGCCTCGGCAGAAGGGTCGCGGAGATCGGCAAGGTATTCGGCATGGAGCTCCAGGCCTGGAGCCAGAACATGACGGCGGAGCAGGCGGAGGCAGCCGGTGCGCGTCTGGTATCGAAGCAAGAGCTCTTTGCCACCAGCGACGTCGTCACGATCCATCTGGCGTTGAGCGACCGAACGCGAGGCATCGTCGGCGCGACCGATCTGCAGGCGATGAAAAAGACCGCCTACATCATCAATACCGCCCGCGGCGCCATCGTTGACGAGCCCGCGCTTATTGCCGCGTTGCGCTCAAGATCGATTGCGGGAGCGGGGCTGGACGTCTACGAAAAAGAGCCGCTGCCGGTCGACCATCCATTCCGCAGCCTGTCGAACGTCGTGATCACCCCGCACCTTGGATATTTCACCAGGGACATGTTGGGTACCTACTACGGAGACGCCGTCCGCCTCATCGAAGCATTTTTGGATGGGCGCCCTGAGCGTGTCGTCAATATGGGCCTGGATACCGGATGCTGACGTTCTGCCGCTCTTGCCGAGAATAGCGCCTCCGCGGTTTCACCCGGAAGAGCATTCCAGGGAGCGCCTTCAGGTCGGCTTGCCTCCCAGGAGATCCATGCTGAGGTCGCGCAATATACGAAAAGCCGCTTCGTGCAGCCTGTTCGACAATCGGCGAGCGGGCTGCACCAGTTGGACGGAGAGGATCAATTCGGGTCCGACGATTTTGCGCAGTTCCAATCCATGCCGCGCGTCCGGACCCTTGGATGCCAGCGTGCGGATCGACGCCACCGTGAAGCCGTAGCCGTCCCTCACAAGATCGAACATCGTATCGAGAGGGTCCAATTCAAAGACGATATTGAGCTTCTGGCCGAGCCGTGCGAGTTCGGAATCGAGCAGGACCCTCGTGCTGTTGGGCCTGCAGGCGATGACCATTGGCACGTCGGCAATTGATTCCAGATGTACCGGCTTGTCATCTTTGAACGCGCCTTCGCGGCCAATGAGATAGAGGTTCTCCTCGACAAGGTCGTGGATTTCCAACATCGGGGACGATGGAGCGTCGTACATGATCGCCATGTCGAGGCGGCCGGACAGGATCCATTCCTGAAGCTGGTTTGATCGTCCGTGGACGAGCATCACCTGAGCATCCGACAATTCCTCTCTCAGCTTGCGTATGAGCGCGGTCGCGATTGCAGTCGAGATCGTAGCAGGTAAACCTATTCCGACCTTCCCGGATTTCCCTGTTCGAGAATTCTCGATGTCCTCGTAGGTGCGCTCGATTTGCCGAAGAATGCCACGCGCATTGTCGAGCAGACGTTCGCCGGCCTCGGTGAGCTCGACGCCTCGTCCATTGCGAAGCAGGAGCCGTTCCTTCAACTCCGCCTCCAGGTTTCGGACCTGTCGGCTCAGTGCGGGCTGGGCGATGTGCAGGAAAGCCGATGCGCGGCTGAAGCTTCCGAGTTCCGCCACGCGGACGAAATAAGCGAGTTGGCGGATGTCCATGTCGTCTTCTCCCTGAGATATGCCGAAATGCTATGACTGATAGTATGGCAGAACATCTGGAGATACCAAGATCCTTGAGGTAGCCTCGCTCAAATTCGAGTTTGTGGGAGGAAAAACAATGGTTCCGTCCGCGGAGGTCGCCGCCCGGAGCGGCTTCAAGGTGTGGCAGTGCGTCCTGTGCGCGTATGTCTACGACGAGGCGCTTGGAGATGCCGATGGCGGCGTCCCGCCGGGCACCCGCTGGGAAGATGTGCCCGACGATTGGGTTTGCCCGGAGTGCGGCGCTCGAAAAAGCGAGTTCGACATGGTGGTCGTCGGATGACAGCGATCGGATCGGTGAACCCTTGATGTCTGATATCTTGATCATTGGTGCGTCCCATTCCGGGGTCGCTGTTGCGGCCGCATTGCGCAGCGCCAAATATGACGGCTCCATCATGCTGGTGACGCAGGAGAACGTCCTTCCTTACCATCGTCCGCCGCTCTCGAAAGAAGCGCTGTCGAAGGACGACTATGCTCTGATGCCGCTCCGCCCGGAGACCTTCTACGCCTCGAACCGGATCGACCTCGTTCAGGCTGTGAAGATCGTCGCGCTGAATGTAGCGGAAAGTTATGCGCTCTCCGAGGATGGAAGGCGCTTTTCATACGGCCGCCTGATCCTCGCCTGCGGGGCCGAGCCCCGTCGTCTGCCCACGTCTGTCGATCCTGACGGCGTCGCCCACACCCTGCGCACGCATGAAGATCTGACCGGATTGAAGGCACGCCTCGCCGGCGCCAAGTCGGTCGCGATCATCGGCGGCGGGTTGATCGGCATGGAAATCGCCGCAATGACTTTGGCAAAGGGGCTCGACGTCACGGTCATCGAGGCCGGTTCCAGGCTCATGGAGCGGACGGTCAGCAAGTCGATCGCCAATTACGTGCTCGACCTTTATCTGAACCAGGGGCTTCATGTTCGCTTCGGCGCCGCGGTAACGACGATCGCCCGCGACGGTGGCCGGGATGTGGATCTGGTCACCTTAGGCGATGGCGAGCAGATCGAGGCTGATATTGTCGTCGTGGCGATCGGGGCGGCACCCCATGAAAACTTGGCGCGCGACGCGGGCCTTGAGGTGAACAACGGCATTCTCGTTTCGGAGATCGGGCGTTCATCGCACCCGGCCGTCTATGCCGTTGGCGATTGCTCCACTTGGTACGATCCGGTGCTCGCACGCCACGTCCGAAACGAAGCGGTCAATCCCGGGCAGGATCAGGCGAAGATCGTTGCTGCGGCGATCACCGGGGCGTCACCGCCGCGCAAGCGTCTGCCGCGCTATTGGTCGCATCAGGCTGCCATCCAGATCCAGATGTCGGGCGAGGTGAACGGCGCGGATATGGAAGCGGTGCTGAATGCGCCGGCCAGCGGAGCATTTTCGGTTCTGGGCTTCAAGCGCGATCGTCTCGTTGCCGTCCAAACGATCAACGCCCCGCAGCAGTTCGGCAAGTTGCACGAGATGATCGGGATGGACCGAGACGCGCTTGCCGCAGCACTCGATGTCGAATTTTCGCCACCCCATCACCATTGAAGCGCATCACCGTTGAAGCAAATCGGCGCGACGGCCCAAGGAGGATCAATCGATGCAAACTGCGTCCTACACCGAAAAAGAACCGACCCGCTTTCGCCGCGGCCAATCCTGGAAGATCAACATGTTCGGCAAGAACTCGGATATTGCCGCGCCCGATCCACAGGCCTTCCGGCTTGATTTGAACGCTCATCAAAAGCTCGACTCGCATTTCCACATCGTCGATCAGTTCCAGGTCTTCATCGCCGGGAGCGGCACGATCGGCCGTGACGAAGTGCGTCTCGTTACCGTGCATTACGCCGACCATCACACCGGCTATGGCCCGCTGATCGCCAGTGAACAGGGACTGTCATACCTGACTTTGCGCAGCAAGACCGATGCAGGGCTCGTCTACCTGACGACGCCGACTGTTCGCGAAAAGCTTAAACCCACCAAACGCCGTCATCGCACGTCGGGTGCGGTGGCGCTGTCGATCGAGCCGGTTCTCCGCAATCGCACCGAGTTGACCGTCGACACCATCATCGAGGAGCAGCCGGGTGACGATGGCATGAACTGCAAGGTGTTCCGGCTGGGACCGACCATGGCGATGCAGGCACCCGATCCGACAGGCAGCGGCGGCCAGTACCTGATCGTCCTCAACGGCAGTCTCATCCATGAAGGCCGGACCTATGAGCCCTTCTCGCTGATGTTCGTGCGGTTCGACGATCCTGCGCCGACCATAACGGCCGGCGAGGATGGGCTGGAGCTGATGATCACGCAGTTCCCGACCGAAGATGAGTGGATGAAATCCATCTAGTCCCGGAAGGTATGAGTTCAGCAAGAGGAGAAAACCGTGACCGATTTTGACCTCGAGGCGATCCGCAGGGAGATCGCTCCTTCCGGAACGCTGGTCTGCGCCCTCAATCACGGCAATGTCGTGCTGGTTCGGCGCGGCCCGACGGACGAGACGCCGGCGGGCGTGTCGGTGGACCTCGCACGGTCGCTTGCAGAGAAACTCTCACTCCCGATCCGCTTTCGACATTACGACAAAGCCGGCGATGTGTCCGCAAGTGTTGGCGCCGGGGAGTGGGACGTGTGTTTCCTCGCAATCGATCCGCAGCGAGCCGAGCGCATCGCCTACAGCGAACCCTATGTCCAGATCGAAGGCGCATTTCTGATACGCCGCGCTGCGGGGCCGTTGGGCCTGAAGGACGTGGACCGGCTGCGACTGAAAATCGGCGCCGTTAGGGGAAGTGCCTACGAACTCTTTCTTTCAAGACAGGGCGGAGCCGGCGAACTGATCCGTTTCGACAGTTTTCCGGAAGCGGTGGCGGCTTTGACGGGCGGGGATCTCGATGGTCTGGCGGGCGTGCGGCAGGCCATGTCGATCGTTGCTCGCGACCAGCCCGACTTTGCAGTGATGCAGGAACCGTTCATGGCCATTCCCCAGGCCGTTGGCATCAGTGCGGATCGCCCTGCCGCAGCCGCGTTCACGCGCGCTTTCGTCCAGGAGCAGAAGGCGAGCGGTTTCGTTCGCCGGTCTCTGGTGCAGAGCGGACACGCCGATGTCGTCGTGCCACCCTGATTGGCACCTGCTGTTCCACGCGGCAATCGAGCAAGCAACCTGGGAGGAAGGCATGAGAATGAGTGGAAAGTTCAAGGCTGTCGTCGGCAAGAGTAGAACGGGTGCTGTCGTCCTGATGGCAAGCCTGTTGCTGAGCGCGGCAAACAATGCGAACGCAACCGACGGAACCGCGCCACTCACGTTGGCGACTGTTACGGGAGGCCGGGTCGAGGGCGTACCGAGCGACACACCCGGCGTTACCCAATTCCTCGGCATTCCATTCGCCGGAAATGTTAGTGGGGAAAACCGTTGGAAGCCAGCGCCGCCGGTGAAGCCATGGGATGGTGTTCTCACGGCTGACAAGTGGGGCGACCAGATGCTCCAGAACCCGAACAGTCTCGGCCGGGCGCCGATCAGCGACAACGGCTTGAACCTTGCGGTCTGGACCCCGGCCCACAGCACCGGCGATCGGCTCCCCGTCTATATGCTTATCCACGGCGGCGCCAACCGCCTGGGTTCAAGCGAGATGAAAGACCTCTATGCGGCGCAGCTGGCCGCGCAGGGCGTGGTCGTCGTCTCTGTTCAATATCGCCTTGGAGCGATGGGCTGGCTGTCGCTGCCGGAGATGGGCAAGGACAGTGGCAAGGGCCCGAAAGGCAATTTCGGGGTCCTCGATCTCGTCGATGCCCTCCACTGGATCCAAAAGAACGCGGAGGCGTTCGGAGGGGATCCGAAGACCGTGACGATCGGCGGCCAGTCGGCGGGTGGCGAAAACACGGTCGCGCTCCTCCGTACGCCGCTTGCCAAAGGTCTCTTCAAGCGCGCGTTCATTCAATCGAGCTTCACCGGCTTCCTGCCGGGGAAGGTTGTCGATTTCGCCAAGAAGTCTGAGCAAAACCAGGATGTGGTCAACAAGCTCTTCGGCAAGGAGGTGACGCTTGCCGACCAACGGGCGATCGACAGCAAGACCTGGCTGGAGAATTGGCAGGGCGGAAAGGAAACGCTCTATGGTGCAATGACCGGCGCCGTCGCAACGAACCAGTTCTATACCATCGACGACTACGTGTTCACCAAGGAATCGGTAAACCTGGTTCAACCGGGCGATTTCGACGGTCTGGATATCATCATCGGTCAGACGGCGGACGAATATACCGGACTACGGCCGAACGACCTGAAAATGACGGAGGGCGAGCAGCATGAGGCGATGCTGGCGGCGATCCGACCGCACCAGGCGGGCAATGTCGACGACGCCGTCTTTCCGCTCTACGAAACCAACGACCCGGTGGAAGCCTATCGATTGTCGCTGCGGATGTTGAACGACTATATGTTCGAGTATGTGCGCGTCGGGGCGGAATTCGCCAAAGCCCACAGCAGCGCCAACGTCTATCTCTACTATTGGGACCACTGGCCGCCGGGCAAGGATCAGGGCTTTCGTCGCGCTTGGCACGCGGGAGACAACTGGTACTTCAACGGTTCGCTGCGCCCTGGAAACCGTGACCAGCTTCCGTGGACCGACCCGGATTTCGCCATGCGCGACATGGCCATTACCTATCTCGCAAACTTCATCAAGACTGGCGATCCGAACGGTAACAGCGTCCCGCACTGGGGGCAGGTGACCCCTCAGTCAGGCGGCCAGTTCATTCGGTTTCATGAGGGGGAAGCTGCCATGCGGACCTCGACGCTCTACCCAAGCCGTGACGCCTACCTGCGGAAAAAGATTCTAGAGGGTATCGGCATGACGGAGAGGGATATCGCTGAAAAACCCTGATCGCGCGGCCGAGCGGCAGGCCGATCTACAAAACTCGCAGAGCTGATAGAGGCCATCGATCCTGCCAATAAAACGGCTCCAGCCCTAAGAATTGGCGGGTCGTTCCCAGGCTTTCCACGGCGTCATTTCAGCTGTCGCGGCCTCCCACGCGCACGCAAAGCGCGGGGCGTTTGCACGCCGATTCGATGGCGGTCGTTTGCTTGCCGTCGTGTGACCTTACCAAGAGGAGGATATCATGAAAATTGGACGTCGGAGATTTATGACTGCTGCTGCCTGCACTGCGGCTTCAGGCTTGCTGCCGGCAAGAGGTGTATCGGCGGCAGGGGCAGAGCTTATTCACACCGTGGCGGCAGAAATTCCATGGTTCTGCAACCAGGTGGCGCTGACAGCCAAAGGAGACATGTTCTTCGGCCTGCCGCGCTATCCGGACTACGACCAGACGCCCTGTCTCGCAAAGCGGGGTGCGGACGGAAAGCCAGCCGCCTTTCCGGGAAACGCCTGGAACGAATGGAAGCCCGGTGACGACGGATTTGATAGCTTCGTCTATGTCAACTCGATCCATGTCTTCAAGGAGGGGACTGTCTGGGCGGTGGACCAGGGAGCACTGCGCGCAGACTCCTATCCGCCTGCGCTTTCCGAGCCTCACAAGGGCGCACAAAAGCTTGTTCAATTGGATGCGGACTCCGGCGAGGTGCTGCGGGTTCTGCGCTTCGGCGACGATATTCTGCCGAAGGGCGCGAAATTGAACGATCTGCGCGTGTTCGGCGACCATGTCTACGTCACGGACTCCGGGTTGGGCGCTTTGATCTATCATGACCTCAAGACCGGCGTTACGCTTCGCCGGATGTCCGGTTCTCCTGAGATGCAGGCAAAGGTCGAACCGAATATGCAGCAGGGGAGTCACCAGACCCCGAAGATCGACATGATCGAGGTCAGCGACGACGGGGAGTGGCTTTATGCTGCAGCACCGACCGGCCCATTCATCAGGATCAAGACCGCAGCGTTGCGCGACGCGTCGCTTTCGGATGACGACCTCGCCGAACAGGTCGAGGAATACGCGACGATCGCACGCAGCGGCGGCTGCGCCCTTGATACGAACGGTAACCTCTATCTCTCGGAACTGGACAACAAGCGGGTGACGATCTTGTCACCGACCGGAGAGACTGCGGTGCTGACGTCGGATGACGAGTTCATCAGTCCGGACGGATCGTTCATCAGTGTCGATCGCAAGCTCTATATTCCGGTCACGCAATCCCGCCGAACGAGGCTGTTCGGCAACAAGCAGGACATGGTGAAACGGCCTTGGAAGATCTACGTCGTCGATCTGCCCGAAACATTGGGAGGCATCAAGCTCGGCGCTTCTCTGAATGGACCGTCGCTCCCCTGATGCATATCGGAGCAGCCGAGCCCTGTTCTGGTCGAATAGAACGCCGAGAATGGCTTCTGTGACCAGCAGTGGTACGCCCTAGGGGAGTCGAACCCCTCTTTACAGAATGAGAATCTGTCGTCCTAACCGATAGACGAAGGGCGCAGGCAGCCTCGTTAAAATAGGAGCGCGCGCCGGCTTCTGCAAGCGGAAGTGATGGCTTCTTTATGGAGAGAAAGTGGTACGCCCTAGGGGAGTCGAACCCCTCTTCCCAGAATGAAAATCTGGTGTCCTAACCGATAGACGAAGGGCGCTTCCTTCGTGGTGGCGCCCTTATAGTCAGGCGTTTTGAATCCCGCAAGCGGAATTGCGGTTTTCTTTCAAAAAAATGACAGGAAATCCAAGTGCGTTCGAGAAGCCGATTATTGAAGCTGAATCAATAGGCTGCCGGTTGTTTCTTTAACGAGACGAGGTGCAGCTGCCGTAACGTAATGCGAAAATCGCGCGGCCGTCAGATCGCTCTTGCCGTCGCTATCGGTGCGCGCTTGCCGCCGCAGCCCCAGTTCCAGTCACGGGTTTTGCCGGTGTCGAGGTGAACCGAATCCGTGTGGCAGTAGGTGCCGACGCCGCCGCGGTCCGGCAACGAGCGGATATAGGCGGCGATATCCCACTTCGTAACACCGTCGATCTGGATGTCGGCGGCCTCGCAGCTCTTGTGCATCGATTCGTCAGCCCCGCCGACGAGGCGGTTATGCTCTTCGTCACGGTAGCCGGAGGTGACGATAACAGGCCGGCCGAAATGACTTTCGACCATCTTGATCACTTTCAGCAGGTCGGGCTTGAAGCAGCCAACCTCGACCTTGTCGTTCTGGAGATGCAGCCCGTTCGGCGCGATACGCGTCATGCCGGGCAGGGCCGCCTTGTGCAGCAGGCCCGAGAGGCTGCCGAGCAGGTTTTGCTTCGGCGCGCTGTAGAGCGCGTTCATCGTCGAGGTCGGAATGCTGCCCGTCGCCAGCGACGCCGTCTGCACGGGCGCAAGCTGCGTGCTGCTATTCTGCGAGGATTGCTGCGGTAACACCGGCTCCGCCGGCTGTTGGGGCATGGGCGGCTGGCTGTAGACGCTGCTTCGCGCAGGTGCTGCACCTTCCACCGGCACATAGGCCTGCGGCTGAATGACGGTGGACGTGCTGTTGTTCTGCGGCGCCGGCTGGTGATCGGAAAAGATGCTCATCGCCTGCGCGTTGATCCTGGTCGACTGCAGGACGAGCCCGCCGATATTGGCGGGCGCCGTCGTCGCCGAGCCGGCGGGGGGGACAGCTGCATTCGGATCTTGTGCCACGATCTGAGGCGCGCCCTGGACGCCGGAGACGTTGACGAGGCGGGGATCGGTATAGACCGAACGTGGGGGGGCAGGGCTTGCAGGCGCTGCCGTGGCCAGCTGCGGTGCTGCGGCCGGCACAGCCGGAACCACCACCGCCGAATCGAGCGCCTTCTTGTCCGACGCGCAGCCGGACAGCGCCAGCACCGAGGTGGCGATCAGCAAAGCGCCCGTCACAGGCATCCGCATCTGCATCTTACGCAAGCGACAGTCTCCAGTTGATGCAGAAAATAAGCGAAAAACGCTTCTCTATCCGCTTCGAGTCGCCAGGAGACTGCCTGCGGCGTCGGATCGCGGCAAGCGCCGAGGCGCCGGCCGGACCCGAAATCGAAAAAGCCGCAAGCCTCGCAAAAGCCTTGCGGCAAAAACCCTTACCAGGCGCCGGTATTGCCCATCGAAGACCAAGGTTCGGCGGCCGGAAGTGGGTTGCCCTTCTGCAGGATTTCGATCGAGATGCCGTCGGGCGAGCGCACGAAGGCCATGTTCCCGTCGCGCGGTGGCCGGTTGATGGTGATGCCGTTGTCCATCAGATTTTGGCAGGTGGCGTAAATATCGTCGACCTCATAAGCGAGGTGGCCGAAATTGCGACCTCCGCTATAATCTTCCGTGTCCCAATTGTAGGTAAGCTCGAGGCAGGGGGCTTTTTCGCTGCGCGCACGGTCGAGATCGTCGCGAGCAGCCAGGAAAACCAGGGTGAAGCGGCCCTTCTCGTTTTCGTGGCGGCGAATTTCCTCCAGTCCGAACAGCGTGGTGTAAAAGGCAAGCGAGGCGTCCAGGTCTTTGACACGAACCATTGTATGTAGATAACGCATTCTATTTACTCCTTTATTGGGGCTGGCTTTTTTCGGCGAACCGAGGTCAGCTTCGGGCAAGTCAACTTTATAAAATGTGCACCTGGGAATAACCGAAAACTAGGACTTGCGCTTATCCGTTACCAAGATGTTAATCTTGATTTCAAGAATCAGTTAACCGTAACAGTGTGACGCGTATTCGAGGGGCTGGCGACAATGGCTGACAGGATTTCATCGAACGAATACTCCGACCTCGACGAGCTATCAGGAGAGGCGGTCGATCTTGTTGAAATCACCGGCGTCGTCAAGTGGTTCGATGTCGCCAAGGGTTTCGGCTTCATCGTGCCCGACAACGGCATGCAGGATGTTCTCCTGCACGTGACCTGCCTGCGCCGCGACGGTTACCAGACGATCCTCGAGGGAACGCGCATCGTCGCCCTTATCCAGCGCCGCGAGCGCGGCTATCAGGCCTTCAAGATCCTCTCGATGGACCAGTCGACCGCGGTTCATCCCTCGCAACTGCCGCCGGTGCGCACCCATGTGCAGGTCACCGCGACGAGCGGCCTCGAGCGTGCACTGGTCAAGTGGTTCAACCGCACCAAGGGCTTCGGCTTCCTGACACGCGGCGAGGGCACCGAAGATATCTTCGTTCACATGGAGACGCTGCGCCGCTTCGGCCTGACGGAGCTCCGCCCCGGCCAGGTGGTTCTCGTTCGCTTCGGCGATGGCGAAAAGGGCCTGATGGCCGCAGAGATCCATCCCGACGTTCCGAGCCCGGCAAGCCGGTCGCACTGAATATGCGCGGCCTAATCCTATTTGATGCTATCAGAAGCGCCATCCTGGCGCTTTTTTTCATGGTCGCGCTGCCGGCCTTGGCTGACGAGGAGATGCGGTTCGACAAGGAGCCGCTGCTCATCCAGACCGCTGCGGGCAAGGTGCTGCATTTCACTGTCGAAATCGCCTCGACCCCGGATCAGCGCGCCCGCGGCCTGATGTTTCGCAAGGTGATGGCCGATGATGCCGGCATGATCTTCGATTTCGACCAGCCGCGGCGCGTCACCATGTGGATGGAAAACACCATCCTGCCGCTCGACATGCTTTTTGCCGACGACACCGGCACGATTCGCCACATCAAGGAAAAGGCAGTGCCCTATTCACGCGACATCATCGATTCGATGGTTGCGGTGAAATACGTCGTCGAACTCAACGCCGGCATCGTCGCCAAACTCGGAATCAAGCCCGGCGACAAGATCGTCAGCGCCACGACGACGAAGAAGGCGAAGTAACGGCGCGCACGACCGCGAGCAGCGGTGCGCCTGTCAGGAATTCAACAGTAATCGGGATATTTGAATGGTCGGAGTGGAGAGATTCGAACTCCCGACCCTCTGGTCCCAAACCAGATGCGCTACCAGGCTGCGCTACACTCCGTGCCGTGAATGGCAGGGGAGATACACGGTTCACTTCGCCGTCGCAACCCATAAATCCAGCTCTGGCCGAAGATTCCTCGCCGGACCTGTGGATGCAAGACAGAAAAATCTTGATAGGCCGCCAGCCTGCTTGCCGGGCGCACGAGTTCGGTCTGCCTGGCGCAATTGTACGTCAGGACAAGGCTACCTCAGCCGTGGGCGATCAGGCCGATATATTGGGCGTAGCTGATGACAACGTAGAAGAACGCCGTGATGCTAGCGCCTATGACAATGGCATTGAACTCCGCCGAACGTTTGATCATGAGTGCAAATCCACTGAAATCGATTGAGCCGTAAACTAGTGCCGAGGGAAGGCAGCGGCAATCAGGTTGTGATCACAAGGTGAGACAAGCGGAAATATTGCGAAATCCGGCCGGCAATCCCCGGATTTGAAAGGGAGGCGGTGTCGGCCGTCATGCGAACGGAGTCGGCAGCCGTGTCGCACACCGCCTTTTTTCTTGAAAAAGCGGGGATTCGCGGCTAAGCAAAATTCATCTCTTGGCATTATCCTCAGCGATGATGCCAAGGCCCCGAGAACGGGCCAGCAACGGGATTGAGACCATGAAAGGCGGGCGCTGCCCGCATAGTCGGAGACGCTGCAGTCATGTCTGCCAAGATCTATCGTCCAGCCAAGACCGCCATGCAGTCCGGCAAGGCCAAGACCCATCTCTGGGTGCTTGAATACGATCAGGAGTCGGCGCGCAAGATCGACCCGATCATGGGCTACACTTCCTCGGGCGATATGCGCCAGCAGGTGAAGCTCACCTTCGAAACGCAGGAACTCGCCGAAGCCTACGCCCAGCGCAACGGCATCGAATACCGCGTCATCGCGCCGAAGGATCCGGTCCGCCAGGTCGTCGCCTATCCGGACAATTTCCGCTATACGCGCACGCAGCCCTGGACGCATTGAGATTTCTGGTCCAGATATGCCGCATCCGGTCGCGCTCGTGAGACGCGGCCGCCGGACGGCCCCTTAGCTCAGCTGGATAGAGCACCTGCCTTCTAAGCAGGTTGTCGCAGGTTCGATTCCTGCAGGGGTCGCCACTATTTCAAAGTCCATACCGAAGACATGGTAACAGCTGGTTTCGGCCTCTGCTGCGGACTCATGTCTAGTCCAGGAGCGTGAGACTGACGGAAATGCGCACCAATAGCGCATCGTCGCTATTCTCTCCTAAGCTAGTTCGCGCAACTCGTTCACATTTCGTTCCCGTGATGCTAGTCTCGCCCTCAGTGAAACGTGAGGGGGCATTTATGGATCAAAGGGCCAAGTTCGAGCGACTGAAGGCACTTCACCAGGGGGACAGTGCCTTTGTCATCCCGAACCCGTGGGACGCCGGTTCGGCTCGCCTTCTCGCAAGCCTTGGCTTCGAGGCGCTCGCGACCACCAGCGCGGGTTACGCCTTTTCCAAGGGCAAGTTGGATTCATTCGCGAGCCTTGGACGGGATGAGGTTCTTGAGAACGCTGCCGAGATCGTTGGCGCTGCTGATCTTCCTGTCTCTGCCGACCTTGAAGATGGCTTCGGTGCGTCGCCAGAAACCTGTGCGGAAACCATCCGCTTGGCATGCGAAACCGGACTTGTCGGCGGATCGATCGAAGACGCAACAGGCAATCCTGCTGCCCCGATCTACGAGCTGTCGCAAGCCGTCGAACGCATCCATGCTGCAGCAGAGGCTGCGCGTGGTCTGCCTTTTCTTCTCACGGCGCGGGCGGAGAATTATCTTTGGGAGAGACCCGATCTTGACGACACCATCGAACGGCTGCAAGCATTTTCGGCCGCTGGGGCAGATGTGCTTTACGCACCCGGCTTGCCTGACATCGAGGCAATCAGAACCGTTTGCGCGGCCGTGGACAAGCCAGTCAACGTGGTCATGGGTTTGAAAGGGCGAAAATACTCTGTTGCCGAACTGTCGAGCGTCGGCGTGCGCCGCGTGAGTGTCGGCGGCTCTTTCGCGCGGGCCGCTCTGGGGGCGTTGTTGCGCGCCGCTATGGAGGTGAAAACAGCGGGTACGTTTGGATATGCCGACGACGCGCTCTCTGCTGCAGCGGTTAGCCACCTGATGTCACGGGAGAAACGCCAGGACAGGCTATGAGCTGGGCAGAAACCAAAGTCGCGGCGGATTTGCACTGCTCGAGCGTTTCCGCAAATCCTTCTCTGGAATCTGCTCGAGCGATCTCAGTGAACGACCGAGAGGTAGCGGATGCCGGCTTCATCCGCCGCTCTGATCAGTGCTTCCCGCGCGGCGTCCGGGGGCGTGGTTCCGCGGATGGCGTCGAGGCATGTCCTCACCGCCACGACATACTCCTCGCCGTCATCACCCGGCCATTCGGAAATGAGCATGGTGGCTGCATCGCCGAGGGTCCTGACGACGCTGTATTTTTCCTGGCCGCTCATGAGGATCCTCAGTGCGGGAAACTGATGCGATGTGTACCGATTCATTACATTTGGTCCTTGCATCATAAACATATTAGTAACTCTGCAAGAAGCGTTCCAACTGACGCCGCAGGATGATTATCTTCCATGAATCGGCAAAAGCAGTCGGCAACGCTTCTCCAGGCAGGAAGCCGGGAACTTGTTTTCAACACATTGCCGTCATATTGATTCATCTATCGAAATTGCTTGTCGAGCTTGGTTTGCGCTCTGGCGTCCCGGCTGATCTTTCCTTTCAAAATCGATTTCTGCGCCGTCCGGCAGCCGCCGGAGGGTGATTGTCATGCCGGTTGAGGGGGAATCGTCATGAATGCAGGCAAGTCTTTGATCGACGCAAGCCTCCGCCAAACGCACATCGTCGCTGCCTGATATGCCTCCGGTCTTTGACCGCGGACGTCAGTGCCGGCATTCCGGCTGGGTTTTCCAGCCATTGAGGAGAATTTCATGAGCAAGACCAATGCAGAGGCACTGTTGCGCAAAGCGCAGCGCCAGGTTGCCAATACCAGCGGCGGTGGCCATCTCGGCGGCACCAACTTCGGTCAGGGCAATGACGCCAAGACTGCGTCCGGAAGCGGCAACCGCCCGGCGGGCAAGGGCCGGCCGCCAGCTGGCGGCAAACGCTGACCATAGCGCCGCGCGCCTTTTAAGACGCGCAAAGAACGCAGTGAAGACAGCCCCGCCAAAATGGCGGGGTTTTGTTTGATAGCCTCTGAAGGGCTCGGCTCTTCTCAGCGATCCAGGAAATGATCGAAGTACACCTGGGGGATGGGGTAGGCGTAGACGCCTCTGTCGACGAAGCTGCGTCTATAGAGGCAATTTCTGAGAGCCGCGTTGTAATGCAGGCTTCGCGGGTCCGACGAGCCTCGTCGCCATGAGCTTGCCTCCGGCAGGCAGTGTTGGAGTGCCTTGTCGTATCGAGCCAGGAGGACCGGGTCGGTATCGACCCGAATGCCGCTATAGGATTGATAGTTTGAAGGAGATTCTGCGGCCGATATACAGGCCAGGCTGAGTGCAACACCAACGACTGCCATCAATCTCATTGGACTTATTTCTCCCCTGATCGATTATCGAAGTATCGAGCGAAACGTTATTGGTTCCAGCGCCTGCGGGCAAGGGGACGCCTTGTTCCGGCGTCCCCTTGCCCGAGACGTTAACCGCATAGCTGCCGCCACAGAAATGGCGGCAGCTATGCGTCATCGATCAATCCAGGAGGTCGGCCGGTACCTTGCCGCCGTTTTCCGAAAGCCGCTTCATCAGCGCCTTGTGCAGCCACATGTTCATTTTTGCGGAATCGTTGGTGTCGCCGGTATAGCCGAGTTCAGCGGCAAGTTCCTTGCGCTCGGTCAGGCTCGCATCCATCCCGACGGCTTTCATCAGGTCTACGATCGAGCGGCGCCAATCGAGTTTCTGACCGCTCTTCTTTACCGCCGCGTCGAGGATCGGGACGATATCCACTGTAGCTGTGCCTGGTGCGGTGGCCGTGGGGACCGGCTTGCTCTGCGGGGCAGGGGCCGCAGGCGCCGGACTGGGGGCTGCCGACGGTGAGGCAGGCGCTTGCGCCGGCTCTGTCTTCGGTGCGCCGGCCGCAACGGGTTCGGCTGCTTTCGCCTCTCCGAAGATTGCATGTTTGATCTTGTCGAAAATGCCCATTCTAAACCTCCAGTTCCATCAGATGAGAACATGCTGAAACATGGACTTCCCGCTTGATATATCCAGGCGGAAAGGGAGTTATTTTTAGTATGTTCAATCGCTGATGGAAAAGCCGATGCCCGCGACAGCTGTGGTCGATCTCAAGGAAAAGCTGCCATCGGATTATTCGCCGCCGGTTGAAGATTGCTGGCGCCATCGGAGGGAATACTTCAGCAGCCTTCCGGCTGTCAGCCGACATGCCCGCTTTTGGCACAGTCGGTCGGGCGATTCGGAATTCAATAACCGCGAAACATCATTATACGCCGCCGAACCGACTTGCCGCGCCCTGTCGTGAAACATTCGTCATCTCTTCACGTTGCCTTGTCATGGACGTCCTGTAGTTGCAGGCGTCCGATCGATCGAAGGCACGCGCGTTCCTCGATTTTCGAACTGCCGGGCAGATCGTTCGGCGGAATGAAACGGAGGAAAACATGACCCATAACCACAATAGACTGTCCTTTGCAGTGCTCGCATCCACCTGCGCCCTCCTTGCCATGCCGGCAAGCGATGCGCGTGCGATCGATGTCGGTGTGTCGGTGAATGCAGGCAATGCCGTCAGCGCCGATGTCGGGGCTTCGATTGGCAGTGGGAGCGGCATCAGCGCCGATGCCAATGCTTCCGTCGGCGGCTCGAACGGCGTCAATGCCGATGCGACCGCCAATGCCGGCGGTGGCCGGGGCATCGATGCCGATGTCAATGCCAGTGTCGGCGGCGGTCGCGGCGTCAACGCCGATCTCAATGCACGCACCGGCGGTTCCGATGGAATCGATGCCAACGCCACGGCCTCGGTCGGCAGCGGTAATGGCGTCGATGCCAACCTCGCCATCGGCAGGGTAGATGGGGCAGGCAGCAGCGGCAGACCCGCGGGCGAGCGCAGCCTCAGCGCGTCCCAGATCCGCACCCTGGAGGCCTTCCAGGCGAGGCCTGTCAATGAGCAGCGCAAGATGCTCGTCCGTTGCGCCGATATCTCCGCCTCCGGCGGTGATTCCGGTCTTGCCGGTCTCTGCAGTCTACTGCAGGCGACAGCCTCCCGCTGAACGTGAAAGACCCGCCGAACCGGAAGGTGCGGCGGGTCTTTTCAAGGGACGCTTCGATCTAGTGCAGGATCTGGCTGAGGAACAGCTTGGTGCGTTCATGCTGCGGATTGTCGAAGAACTCGGCCGGTGAATTCTGCTCGACGATCTGGCCCTGGTCCATGAAAA
Organism: Rhizobium indicum; assembly: GCF_005862305.2. NCBI lineage: Bacteria > Pseudomonadati > Pseudomonadota > Alphaproteobacteria > Hyphomicrobiales > Rhizobiaceae > Rhizobium > Rhizobium indicum. The sequence continues at coordinate 527,403 of NZ_CP054021.1, read as the reverse complement.
TGACCCGGTTGGCCACCTGACGGGCAAAGCCCATTTCATGCGTGACGCAGAGCATGGTCATGCCTTCCTCGGCAAGACCCACCATGGTGTCGAGCACTTCCTTGATCATTTCGGGATCGAGCGCCGAGGTCGGCTCGTCGAACAGCATGATCTTCGGGTTCATGCACAGCGACCGGGCGATCGCCACGCGCTGTTGCTGGCCGCCGGAGAGCTGGCCCGGATATTTGTTGGCCTGCTCCGGGATCTTGACCCGCTTCAGGAAGTGCATGGCCACTTCTTCGGCCTGCTTCTTCGGCATCTTGCGGACCCAAATTGGCGCCAGCGTGCAGTTTTCGAGGATCGTCAGATGCGGGAAGAGGTTGAAGTGCTGGAACACCATGCCGACTTCGCGCCGCACCTCGTCGATCTTTTTCAGATCGTTGGTGAGCTCGGTGCCGTCGACGACGATCTTGCCTTTCTGATGCTCTTCAAGGCGGTTGATGCAGCGGATCATCGTTGACTTGCCCGAACCCGACGGGCCGGCAATGACGATGCGCTCGCCGCGCATGACCTTCAGGTTGATGTCGCGCAGCACGTGGAAATCGCCGTACCACTTGTTCATGTTGACGATCTCGACCGCCACTTCCGTTGCGGAAACGGTGAGCTTTTTCGCTGGAGCTTCAGCCATGACTATTTTCCCTCATTCTTATCGTTGTAGCGTTCTTATCGTTTGTGGCCGGTATCGAGATGGCGCTCCATGAAACCTGAATAGCGCGACATGCCGAAGCAGAACAGCCAGAAGATGAAGCCCGCGAAGATCAGGCCCGTGATCGGCGTGACGGCGCTTGCCCAATTGGCATCGGAGAAGTTCAGCTTAACGATGCCAAGCAGGTCGAACATGCCGATAATGGTGACCAGCGACGTGTCCTTGAACGTTCCGATGAAGGTGTTCACGATGCTCGGGATGACCAGCTTGATGGCCTGCGGCATGATGATCAGCCGGGTCTTCTGCCAATAGCCGAGGCCGAGTGAATCGGCGCCTTCGAACTGTCCCTTCGGGATCGCCTGAAGGCCGCCGCGGATCACTTCAGCCATATAGGCCGACGTGAAGATCGACACGCCGATCAGCGCCCGAAGCAATTTGTCCACGTTCCAGCCTGTCGGAAGGAAGAGCGGCAGCATGACACTTGCCATGAACAGAACGGTGATCAGCGGAACGCCTCGAATGACCTCGATGAAGGTAACGCAGAGCATCCGGATGACGGGCATCTTCGAGCGGCGTCCCAGCGCAAGCAGAATGCCGACGGGTAGGGAGACGGCAATACCGACAAAGGACAGAACGAGCGTCACCATCAACCCGCCCCAGAGCGGAGTCTCCACCACTTCGAGGCCGAAGCCGCCGTGAAGAAGCCAGAAGGCGATGACCGGCAGGACGGCGAACAGAAGAATGGCGTTCAGGCCCTTGCGCGGCGCCGACGGGATCAACATCGGAACCAGCAGCAGAATGAACAGGATCCCGACGATCGCCGGCCTCCAACGCTCACCGAGCGGATAGCGGCCGAAGATAAACTGATCGTACTTGGCGCTGATGAAAGCCCAGCATGCGCCACTCCAGCCGTCAGGCTGGATGCCGCCCTGGATCGTTGTCGCGCAGAATGTGCGGTCCGGGCCGGACCATACGGCCTGGATGAACAGCCAGTTGACGAGATGCGGCACGGCCCATGCGATGAGCGCAAGAGCGAGGATCGTCAGGATCACGTCCTTCGGGGTTGCCAGGAGATTGCGACGTATCCAGGCGACGGCTCCCCTCTCGCCGGGGGGCGGCGGTTCGGCGGCAAGGATGGACGTTCTGACAAAGGGTTTATCGGCGACCGACATCTTATCTCTCCACCAGTGCCATCTTGGCATTGAACCAATTCATGAACAGCGACGTGAGAATGCTCAAGCTGAGATAGACGATACCCCAGATGCAGACGATCTCGATCGCTTGACCGCTCTGATTGAGGATCGTGCCACCGACGGCAACGAGATCCGAGAAACCGATCGCGATGGCGAGTGAGGAGTTCTTGGTCAGGTTCAGGTACTGGCTCGTCAGCGGCGGGATGATGATGCGCAGCGCCTGCGGCACCACGACAAGTCTCGTCACGCTCGACGGATGCAGCCCCAGCGCGCCGGCTGCTTCGGATTGTCCCTTAGGAACGCCGCGAATGCCGCCGCGAACGATCTCGGCGATGAACGAGGCGGTATAGAAGGACAGAGCGAGAAACAGCGACATGAATTCGGGGCCGACGACGGAGCCGCCCGTCAGGTTGAACTTTCCGGCGACCGGAACGTCGAAGGTGAGCGGAAAGCCGGAGACAACGAAGACCAGCAATGGCAAGCCGACGATCAGCGCGATCGCCGTCCACACGGTGTGGAACGGCTGGCCGGTTGCGGCTTGGCGTTTGTGAGCCCAACGCGCGATGATGATGGTGGCGACAATCGCAATCAGCAGGGCGATGCCGACCGCTATCATGCCTGTCTCGAAGATCGCCTTCGGGAAGGCTAGTCCTCTGTTGTTGAGGAACATGTTGAAGGGCAGGCCGACCGACTCGCGCGGCTGCGGCAAGACGGAGAGAACGCCGAGATACCAGAAAAAGATGACGAGCAGCGGCGGAATGTTGCGGAAAACCTCGACATAGACCGTGCAGAGCTTGGCAATCAGCCAATTGCGCGACAGCCGGCCGATCCCGATCAGGAAGCCGATGATGGTCGCCGTGAAGATACCGGTCACCGCCACCAGCAAGGTATTCAGAATGCCGACGAGAAGTGCGCGCGCATAAGTCGAGTCACTCGAAAAGCTGATCAGCGACTGGCCGATTTCGAAACCGGCGCGGCCGCGAAGAAAGCCGAAACCCGATGCCGTATTGCTGCGCGCAAGGTTCACGGCTGTGTTGTGGGCCACCCACCACACAAAGCCCACGAGAATAACGATTGTTAGGACCTGGTAAAATATACTCCGGTATTTCGGGTCGTACATTGCCGACCGGAAACTCCAGCCGGTGTCATGCAAAGGTGTCCTATCCACAGCCCCATGCGTCATGCCGCGCCAATCCCCTTGTGCCCGTTTTCGGGCTTTCTTTTTAACTTTTTGGAAGCGGGAAGGCGGCTTGGCCGCCTTCCCGGTATTTCATTGCCAGTGCTCGATTAACGAACCGGCGGTGCGTACTGGATGCCGCCCTTGTTCCAGAGAGCATTCAAGCCGCGTGCGATCTTGAGCGGGCTGCCCTGGCCGATGTTGCGCTCGAAGATTTCGCCATAATTGCCGACGCCCTTGATGACGTTGGCGGCCCAATCATTGGTCAGGCCGAGATCGGTACCGATCTTGGTGTCGGTCTCGCTGCCGAGGAAGCGCTTGATATCAGGATTCGGCGAGTTCTTCATCTCATCGACATTTGCCTGGGTGATACCGAACTCTTCGGCATTGATCAGCGCATAAGCCGTCCAGGAAACGATATCGAACCACTGATCATCACCCTGACGGACGGCCGGGCCAAGCGGCTCCTTGGAGATGATCTCAGGAAGGATGACGTGTTCGTCGGGATTCTTCAGCGTCAGACGCAACGAATAGAGACCGGACTGGTCGGTCGTGTAAACGTCGCAACGACCGGCGTCGTAGGCTGCGTTGACCTCAGGAAGATTTTCGAAGACGACCGGATTGTACTGTAGATTGTTCGTCTTGAAATAATCGGCGAGGTTCAGTTCCGTGGTCGTGCCCGACTGCACGCAGATTGCGGCGCCGGAGAGTTCGAGAGCCGACTTCACGTTCAGGCCCTTGCGCACCATGAAGCCCTGGCCGTCATAATAGGTGACGGGACGGAAATTGAAGCCGAGTGCGGTGTCGCGATTGATCGTCCAGGTCGTATTGCGCGAGAGGACGTCGATTTCGCCGGACTGCAGAGCGGTGAAGCGTTCCTTCGCATTTGTCGGCGTGTACTTGACCTTTGTGGGGTCGCCGAACACGGCCGAAGCGACGGCCTTGCAGAAGTCGACGTCGAAGCCGGCCCAATTGCCGGAAGCGTCAGGTGCGGCAAAGCCTGTAAGGCCGGTGTTGACGCCGCACTGAACGAAACCCTTTGCCTTGACGTCTGAGAGAGTGGTGGCGGAGGCGGCCGAGGCGCCAACTGCCAAAACTGCTGCGCCGATGGCGGCGGACAGGAGCTTATTTTTCATTTTCCCAACCTTTTCCGTTGTCTTATCTTTTCTTGTGGGGAGTGCGTGCCGACAATCCGTGCGCCTCCCCATTGTCTCGACACCCTCCCGGCGCGAGTGGGTCTATCACAGTCGTAAATGTCACTATGGTCAAGTGTCGCGCTCAATAATTGCGGCAAAATTCAGAATTTTGGTAGATCGCGCTGCATTCATGGGCACTTGGCCATGAAATAGGCGTCTGGTTGCGGAAAAATAACGCGAAAATCGACAATTCCATCATTCCAGGCCGTCGCTTGCATCAATCTTCAAGGGTTGACCGGAAACGGCGCGACGTCCAAAAGTCTGGTTTCGCGACCCTTCGCCAAAGGCTATTTCCGACATGAACGACAAAGACAGCTTGCTGCAGAATGCTGGCATCAACACCCGCCTGACCCATATCGGCAACGACCCCTTCGATTATCACGGTTTCATCAATCCGCCGGTCGTGCATGCCTCGACGGTGTTGTTTCCGAATGCGCGGGCGATGGAGACGCGCACGCAGAAATATACCTACGGAACGCGCGGCACCCCGACGACGGATGCGCTCTGCGAGGCGATCGACGCACTCGAAGGCTCGGCCGGCACGATCCTTGTGCCGTCGGGCCTTGCGGCCGTCACCATTCCGTTTCTGGGTTTCGTCGCAGCCGGCGATCATGCGCTGGTGGTCGATTCGGTCTATGGCCCGACGCGCCATTTCTGCGACACGATGCTGAAGCGCCTCGGCGTCGAGGTGGAATATTACCACCCGGAGATCGGCGCCGGCATCGAGGCGCTGTTCCGGCCGAACACCAAGCTCGTTCATACCGAGGCCCCAGGCTCCAATACTTTCGAAATGCAGGATATTCCGGCGATCTCGGCGGTTGCGCACCGCCACGGCGCCGTCGTCATGATGGACAATACCTGGGCGACGCCGGTCTATTTCAGGCCGCTCGATTACGGCGTCGACATATCCATCCACGCATCGACGAAATATCCGTCCGGCCATTCCGATATCCTGCTCGGAACGGTTTCGGCCAATGCCGAGCACTGGGAGCGGCTGAAGGAAGCAAACGGTGTGCTCGGCATCTGCGGCGCACCCGATGATGCCTACCAGATTCTGCGCGGATTGCGCACCATGGGCCTGCGCCTCGAGCGCCATTATGAAAGCGCGCTTGATATCGCGAAATGGCTGGAGGGCAGGGAGGATGTCGCCCGCGTGCTGCATCCGGCCCTGCCGAGTTTCCCCTCGCACCATCTCTGGAAGCGCGATTTCAAAGGCGCCAGCGGCATCTTTTCCTTCGTGCTTGCCGCCGACGGCCCCGAGAAATCAAGAGCAAAGGCGCATGCCTTCCTCGACGCGCTCAGGATTTTCGGTCTCGGCTATTCCTGGGGTGGCTTTGAAAGCCTCGCTTTGCATGCCTATCTCAACGATCGCAAGGTCGCCAAGGCGCCGACGGACGGTCCGGTCATCCGCCTGCAGATCGGCATCGAGGACGTGGCCGACCTCAAGGCCGATATCGAACGGGGTTTTGCCGCGGCAAGCGCGGTCTGACCAGAGACGCTTTGTCGCCGATGGCGGCGCCTCACGGCAGATCGGCAGCCCGATAGCCGTAGATCCAGTCGAGATCTGCCGCGAGGCTTAGCGGCGGCTTGAGGCCGAGCACGAGATCGCGGCCGATCCGGATCGGCCCTTTCGCATGATAGGCGAACCGGTTGAAGGCGCCACGCTGGCGAAGCCTCGCAATGCGCGGCGCCCGGTGTCTTTCGAACCGCGCCAACGCTTCCGCCACGGGGCTATTCGAAAGAAACGCCGCCAGTTCGTAGGCGTCTTCGATCGCCATCGCTGCTCCCTGTCCGGCAAAAGGCATCATCGCATGCGCGGCGTCGCCGATCAGAACCGTCTTTCGGCCGTCCTGCCAGGCGCCTGATGTGGTTTCGAACAGCGGCCAGAAGGTCAGCTTCCTATTTCTGTCGAGCAGCGAGACGATCGCTGAGTTCCAGCCGGAAAGGCGCGCCCGCAGCTGCGCCCGCTGTTCTTCCGTCGCTTCGCTTTGCCAGGCCTGCGGCGCGATATTGCCGGCGGTGATCGCCACCATATTGAAGCTGCCGGTTTCCCTCAGCGGATAGCAGACGAGATGCGCCGAACCGCCGAGAAAAGCCGAAACGCTTGCCCGGTCGAGGAATCCGGGCGCTTCCGTTTCGGCAATCGTAAAACGGTAGGCGATATTGCCGGAAAAGCGCGGCGAGGGGCTGCCTGGAACAGATTGCCGAAGCTTCGACCAGACGCCGTCGCCGCCGATCACGACATCGGCCGCCCGCTCGAAAGGCGGTAGGGTCGAATCTATTCGCACGCCAAGGTGAAGCCGGCAGAGCGGATCGGCCGTGACCGCATCCAAAAGCGCTTTCTGCAATGTGGTGCGGTGGAGGACGCCATAAGGAGCACCCCAGCGTTCCCGCGCGAATTTGCCGGCCGGCACCGCCGCGAGTTGGCGCAGCGAACTGCCCGATATCAGCCGGATCGCGTCCGGCTCGAGCCAGACCTTTGACAGCCCGTCAAGGATACCGAGTTCGGCAAGGATGCGGGAGGCGTTCGGCGAAACCTGCAATCCGGCGCCGATGTCGGTGAGTTCGCCCGCCTGTTCGAAGATCTCCGAGCTGATACCCCGGCGCGAAAGCACAAGGGCAGCGGTCAGCCCTGATATCCCGGCGCCGATGATGGCGGCATGTTCGATCGGCATTGCCCGTCCGATCCCGGATCTGGACTGACTACGCCGCCTTCACGTGGAAAACGCAGCCGGCCGGATTGGTTTGGCTGGGCTTGAGCGCGGAATTGAAGCGATAGAGCGTCGAGCAGTAGGAACAGACCTTCTCGTTGTCGTCGCCCATGTCGATGAAGATATGCGGATGATCGAAGGGAGCCGAAGCGCCGGTGCACATGAATTCCTTGACGCCGACTTCGATAACGCGGTGACCGCCGTCGTTCTGGAAGTGGGGAATGTTGTGGCCGGCCATGTCGCTCTCCGAATGCTTTGAAATGTGCGCGAACCTTATAAGCCTTCGCCGCAAATGTGTAGAGCCAAACCGCCGCGCCGGGCACAGTTTTTAGCCACAGTTTTTGGCTTCACCATGAAAGGCCGCTCGACTATGGTCGCGCCCAAAAAGGAAGGCCCGATGAACCTGAATACGCCCACATTTTCGAGCTTCACCCATGACGGACTGCAGCTCGCCTTCTTCGATGAAGGCGATCCGGCCGGTGTGCCCGTGTTGTTGATCCACGGCTTTGCCTCGACCGCAAACGTCAACTGGGTGCATCCGGGCTGGCTAAAGACGCTGGGCGATGCCGGCTACCGGGTGATCGCCATGGACAATCGCGGCCACGGCGCAAGCGACAAGCCGCATGATACCGAAGCCTATCGTCCCTGGGTCATGGCCGGCGATGCGATCGCCTTGCTCGATCATCTCGGCATCCCGGAGGCCAATGTCATGGGCTATTCGATGGGCGCGCGCATTTCCGTTTTTGCCGCGCTTGCCAATCCGCATCGCGTCCGTTCGCTGGTGCTCGGCGGCCTCGGCATCGGCATGACCGACGGCGTCGGCGACTGGGACCCGATCGCCGATGCGCTGCTGGCTCCTTCGCTGGAGGCGGTGACGCATGCCCGCGGCCGTATGTTCCGCGCCTTCGCCGAGCAGACGAAGAGCGACCGGGTCGCTCTTGCCGATTGCATCCGCGGCTCGCGCGATCTGGTCGCCCGCTCCGATATGGCCAAGCTCGATATGCCGACGCTGATCGGCGTCGGCACCAAGGATGATATCGCCGGCTCGCCGCAGGAGTTGGCGGCGCTGATGCAAAATGCCGAAGCACTCGATATTCCGGGCCGCGATCATATGCTCGCCGTCGGCGACAGGGTTTTCAAGCAGGCGGTGCTGGCCTTCTATGCAAGGGTCGCCCATCGCTGACAACATCGTGATGCTGAAAAACCATGCTAAAAAACCATGGCGACGGCACCCATTTATGTTATTGGCGTTTTCCTCTATATATTGGCATTCCGAAAACGGCATTCCTTCCGGCAACGAGGAGAGCGGCGATGGTCGCAAAGACTGACATCCGTGCTTTTGACACAGGCCATCCGGTGAAGGTGATGGATCCCATCTGGGACAGCCTGCGCGAGGAAGCACGGCTCGCCGCCGAACGGGACCCGGTTCTCGCCGCCTTCCTCTATTCGACCGTGATCAACTACCATTCGCTCGAGGAATGCGTCATCCACCGCATCTGCGAACGTCTCGATCACCCCGACATGCAGGCGAACCTGCTTCGCCAGACCTTCGAGGAAATGCTCCTCGACTGGCCGGACTGGAGCTCCATCCTGCGCGTCGATATCCAGGCGATCTATGACCGCGATCCCGCCTGCCTGCGCTTTATGGAGGCGGTGCTTTATTTCAAGGGCTTCCATGCGCTGCAGACACATCGTCTCGCCCATTGGCTGCTGAACCGCGGCCGGCGTGATTTTGCGCTCTATCTGCAGAGCCGCTCCTCCAGCGTCTTCCAGACCGACATCAACCCGGCCGCCCGTATCGGCAAGGGCATCTTCCTCGATCACGCCACCGGCCTCGTCGTCGGCGAGACGGCCGTCATCGGCGACAACGTCTCGATCCTGCACGGCGTCACACTCGGCGGCACCGGCAAGGAGGGCGCTGACCGCCATCCGAAGATCGGCTCCGGCGTCATGATCGGCGCCGGCGCGAAGATCCTCGGCAATATCGAGATCGGCTACTGCTCACGCGTCGCCGCCGGCTCCGTCGTCCTGAAGGCGGTGCCGCCCAAGAAGACGGTGGCGGGCGTGCCGGCCAAGGTCGTCGGCGAGGCCGGTTGTTCCGAGCCGTCGCGCAACATGGACCAGGTGATCGGCGCCGATATCTGAGCGCCCATTGGAAACAAGGATAGGAAAAGTCGGCGGGATCCGAGCGGGGAGGGCCATGAGCAAACGGCAACCTTGCCTTTACACCGCTGCATTTCCTGTGCAAGAAGCGGCCAATCAAGACCGCTTACGGAGATGACAGAGTGAAGCCAGAAGAAATCAAGAAGCTCGACGCCTATTTCAAGCGCATGTTCAACCCGCAGATGATCGTCAAGGCGCGTCCGCGCAAGGATGATTCTGCGGAAGTCTATCTCGGCGAAGAATTTCTGGGTGTCGTCTATATCGATGACGAGGACGGCGACCGCTCCTACAACTTTTCGATGGCGATCCTCGACGTCGATCTCTGATCGCGCTCGAAAGTGTCAAAAGGACCGAATGGCGCGATCCGTTCGGTCCTTTTTTCGTTTTTTCGATTCGGAACGAGAATTTATTCAAAACTTCCGGTTGCGGCATTCTGATATATTTTAGCAAAATCAATTAAAGACGTACGTGCCCCGGCGCGCCGGCTTTGTTATATTATTGTAATGCAACTACTGGATGTTTTGCAATGCACAAGACTACTTGACTATTTGTGCATTGCAGCTACCCTGCCGCCACCAACAGCCCAACGGAGGATGGCTCATGTTCAACATTGAAGACGCCAACAAGAAGAGCAAGGAAGCCGTCGACACGGCCCTGAAAACTTATTCCGACACGACCAAGGGCTTTCAGGCGATCGCCGCTGAAGCCACTGAATATTCGAAGAAATCCTTTCAGGACGCGGTGACGCATTTCGAAACGCTGGCCGGCGTCAAGAGCTTCGAGGCCGCTTTCGAGCTGCAGACGAACTACGTCAAGGCGTATTTTGAAGGCTTTGTCTCCGAGACGACGAAGCTCAGTGAGATGTATGCCGATCTCGCCAAATCAGCCTATAAGCCCTATGAAGCGCCGATCGCCGCTGCCGTCGTCAAGACCGCCAAGTCGGCGACGCCTGCTGCTGCATGAACTGATTTCAAAGGCGCAACCTGCGCTACATATTGAAAAACGAGGACCGGCTACGCATCTGTAGCCGGTCTTTTTGTTTCCGCTTTCGCTGCAGCGCCCGCATGGGATCGACCAGGGACTTTTTTGGTCTTTCCCGTGCATGCTGGCCATTTCTTGATTGCAGTGTCTGACAGGGGGCTTAAAATCAGCCTATTATGAACTAAGTTAGTGTTTCAGATATTCGGCGGGAAAAGCACCCTCCCATGCTCCGCCGGATTGCTTGAGGAATGAATGACAATGATCGCAAAGCCGATCCGGATGCAGAACGACAGCGAAAGGAACGGGGACAACGCAAATCGAACCTCGGTCATCACACGCACCAAGCCGAAGACCAAGAAGCCCAATCTTTATCGTGTGCTGCTTTTGAATGACGACTACACTCCCATGGAATTCGTCATCCATATTCTGGAGCGGTTTTTTCAGAAGGATCGTGAAAGTGCCACCCGCATCATGCTCCATGTCCATAACCACGGCGTCGGCGAATGCGGAATATTCACATACGAGGTAGCGGAAACGAAGGTCAGCCAGGTGATGGACTTCGCCCGGCAACACCAGCATCCGCTGCAATGCGTCATGGAAAAGAAGTGAGGATCTGAACGTGCCAACATTTTCGCCTAGTTTAGAGAAGGCGCTCCATCAGGCACTGACCTTTGCCAACGAGCGGCACCACGAATATGCGACGCTCGAGCATCTGCTGCTCGCCCTGATCGACGATGCCGATGCGGCCGCGGTCATGGGTGCCTGCAATGTCGATCTCGACGCGTTGCGCAAGACGCTCGTCGAATATGTCGATAACGAACTTTCCAACCTGATCACCGGATATGACGAGGATTCGAAGCCGACCTCCGGCTTCCAGCGCGTCATCCAGCGTGCCGTCATCCACGTGCAATCGTCCGGCCGTGAAGAGGTGACCGGCGCTAACGTGCTGGTCGCGATCTTCGCCGAGCGCGAAAGCCACGCCGCTTATTTCCTGCAGGAGCAGGAGATGACCCGCTACGATGCCGTCAACTATATCTCCCACGGGATCGGGAAGCGGCCGGGCGCTTCGGATGTGCGTCCCCCGCGCGGCGCTGAGGACGAAGCCGAAAGCAGCAAGCCGACGGCGCGCGGCGGCGAGGAAGAAGGCGGCCCGAAGAAGCAGCAGGATGCGCTCAAGGCCTATTGCGTCAATCTCAATGAGAAGGCCAAGGGCGGCAAGATCGATCCGCTGATCGGCCGTCACGCCGAGGTCAGCCGCACAATCCAGATCCTGTGCCGCCGTTCGAAGAACAATCCGCTCTATGTCGGTGATCCCGGCGTCGGCAAGACGGCGATCGCCGAAGGCCTTGCCAAGCGCATCGTCGAAGGCAAGGTTCCGGAAGCACTCGCCGATGCGACGATCTTCTCGCTCGACATGGGCACGCTCTTGGCCGGCACGCGCTACCGTGGCGACTTCGAAGAGCGCCTGAAGCAGGTCGTCAAGGAACTGGAAGAATATCCGGGCGCCGTGCTCTTCATCGACGAGATCCACACGGTGATCGGCGCCGGCGCCACTTCGGGCGGCGCAATGGATGCATCGAACCTCCTGAAGCCGGCCCTGTCATCGGGCGCGATTCGCTGCATTGGTTCGACCACCTACAAGGAATACCGCCAGTTCTTCGAGAAGGATCGGGCGCTGGTCCGTCGTTTCCAGAAGATCGACGTCAGCGAGCCGTCGATCGAAGATGCGATCGAGATCATGAAGGGCTTGAAGCCCTATTTCGAAGAGTATCACCACCTGCGTTATTCGAACGACGCCATCAAGTCGGCCGTCGAATTGTCGGCCCGCTACATCTCCGACCGCAAACTGCCCGACAAGGCGATCGACGTGATCGACGAAACCGGTGCGGCGCAGATGCTGCTGCCGCCGTCCAAGCGCCGCAAGCTGATCACAGAAAAGGAAATCGAGGCAACGGTCGCGACGATGGCGCGCATTCCGCCGAAGACCGTCTCCAAGGACGATGAAGCCGTGCTTGCCAATCTCGAGAAGGAACTGCGCTCGGTCGTCTACGGCCAGGATATCGCCATCGAAGCGCTTTCGACCTCGATCAAGCTGGCGCGCGCCGGTCTTCGTGAGCCGAACAAGCCGATCGGCGCCTATGTCTTCTCCGGTCCGACCGGCGTCGGCAAGACCGAGGTGGCAAAGCAACTGGCATCGTCGCTCGGCGTCGAACTCCTGCGCTTCGACATGTCGGAATATATGGAGCGGCACACGGTTTCGCGCCTGCTCGGCGCGCCTCCCGGCTATGTCGGCTTCGACCAGGGCGGCCTTCTCACCGATGGCGTCGATCAGCACCCGCATTGCGTGGTTCTGCTCGACGAAATCGAGAAGGCGCATCCCGACATCTACAATATCCTGCTGCAGGTCATGGACCACGGCACGCTGACCGACCACAACGGCAAGAAGATCGACTTCCGCAACGTCATCCTGATCATGACGACCAATGCGGGTGCATCCGAAATGGCCAAGGCGGCAATCGGCTTCGGCTCGTCCAAGCGCACCGGCGAGGACGAGGAGGCGCTCACCCGCCTGTTCACGCCGGAATTCCGCAACCGTCTCGACGCGATCATTCCTTTCGCGGCGTTGCCGACGGCCGTCATCCACAAGGTCGTGCAGAAGTTCATCATGCAGCTGGAGGCCCAGCTTTCCGAAAGGAACGTCACCTTCGACCTGCACGAGGATGCAATCGCCTGGCTGGCGGAAAAGGGTTACGACGAGAAGATGGGCGCCCGCCCGCTTGCTCGCGTCATTCAGGATACGATCAAGAAGCCGCTCGCCAACGAAATCCTCTTCGGCAAGCTGAAGAAGGGCGGCGTCGTCAACGTCACTGTCGGCCCGAAGGAAGACGGCAAGCCCGGCATTGTGCTGGAAGCCATCTCGGAAACGGCGCCGATCAAGCCGAAGCCGGAAGCTGAAGTCGTGCATCCCGAAGGCGATGATGGGGATGACGGCGAGCTGAAGACGAAGGCGGCCCGCAAGACCCGCGCCAAAGCAGTGCCGCAGGCCGAGCCCGAGGTTCGCGACGCCCCGAAGAAGGGAAGCGCGGTTCCGAAGGTTCCACGCAAGAAGTAAGATACCGTCACCGAATTGGAAAAGGCCGCGTCACTGCGGCCTTTTTCGTTTTCGGATCTGCATGCGCCCTTTTCAGAGCCTGGTGTAGTCGATCTCGAGAAAGTCGGCGACCTCGGGCACCCAGCGGTCGCGCACGAAGGCGACATGCAGGGGATGGAGGTTGTACGTGTCGTAGCCAGCCTGATCGTCGAATTCCATCGAAAAGCCGAAGGCAAAAGCATTCTTTGGACTCGTCTGCCGAAGCTGCTCGAAATTCCGCACGCTCGGGATCTTGGCAAGCACCAGCGCGTCGGTGAGGAACGACGTTTCTTCAGCCGAGCCGGCTTCGTGTTTCAGGCGGAATGCGACAGTATGGCGGATCATGATCTTGTTCCAAATGGATTGTCCGGATTGAATTCTCTGAAATCGACGGGTGTTGACCCTACGCCAGTGCGGCCCTGATCTTTTCGGCATTGGCGGCGAGCACGGCGCCGTCCTCCATCTTGCCGGAATGCGGCTTCAGCGCCGCGCCCTCATGCCGCGGGATGACGTGGAAATGCAGATGGAACACCGTTTGCCCGGCGGCCGGCTCGTTGAACTGGGCGATGAATACGCCATCGGCGTCGAAGACGTCCTTCACCGCATTGGCGATCTTCTGGACGACAGTAATTGCGTGGGTGAGGGTGGCTGGATCGGCATCGAGGAGATTGCGGGACGGCGCCTTGGGAAGGACGAGCACATGGCCCGGCGCTTGCGGCATCACATCCATGAAGGCGATGGTATGCTCGTCCTCGTAAACCCGGTGCGAGGGGATTTCGCCGCGGAGGATCTTGGCGAAGATGTTGTCGTCGTCGTAATCGGCCTGCCTAGTCATCGCTAAATCTCCTCGTTTTTCGCAGGGCGTGCGTCTTTGCCGTAGCACTTTGAATTACTGCATAATTTTATTCCTAAATCGATTCCGATTTAGAGAGTTATGCGTTGATCGGGTAACGCGGCCGGTGCGGCGGCGTCAATCCTCCTGCAGGCGCTCGCCCTTGCGGAAAGGACTGTGTTCGGTCAGCAACTCGCTCATCTGTTCGACATCGGCGCGCTCTCGCGCGAGATAGTCGCCGATCGCCCGGCGAAGGCCGGCATGCGCGACATAATGGGCGGAATGCGTTGTCACCGGCAGGTAACCGCGGGCGAGCTTGTGTTCGCCCTGCGCTCCGGCCTCGACCCGTTTCAGCCCTTTCGAAAGGGCGAAGTCGATCGCCTGGTGATAGCAGACCTCGAAATGCAGGAAGGGATGATCCTCGATGCAGCCCCAGTGACGGCCGTAGAGCGTATCACCGCCGATGAAGTTGATCGCGCCGGCGATATAGCGCCCCTCGCGCTTGGCCATGACGAGCAGGATATCGTCGGCCATACGTTCGCCGATCAACGAGTAGAACTTGCGGGTGAGGTAGGGCCGGCCCCACTTGCGCCCGCCAGTATCCATGTAAAACTTGAAGAACTGGTCCCAGATGCGTTCGGTCAGGTCGCGGCCGGTCAGCCAGTCGATGCTGATACCGTTTTCGAGGGCGGCGCGGCGCTCCTTGCGCAATGCCTTGCGTTTGCGCGAGGCAAGCGTTTCGAGAAATTCCTCGTGATTGGCATAGCCGTCATTGATGAAATGGAACTGCTGGTCGGTGCGGTGCAGATAGCCGTCCATCTCGAAGACGCCGATCTCTTCGTCCGGCACGAAGGTGATGTGGGCCGAGGAGATGCCGAGCCGCCGCACGACCTCCTTCAGGCTTTCGGCGATCGCGCTCTGGATCGGCAGCCGCTGCAGCCCCTCGGCGACAAGAAGACGCGGGCCTGTCGCCGGGGTGAACGGGATCGAGCACTGAAGTTTCGGATAATAACGCCCGCCGGCCCGCTCGAAGCCGTCGGCCCAGCCATGATCGAAGACATATTCGCCCTGGCTGTGGTTCTTGAGATAGCCGGGCAGGGCGCCGATCAACTCGCCACGATCGGACTCGAGCAGCAGATGGTGGCCGAGCCATCCGGTCTCGGCGTCGGCCGAGCCGGATTCCTCCAGCGACGATAGAAAAGCGTGTGAAACGAAAGGGTTGTAGGCAATCGTAGCGCAGGTCTTCGATGCCCCGGAAAGCTTGGACCAGCTCTCCGGGGAAATCGCGGTGAAGGAGCGTTCTACGCGAATGGATAATTCATCAGTCATGGGACAAATGCGAAGCCTGTGGGAGGATCGTCTCGGCTCTGCCTTACCGCGCCGCGCGTCTTTCAGACGCGCAAAGGACGCTGTAACACTTTGAGTTCCTGCATAATTTTACCCTGAAATCGATCCGATTTAAGGAATTATGCAGTAGTCTGCGCATGATCTTGGCCAAAAAGCGAGCGTCAAGCAGCCACACGCGGATCGAAGCCTTCGAAGGTCATCTGGTCTGCGTTTGCGAATGTAAGCCGGCGCGCCTCTTCGTCACGCACCGTCCAGGTAATAACGGGAATGCCCTTTTCGCGTTCGCCGGTGATAAATGCGTTCGGCAGGTCGCCATAATGATAGGAGATGAAATCGAGACCGATCTCCATCGCCTTCGCATGCGCCTTGAATTCCTCCGGCGTGTTGCCGTTAGCGGTTAGCCCCAGCGGGTAGGGTGAGCCAAGCGCCTTCAGGTCGCGCAGCAGCCAGTGGTCGAAGCTCATCAGCGCCGCCTTGCCCTGATAACCTTCGAGGACCTCGAGCACAGCTTCGGCGAAACCTTCGTCATCGGCCTCGCGCCCCTTGAGCTCCAGCACCAGCGGCACCTTGCCCTCGACGAGGTCGAGGAGTTGGCGCAACGTCGGCACCTTGTCGCTCGTGCCGCCGACGGCGATCAGTCCGAGTTCCCGAGAGGTGCGCTCGCGGATGTCGCCGTGGAGGTTGCATAGGCGCTGCAGATCCTCGTCGTGAAAAATGACCGGCACGCCGTCGGAGGCGTAGTGCAGGTCGCATTCGATCGCAAAGCCCGCTTCGACGGCGCGCGAGAATGCCGAAAGCGTGTTTTCCCAGACATGCGTGTTGAGGTCGTGATAGCCACGATGGGCGACCGGCAGGTCCCTGATCCAGGCAACATTGGTCATTCTGCGATTTCCATGATAGCGTCTATCTCGACGGCGGCATTCAGCGGCAGGGCCGCCATGCCGACGGCGGCACGCGCATGTTTGCCGGCTTCGCCAAGCACGCCGGCAATCAGGTTCGAAGCGCCGTTGATGACGAGATGCTGCTCGACGAAGTCGGGCGCCGAGGCGACGAAGCCGTTCAGCTTGATGACGCGCCGGATGCGGCCGAGATCGCCGCCAAGTGCCGCCTTCGCCTGGGCAAGGATGTTGATGGCGCAGAGTTCGGCGCCGCGCTGGCCCGTTGCAACGTCGATGGTCTTACCGAGATGGCCCGAGACGGCGACCTTGCCGCCTTCGAGCGGCAGCTGGCCGGAGATGTAGAGAAGATTGCCGCTGATGACATAGGGAACGTAATTTGCAGCAGGTGCTGCGGCTTCGGGCAGGGTTATCCCCATCTCAATCAGGCGCGCTGCAATTTCATCGGACATTTTCGTCTCCGCTTTTGTTGTCAATTCTTCAAAAATTATGCATCAAGACTAGAATCTTTAATATGACAGTTTCGAGCCTCGATTTGGCCGAAAGCGTTCTTATAACATCGCGACCGAGTCCAACAGGAGTTAATGAATGTTCCGATCGAGTCTTGTCGCTCTGCTTCTCGCCAGCGTTTCCGCCAATGCATGGGCGGCTGCGCCCGCGGTGAGCGCTGCGATCGCGACCGGCCTCGTCGCCCATCGCGCGGTCTACGATCTGGAACTGAAGGACGCTTCGGACCGCTCCGGCATCGCCGGCATGTACGGCCGCATGGTCTATGAGTTCGACGGCAGCTATTGCCAGGGCTTCACCACCAACTTCCGCTTCGTGACGCAGATCGACACCGGCGACAGCGTGCGCGTCAGCGACCAGCAGACCAAGACCTTCGAGAACCTGAAGGACGGCAAGTTCACCTTCGACACCAAATCCTTCACCGACGAGCAGCTCGATAAAGAGGTCAACGGTGCGGCGCAGGACCAGCCTGATGGCGTCAAGGTCGATCTCAAGCAGCCGGCGAGCCGCGAGCTGCAGCTTTTAGAAAGCCGTTTTCCCACGGAACATATGCTCGATGTGATCCAGCACGCCAAGGACGGCAAGCGCTTCTTCGAGGCGCGTGTCTTCGACGGATCGGACGACGGCGACAAGTCGCTGGCGACGACGACGATCGTCGGCAAGCAGGAGACGCCGATCGCCGAGGAGGCCGATGCCGGCAATGCCGGCGCCTTCTCCAAGACTGCCTTCTGGCCGGTGACGATCGCCTATTTCAACGAAAGTGCGAAATCGGATGCTTTGCCGGTCTACCGCATGTCCTTCAAGCTCTATGAGAACGGCATTACCCGCGACCTGACGATGGATTACGGCGATTTCGTCCTGACCGGCAAGCTCGCCAAGCTGGAGCTGCTCGACCGCAAGGCCGAGGTTTGCAAGTAGGCGAAGGGCTTTCGCCTGTCATAAAACTGTATCATAAAATTCACTATGGTTCGGCGATCAGCGATGACTGAGTCGCCGTCTGTCGTCCTGCTTTTCGGGTCGGTGCGATCCTGGCGGCCAAGCCATTGCGATGACGTCTATCTGCTAGACTGCGTAGCCATTACGCATCGCAAGCTTGAAAGCCCGAACCATGGCCGACACCGATCTCGCGACTGTTCAGAATGCCGCCCTGCCGGTTGTTGTCGCTGATCCGGCGGAAATTGCCCGCATTTCCGATAGCATCAATATCACCGACCGTGCCGGCATCTCGGTCTATGGCGACCGCGTCCAGCAGGCGGTCAGCGATTATGCCGACAGGATCCTGCGCGAAGTCCGCAACAAGGACCTCGGCGATGTCGGCCGCCTGCTGACCGATATCATCCTCAAATCGAAAAGCCTCGATCCGGCATCGCTGAAGGATAAGGGTTTCCTCAGCCGCATGTTTCTCTCGGCCAAGGCCCGGCTCGAACGCTTCAAGGCGGAGTTCGAAGACGTGGCCGGCCAGATCGACCGGATCGGTCTGGAGCTCGACCGTCACAAGGATACGCTGAGGCGCGACATTGCGTTGCTCGACGACCTGCATGAGGAAACCAGGCAATCGATCATGCGGCTCGAGGCTTATGTTCAGGCCGGCAAGACTTTCGCCGAGCGTTTTCGCAGCGTCGAGCTGCCGAGGCTGAAGGCGCAAGCCGAGGCGGCAGCGACCGGCCCCGGCGGCGGCATGCTGGAGGCGCAGACCTATCAGGACAGCCTGCAGGCGCTCGACCGGCTTGAGAAGCGGGTGTTCTACCTGCAGCAGGCCCGCCAGCTCGGCATCCAGCAATTGCCGCAGATCCGCATCGTTCAGGCGGGCGACGAGACGCTGATCGAGAATCTGCAGGCGACTTCGGCGCTGACGGTGCCGGCCTGGAAGCAGAAGATGGTGATCCTGCTCGGCCTGACGCGGCAGAAATCGGCGCTCGACCTGCAGAAGGCGGTGACCGACGCCACCAACGACATGATCCGCCAGGCATCCGAGATGATGAAGGACCAGGCGATATCAATCGAACAGCAGTCGCAGCGCGGCATCGTCGATATCGACACGCTCGCCAAGGCCAACAGGGATCTGATCGATACGATATCAGGCGTGCTGCAGGTTCAGGAGGAGGGGCGCCGCAAGCGGGCGCTCGCCGAACAGCAGATGGAGCAGATGACGATCGAACTCAAGAAGGCGATGACCCAGGCGTGATCGGCAAGATGACGATGCGAGCACTGCTTTCAGGCCTGGCACTTCTTGCCCTTCTGCCCCTTGCCGGTTGCAATCCCTTCGGCCAGGGGCCGGACTTCTCGATCGTATCGGGATCGGAGAACACCGTTCTGCAGCCGATCGTCGAAGAATTCTGCAAGCAGAAGAACGCCACCTGCACCTTCAAATATGAAGGCACGCTCGATATCGGCCTGGCGCTGCAGAGTGACCAGGGCGTCGCGCAGGATGCGGTCTGGCCGGCCTCCAGCGTCTGGGTCGACATGTTCGACACCAAGCGCCGCGTCAAGAGCCTGACCTCGATCGCCCAGACGCCGGTGGTCATGGGCGTGCGCAGGTCGAAGGCGCAGCAGCTCGGCTGGATCGGCAAGGACGTCTTCATGAAGGACATTCTCGCTGCCGTCGAGAGCGGATCACTGAAGTTCCTGATGACCTCGGCGACGCAATCCAATTCGGGCGCCAGCGCCTATCTTGCCATGCTGTCGAGCGCGCTCGGCAACAAACCGGTGATCGAACCCGGCGATCTCGACGACAGACACGTCCAGGAAAGCGTCCGATCGCTGCTGTCAGGTGTCGTGCGCTCTTCCGGCTCTTCCGGCTGGCTTGCCGATCTCTATGTCGAATCCGCCGGCAAGGGCACGGTCTATGACGCGATGTGGAATTACGAGGCGGTGCTGAAGGAAACCAACGACAAGCTCGCCGCCCTGTCGCAGGAACCGCTTTACGCGATCTATCCGGCCGATGGTGTGGCTATGGCGGATTCGCCGATCGGTTTCGTCGATCATGGCCGCGGGCCTGAAGTCCAGACCTTTTTCAACGATCTGCTCGCCTATCTCAGCTCGGCCCCCGTGCAGCAGCGCATCGCCGATACCGGCCGGCGCATTCCGCTGACCGGCGTAGCCGCAAAACCGGAGTCGAGCTGGAATTTCGATCCCGCCCGGCTGGTGACGGCAATCCGCATGCCGGAGGCGGGCGTCATCCGCCAGGCGCTCAACCTTTATCAGGCCGCGCTGCGCAAACCGTCCCTGACCGCGCTCTGCCTCGATTTTTCCGGTTCGATGCAAGGGGAGGGCGAGGACCAGCTGCAGAAGGCGATGCGTTTCCTGTTGACGCCCGACGAGGCGAGCAAGGTGCTGGTGCAATGGTCGCCCGCCGATCAGATCATCGTCATTCCCTTCGACGGCAGCGTGCGCAACACTTTCATGGCGAGTGGAAATCCGCTGGAGCAGGAAGGGCTGCTGAACGAGATTTCCCGGCAGAAGGCCAATGGCGGCACGAACATGTATGCCTGCGCCGAACGGGCTCTGCAGCAGATTGCCCGAACCGACAAGCTCTCGACTTATCTGCCTGCCATCGTCATCATGACCGACGGCAAGTCCGATGATCAAAGCCAGGCCTTCACCAGCGAATGGAACGCGATGGAGCCGCATGTGCCGATCTTCGGCATCACATTCGGCGATGCCGACAAGACCCAGCTCGACAGCCTCGCCAAGCTGACCTCGGCGCGCGTGTTCGACGGCGGTTCGGATCTCGCCACCGCCTTCCGAACTGCGCGAGGCTACAATTAGGACAGGCATGCGCAACTGGCTCGGCAATGACGGCAACTGGATCGTGGCGGGATTGGCGGCGGCAATCACCGTGCCGCTCTTGAGCTTTGCCGCCGGCATGCCCTTCTGGATCGCCATCATCATTGCCCTTCTGGTCTTTGCCGGCCTCGTCATTCTGCTCGCACCGCGCCGGCTATTCGAAGGCTTCGATATCAAGAGCATCGGCAGCGGGCGCGTCGCCTTTGCCCGCGACCTGCTGGAGGCCGCCGTTCCCTTCGCGCAGAGGCTGGAGACTGCCGCCGACACGATAAACGATCGTCAGATGGCGGCCGCAGTCCGGCATCTCGCTGAAATTGCCGCCGATGTCTTTCGCAAGGTCGAGGCCAAGCCCGAGAGCGCCAATGCAGTACGGCGGTTCCTCTCCTACTATCTGCCGCGTGCCGCCGAGGTGGCGGAAGGTTTTGCCGTCATCGAGGCCAAGCGCGTTCCCGACCCCAAGCAGCTGGAGGAGGTGCGCGGCGTGCTGGTCAAGCTCGAAGAGGCCTTCGTCCATTACGCCGACAGCCTGGTCGATGAGGAACTCGGCACGCTCGACACCGATCTGCGCCTCATCCAGGCATCGCTCAAAGAGGATATTGGACGCTGATGGCCCTTTCTCGTCGCGCCTTTGGAGTGGGACTGCTCGGAGCAGGCGTCGTCGGCACCGGCGGTTATTTCGCCGTCCGGGATCGGCCGGAATTGCAGGGCCTGCTCGGCAGCCGCACGACGCTGTTCGGCTTCGTCGGCGGCGAGAAGGAGGCCTTCCTGGCCGACCCCGACGTCATCAGGGCGCTCGGCGGATACGGATTGACGGTGAACAGCCGTGTCGCCGGTTCCGTCGAGATGGTCCGCGAACAGGCGCTGCTGTCGCAGCATCCGCAATTCCTCTGGCCGTCCTCCTCGATCATGGTCGATATCGCCAGGCAGAACGGCATATCTATCCGCAACGACCGCGTCGTGCTGAACACGCCGATCGTCGTCTATTCCTGGCAGCCCGTCGTCGATGGACTGATGAAAGCGGGATTGGTGACGGTGACGAACGAAGGCCATCATCAGCTCGACCTCAAGGCTTTGCTTGATGCGATCCTTGCCGGATCCGACTGGTCGAAACTCGGCGTCAATTCGCTCTACGGCCGCGCCCGCATCGTCTCGACCGATCCCAACCGCTCCAATTCCGGCTTCATGTTCGCAGGCCTGGTGCTCAGCTTGTTCAGCGGCAATGTCGCGACTTCAGGCGATCTCGCCACCTTCGGCGGCAAGGTGCAGGCGATTTTCCGCAACATGGGCTTCAAGTCGCCGTCCTCAGGCAAACTTTTCGACCAGTATCTGGCAGGCGGTCTTGGCGGCGAGCCGATGATCGTTGGCTATGAAAACCAGCTGGTCGAATGGATCCTCGCCGATCCCGCACGCTGGGAGCGCATCAAGGCGAGCGCCGGCGCAAAGCCGGTGGTGCTCTATCCGCGCCCGACCGTCTATTCGGCGCATCCGCTGATCGTCGTCGACGAGAATGCCAACCGGCTGATCGAAGCGCTGGTGAGCCCGAAGCTCCAGGAGCTTGCCTGGACGAGACACGGCTTCCGCGGTCCGCTGGGGACCGCCACCGGCAACGCCGACAGCGCCATCGGCACCCTGCTGCCGGCCGAGGTCGATGCCATCCTGCCGATGCCCGACGCTGGCGTCATGCTGTCGCTGCTGCCGACGCTGGCAAGCTGAGCCGTCAGGTTTTTTCGGCATAAGCCTTGCTTTTGCGCCCAATCGAATGTATGGGCACCGGCATTCCACACGTAAGGCATGGGATCGTCCGGGAGAAATCCGGGCTGTTCCGCCCGGTGGCATCCTCGAAGAGGGTGCTGTTCGCCTTGCGGAGGTTCAACCGGAAAAGGAGTAACAAGGCATGGCATTGCCTGATTTTTCTATGCGCCAGCTGCTTGAGGCAGGCGTTCACTTTGGCCACCAGACGCATCGCTGGAACCCGAAGATGAAGCCGTATATCTTCGGCGATCGCAACAACATTCACATCATCGATCTGGCCCAGACCGTTCCGATGTTGTCGCGCGCCCTTCAGGTCGTCAGCGACACCGTTGCCCGCGGCGGCCGCGTTCTCTTCGTCGGCACCAAGCGCCAGGCGTCTGAGATCATTGCCGACAGCGCCAAGCGCTCGGCCCAGTACTACGTCAATTCGCGCTGGCTCGGCGGCATGATGACGAACTGGAAGACGATCTCCAACTCGATCCAGCGTCTGCGCAAGCTCGACGAGATCCTGAACGGCGAAGCCCAGGGCTTCACCAAGAAGGAACGCCTGAACCTCGAGCGCGAACGCGAAAAGCTGGACAAGGCTCTTGGCGGTATCCGCGATATGGGCGGCACGCCCGACCTGATGTTCATCATCGACACCAACAAGGAAAAGATCGCGATCGACGAAGCCAAGCGCCTCGGCATCCCGGTTGTCGCCATCATCGATTCGAACTGCGATCCGGACCTGATCGACTATCCGATCCCGGGCAATGACGACGCATCGCGCGCGATCGCTCTTTACTGCGAGCTGATCTCCCGCGCCGCCATCGACGGCATCGCACGCCAGCAGGGCTCTTCCGGCCGCGATCTCGGCGCATCCTCCGAAGTTCCGGTCGAGCCGGCTCTCGAGGAAGCAGCCGAAGGCTGATGAAGGCGGGCGGATCGAAAAGGTCCGCCAATGCTTGCAGAGACTGGGAAAGGCCGCTCGCGACTCATCGAAGTTCGGCGGCCTTGCCTGTTTCAAGGGAGGGCGTCAGGCTCTCCGTCCAATAAGTTTCGTTATGACGCGTCTTCATCACGCTGTCATACATACAGGTACATTTCGTGCCTCAATCCGGTGCCGAGCCGCGCTTTGCGGCCCACCGTATGAACCGACAAGAGGAAGCTAATGAGCGAGATTACGGCTGCAATGGTGAAGGAACTGCGCGAAAAGACCGGCGCAGGCATGATGGACTGCAAGAAGGCTCTTGCTGAAACCGGTGGCGACATGGAAGCGGCGATCGACTGGCTGCGCGCCAAGGGCATCGCCAAGGCCGACAAGAAGTCCGGCCGCACCGCTGCCGAAGGCCTCATCGGCGTTTCGAGCCAGGGCACCAAGGCCGTCGTCGTCGAAGTCAATTCGGAAACCGACTTCGTCGCCCGTAACGATGCCTTCCAGGAACTCGTCCGCGGCATCGCCAAGGTCGCCGTATCCACGGACGGCACCGTCGATGCCGTTGCCGCTGCGACCTACCCGGCATCCGGCAAGTCGGTTTCCGACACGATCAAGGATGCGATCGCAACGATCGGCGAGAACATGAACCTGCGCCGTTCGGTCGCTCTCTCGGTCGAGGATGGCGTCGTCGCCACCTATATCCACAATGCTGTTTCCGACGGCCTCGGCAAGCTCGGCGTTCTCGTCGCGCTGAAGTCGACCGGCGACAAGGAAGCCCTGAACGCCATCGGCCGCCAGGTCGCCATGCACATCGCCGCCACCGCGCCGTTGGCGATCCGCCCGGAAGAAGTCGATGCCGCCGTCGCCGAGCGCGAGCGCAACGTCTTCATCGAGCAGTCGCGCGCTTCCGGCAAGCCGGACAATATCATCGAAAAGATGGTCGACGGCCGCATGCGCAAGTTCTTCGAGGAAGTCGCCCTTCTCTCGCAGGCTTTCGTCATCAATCCGGATCTGACGGTCGCCGCCGCCATCAAGGAAGCTGAAAAGGCCGTCGGCGCGCCGATCGAGGTTGCCGGCATGGCCCGTCTGCTGCTCGGCGAAGGCGTCGAAAAGGAAGAAACCGACTTCGCGGCCGAAGTCGCGGCTGCCGTCAAGGGTTGATCTTCCAGCCATAATTGGGAAAACACGAAGGGCATCGCGTGACAACGCGGTGCCCTTCGTGTATCGGGCATTCACGGCAATTTACGAGGAGCCAAGATGTCTTTAGAGCCTGTCTATAAACGTGTTCTACTCAAGGCTTCCGGCGAAGCGCTCATGGGTGGCCAGGGTTTCGGGATCGATGTGACGGTGGCGGACCGCATTGCATCCGACATCGCCGAGGCACGGCATATGGGCGTGGAAGTCGGCGTCGTCGTCGGTGGCGGCAATATCTTCCGCGGTGTCGCGGTGGCGTCCAAGGGCGGCGACCGGGTCACCGGCGACCATATGGGCATGCTCGGCACCATCATCAATGCGCTGGCGCTGGCGACCTCGCTGCGCAAGCTGAACATCGATACGGTGGTGCTTTCGGCCATCTCCATGCCCGAGATCTGCGAGAGCTTTTCGCAGCGCGCAACCCTTTATCATCTGTCGATGGGCCGCGTGGTGATCTTTGCCGGCGGCACCGGCAACCCCTTCTTCACCACCGATTCCGCCGCAGCACTTCGTGCAGCCGAAATGGGTGCGGAAGCGATCTTCAAGGGCACGCAGGTGGACGGCATCTATACCGCCGACCCGAAGAAATATCCCGATGCGACTCGCCTCGACCGGCTGACGCACCAGGAAGTGCTGGACAGGGGGCTTGCGGTGATGGACGTTGCCGCTGTGGCGCTCGCCAGGGAGAATTCCATTCCGATCATCGTCTTCTCGATCCACGAGAAGGGTGGTTTTGCTGAAATCTTGACGGGCGGTGGTCTCAAGACCATCGTCTCCGACAACTGATATAAGCTGCGCCGCGGATTCGGCGCAGCCCTCGCTAGAACATGATGATTTAGGCCCGTTTGGCCTGAAAGTTGAATCATGTTCTACATTAAATAGTAAGAGCATGATGTCGCCCGAAAACCGCTGACACTTTTCGGCATCATGCTCTGGACGGGAGCATCGACATGAGTGAAGGTATCGACATCAAGGAACTGAAGCGCCGCATGGACGGCGCGATTTCCGCATTCAAGAGCGACATCGCATCGCTGCGCACCGGCCGTGCTTCGGCCAACATCCTCGACCCGGTGACGATCGAGGCCTATGGTTCGCGCATGCCGCTGAACCAGGTCGCCAACATCACCGTGCCCGAGCCGCGCATGCTCTCGGTTTCCGTCTGGGACAAATCGATGGTCAGCGCCGTCGAGCGCGGCATTCGCGAATCCAATCTCGGCCTCAACCCGATCATCGACGGCCAGAACCTGCGCATTCCGCTGCCGGAGCTGAACGAGGAGCGCCGCAAGTCGCTCGTCAAGGTGGCGCACGACTATGCCGAAAAGAGCAAAGTGGCGATTCGCCATGTCCGCCGCGACGGCATGGACGGCCTTAAGAAAGCCGAAAAGGATGGCGTAATCGGCCAGGACGAGAGCCGGGCGCAGTCGGAACGTGTACAGAAGATGACGGACGAGACGATTTCCGAAATCGACCGCTTGCTTGGCGAGAAGGAAAAGGAAATCATGCAGGTCTAGTGGATCTGTGCCTTTG
Source organism: Rhizobium indicum (assembly GCF_005862305.2). Classification (NCBI taxonomy): domain Bacteria; kingdom Pseudomonadati; phylum Pseudomonadota; class Alphaproteobacteria; order Hyphomicrobiales; family Rhizobiaceae; genus Rhizobium; species Rhizobium indicum. The sequence continues at coordinate 501,410 of NZ_CP054021.1, read as the reverse complement.
CCTGGAAAGACCGGACGGGAAATGTCGGAATCTGTATTTGTGACTGTGCCAGAGCATGTTGCCATCATCATGGATGGTAATGGCCGTTGGGCCAAGCAGCGTGGCCTGCCGCGCACGATGGGCCATCGCAAAGGCGTCGAGGCGGTGCGCGAGACAGTCCGCGCCGCCGGTGCGGCCGGCATAAAATATCTGACCCTCTTTGCCTTCTCCTCGGAGAACTGGCGCCGGCCCGAAGCCGAGGTCTCCGATCTGCTCGGCCTGCTCAAGGCTTTCATCCGGCGCGACCTCGCCGAACTCCATCGCCAGAACGTGCGGATCAAGGTGATCGGCGATCGCCACAGCCTGCGCAGCGACATTCTGGGCCTGTTGCTGGAGGCGGAGGAGACGACCAAGGACAACACGTCACTGACGCTGGTCATCGCCTTCAACTACGGTTCGCGCGACGAGATCGCCCGCGCCGTCGTCAGTCTCGCCCGCGACGTCGAGGCCGGTCGCCTGAGAGCACAGGATATTACACCGGCGCTGATCAACGCCCGTCTCGACACGGCCGGCATTCCCGATCCGGATCTTATTATCCGCACCAGCGGCGAAGAGCGGCTTTCCAATTTCCTTCTCTGGCAGGCAGCCTATTCGGAATTCATCTTCCTTCCGGAATACTGGCCGGATTTCAGCCCCGAGATCTTCCGCTCGGCGCTCGAGACATTCGCCTCTCGTGACCGGCGCTTCGGCGGCCTGTCGTCGCAGGCGGCCGCGGTCGGCACCTGATGCAGAGGGAATTGAAGCTCCGCATCGTTTCAGGAGTGATTCTTGCGGCCATCGTTCTTGCCGCCACCTGGTATGGCGGCCTTGCCTTCCGTATCCTGGCGGTCGTGATCGGCCTGCTGATCTACTATGAATGGTCGAAAATGACCGGCATCGCGCGGGATTGGGTCGCCAATGCCGTCGGCTGGATCGGCGAGGCGGCGATTGCCTTTCTGGTGCTTGTCGGCAATTTCGAATTCGCCGCCGGCATGCTGGCCGGCGTCACCGCCGTCGGCATCGCCCTGATCATTCTGCAGGGCACGAGCCGCTGGTTGCCAGTGGGCCTGTTTTATGCCGGCGCCACCGGCCTGGCGCTTGCCGCGATCAGAGGCGATGACCGGCTTGGCCTTTACGCCATGCTCTTCGTCTTTGCTGTCGTCTGGGCAACCGATATCCTTGCCTATTTCGTCGGCAGGGCGCTCGGCGGGCCAAAGCTTGCCCCTTCGATCTCGCCCGGAAAGACCTGGTCGGGTGCAATCGGCGGCGCCGTTTCGGCGGTCGTAGCCGGCGTCGTTCTCGTCCATTTTCTCCTTCCGGGCGCTGAAATCATCGCCGCTGGCGTGGCGTTCGTTCTCTCGGTTTGCAGCCAGTCGGGCGATCTTTTCGAATCGTTCATCAAGCGGAAATTCGGCGTCAAGGATTCGAGCCGTCTCATTCCGGGCCATGGCGGCGTCATGGACCGTGTCGACGGACTGATTTTCGCCTGTTTTTCGGCGTTCTTGCTTGCTGGGCTTTTTTCCCTGATAAAGGGGGCCGGAATGACGTCGCTTGGCGCGGCATTGTTCGGACTCTGACAACGCGGCGGTCTGACGGAAGGGACTCATGGAAACGATGAGCGGCATATACGCATTTCTGATGGGGAACATCGTTACCTTCATCCTCGTGCTGTCACTGCTCGTCTTCGTGCATGAGATGGGCCATTACCTTGTCGGGCGCTGGAGCGGCATTCGCATCCTTGCCTTTTCCGTTGGCTTCGGTCCGGAGATCTTCGGCTTCACCGACCGCCACGGAACACGCTGGAAGATTTCGGTGATCCCGCTTGGCGGCTACGTCCGGTTCTTCGGCGACGAGGATGCCTCGAGCAAGCCCGACACCGACAAGATCGCCGCCATGTCCGAGGAGGACAGGGCGCGCTCCTTTGCCGGCGCCAAGCTGTGGAAACGCGCTGCAACCGTCGCGGCTGGCCCGATCGCCAATTTTCTGCTGGCGATCGCCATCTTCACCATTCTTTTCTCGGTCTATGGCCGCACGATCGCCGATCCCGTCGTTGCCGAGGTCAAGCCCGACGGCGCTGCCGCTGCCGCCGGCATCCTTCCAGGCGATCTGCTGGTCGCCATCGATGGCGGCAAGGTCGAGACCTTCGACGACGTGCGCCGCTATGTCGGCATCCGCCCGAGCCAGAAGATCGTCGTGACGATCGAGCGCGCCGGCCAGAAACTTGATGTGCCGATGGTGCCGCAGCGCGTAGACACGACCGACCAGTTCGGCAACAAGGTCGAGCTCGGCCAGATCGGCATCGTCACCAGCCGGGAGGCCGGCAACTTCCGCCTGAAGACCTATACGCCGCTGCAGTCGCTGCGCGAGGCTGTGATCGAGACCCGCGATATTGTCACCGGCACCTTCAAATATATCGGCAACATCTTCAGCGGAACGATGCGCGCCGATCAATTGGGCGGGCCGATCCGCGTGGCGCAAGCTTCGGGCCAGATGGCGTCGCTTGGAATAGGCGCAGTGTTGCAGCTTGCGGCGGTGCTTTCTGTTTCGATAGGATTGCTTAACCTGATGCCGGTTCCGGTACTTGATGGCGGCCACCTGATGTTCTATGCGGTGGAAGCGGTGAGGGGGAAACCGCTCGGCTCTTCGGCCCAGGAAATTGCATTTCGCATCGGCCTGGCGATGATACTGACATTGATGGTTTTCACGACCTGGAACGACATTGGCTCGTGGATAGGGTAAACGAGCAAGGCGAGGTCAATTACTATTTATTTACGATGTTTCAAGGCTGTAGTGGCGAATGGGTCACGCTTGCAAATGAAGTAAACAGAAATTAACGACCTGCCTTGCTTGTATGTCAAAAGCGGGTAAAACGACACACGTGACCGGAATCGGGTTCTCCTGGAGCCGGGGACGAGGGAAACAAAAGGTAATGGGTGAAATGAAGGCTGGTTCAAAGTTTTTGAACGCAGTATCGGCGGTTGCGCTGTCTGCTGGTGTTGTTGCTTCGGGCGCAGGTGCTGTGACGTTCGTTTCCGCTACGGCCGCTGAGGCCGCGGTCATCCAGCGCATCGATGTGCGCGGCGCAAGCCGTGTCGGCGCGGAAGCCGTCCGGTCGAACCTCACCATCGCTCCCGGAAAGAGTTTTTCGAACAGCGATATCGATGCCTCGGTCAAGCAGCTCTACGGCACGGGTTACTTCTCCGACGTCAAGATCTCGGTTTCCGGAAGCACGCTCGTCGTCAGCGTTCAGGAAGCCCAGCTCGTCAATCAGGTCGTCTTCAACGGCAACCGGAAGATCAAGGACGACAAGCTCGCGACGATCGTCCAGACCCACGCTGCCGGTCCCTATAGCGACACCCAGATTCAGGCTGACATCCAGTCGATCAAGGAAGCTTACGCTGCCACCGGCCGCAGCGAGGTCGAGGTCACGACGCAGGTGGTGCCGCTCGGCGAAGGCCGTGTCAACCTCGCCTTCGTCATCAACGAGGGCGATCGCACCAAGATCGATTCGATAAACTTCGTCGGTAATAATGCCTACAGCGCCGGCCGCTTGGCTGCCGTCATCGCCACCAAGCGTTCGAACTTCCTGTCGTTCCTGACTCGCAAGGACGTCTACAACGAAGACAAGCTCCACGCCGACGAAGAAGCGCTGCGCCAGTTCTATTACAATCGCGGCTATGCCGACATGCGCATCGTCTCTTCCGATGCCACCTTCGACGACGCGACCAACAAATACACGCTCACCTTCAACATCGAGGAAGGCCAGCGTTACGACTTCGGACCGGTGACCGTCCAGTCGACCGTCGAAGGCGTCGGCTCAGAGCAGCTGCAGCCGCTGGTGCGCACCCGCGAAGGCCAAGTCTACAACGCCAAAGAAGTGCAGAAGTCGATCGAGGCGATCTCCGATCAGGTGGCGTCTGCCGGTTATCCCTTTGCGCGCGTCACGCCGCGCGGTAACCGCGACCTCAACAACAACACGATCGGTGTCGAATATCTGGTCGACCAGGGCGAGCGCGCCTATGTCGAGCGCATCGAGATCCGCGGCAACAGCCGCACGCGCGACTACGTCATTCGCCGCGAATTCGACATGAGCGAAGGCGACGCCTTCAATCAGCAGATGATCACCAAGGCCAAGCGCCGCCTCGAAGCGCTCGGTTACTTCTCCTCGGTCAACATTTCCACCCAGCCGGGCAGCTCGCCGGACCGCGTCGTGGTGGTCGTCGACGTGCAGGATCAGTCGACCGGTTCGTTCGGTGTCGGCGCGGGTTATGCCGCCGGCGGCGACGGTCTGCTGCTCGAAGCCTCGATCGAGGAAAAGAACTTCCTCGGTCGTGGTCAGTACATCCGCATCTCGGCCGGTGGCGGCCAGGAAGGCTCGCGCGCCTACGGCGTCAGCTTCACTGAACCCTATTTCCTCGGCTACCGTCTGGCGGCAGGCTTCGACGTCAACCGCAGCGAAACGTCGAGCAACGACGACTACGATTACGAAGAAACCAGCGTCGTCCTGCGTGTGACTGCGCCGATCACCGAAGATCTGGCGACGACCTTCCGTTATAACTACAAGCAGATGAAGTATGACGGCGATACCTCTGATCTTTCGGCGACCTACGCCAATCTGGTCGACGAGAGCCCGTGGACGCGTTCTTCCGTCTCGCAGACGCTGACCTACAACACTCTTGACGACACCGTCCTGCCGCGTGAAGGCATCTATGCGACGGCGACGCACGAACTTGCCGGCCTCGGCGGCGACTCGCAGTTCTACAAGATCTACGGCAAAGCCCGTTATTATCACCTGCTCGCTGACGATGCCGATATCATCGGCTCGGTCTCCGCTTCGGCTGGTTATGTCGTTCCCTTGGGCGACCATCTGAACGTCTTCGACCAGTTCACGCTGACCAACGGCGATATTCGCGGCTTCGAGAACAAGGGTATCGGCCCGCGCATTCGCGGGGATCACGATGACCCGCTCGGTGGCACGACCTATTTCACGGCGTCTGCGGAAGCCACCTTCCCGATGCCGGGCTTCCCGCGTGACTTCAACCTGCGCGGCGCAGTCTTTGCCGATGCCGGTACGCTGTTCGGCAATGACGTCGAGCTTCTTGGGTCAGACCAGGCCGACGGTACCAGCGCTTCGCTACGCGCCTCCGTCGGTGTCGGCGTCGTATGGCAGTCTCCCTTCGGTGCATTGCGTCTGGATTACGCGATCCCTGTCCTCAAGGAAGACTTCGACAAGACGCAGAACTTCAAGTTTGGCATCAACAACCAATTCTGATATCGGCAGTCCGGAACTGTAAGACTCAATTCCGTTCTGGAGCATTGCCGATGGAGCAAAACGTTTTTTTTCTGCCCCATGAAGGTCTGAAGCTCGCTGAGCTGGCAGAGTTTCTTGGGGCGGAACTCGCCAATTCCGACTATGCCGATGTTATCGTCAGGTCCGTTGCCCCCATCAGCCGGGCCCGGGCGGGCGATGTCTGTTATATCCTGTCGCGTCGTAACCGCGATGAACTGGCGACATGCGAAGCCTCGGCAGTGATCTGCGACAAGGCGCTCGTCGATCTCGTACCCCCCCATATCCCGGTCATCCTGTCGTCCAATCCACATGCGGCTTTCGCGATGGCGGGCGGCCTGTTTTATCCCGCGGCATTGCGCCCGGTCGTCTTTTCCGGTGAAAGCGACATCGCGCCAAGTGCGGTGATCGATCCGAGCGCCAAGCTTGAAAAGGGCGTGATCGTCGAGCCGCTGGCCGTCATCGGAGCGCATGCCGAGATCGGCGAAGGGACGCGCATCGGCGCCCACAGCATCATCGGTCCGAATGTCAAGATTGGCCGGGATTGTTCGATTGCGGCCGGCGCCAGCATTCTCTGCGCGCTGCTCGGCAATGGCGTCATCATCCACAACGGCGCCCGCATCGGCCAGGATGGTTTCGGTTATGCGCCGGGCCCGCGCGGCATGATCAAGATCGTCCAGATCGGCCGAGTGATCATCCAGGATAATGTCGAGATCGGCGCCAACACCTCGATCGACCGTGGCACCATGGACGATACGGTCATCGGCGAAGGCACCAAGATCGACAACCAGGTACAGATCGGCCACAACGTTCAGATCGGCCGCCATTGCGCCATCGTAGCGCAGGTCGGCATAGCCGGCAGCGCGAAGATCGGCAATGGCGTTCAGATCGGCGGCCAGGTCGGTATCAAGGGGCATGTGACGATCGGTGACGGCGTGCAGATCGCCGCCCAAAGCGGTATCATGACCGATCTTGCCGCCGGCGGACAATATGGTGGTACACCTGGGCGCCCGCTGAATGACTATCTGAGAGATGTCGCGCAACAGATGTCAAGGACGAAGCTGCGCGGGACGAAACCTGGAGGCAAGCAAAATGACTGAGGAAGCCACGACAACGCTTTCTTCGGCTGACATCATCGAGATCATGAAACTGCTGCCGCATCGCTACCCGTTTCTCATGGTCGACAAGATCATCGAGATTGACGGCGACAACACGGCGATCGGCATCAAGAACGTCACGGTGAACGAACCGCATTTCACCGGTCATTTCCCGGAATCTCCGATCATGCCCGGCGTTCTCTTGATCGAGGGCATGGCCCAGACCGCGGGTGCGATCTGTGCCAAGAAGGATGGCCAGCCAGGCAACCTCGTCTATTTCATGACCATCGAGAATGCGCGCTTCCGCAAGCCCGTCGTACCCGGCGATCGTGTTGAATTCCATGTCAGGAAGCACAAGCAGCGCGGCAATATCTGGAAATTCCATTGCGACGCCAAGGTCGACGGCGCACTTGTCGCCGAAGCCGATATCGGCGCGATGATCGTTCGTAAGGATCAGGCATGAGCACTATCGCCGAAAGCGCTCGCATTCATCCGATGGCTGTCGTCGAAGACGGCGCGACCATCGGTGAGGGCGTCAAGATCGGTCCCTTCTGCCATGTCGGGTCGCACGTCGTCCTGCATGCGAATGTCGAGCTTTTGTCGCATGCGGTCGTGACCGGCCGCACCGTGGTCGGCAAGGGCACACGCATCTTCCCGATGGCGGTCGTTGGCGGCGATCCGCAGAGCGTGCATCACGGCGGCGAGGAGACGACGCTGACGGTCGGCGCCAACTGCACGATCCGCGAAGGCGTGACGATGAACACCGGCACGGCCGATTTCGGCGGCCAGACGATCGTCGGCGACAACAATCTCTTCCTTGCCAATTCGCATGTCGCGCATGACTGCCGGGTGGGCAACCATGTGATCATGTCGAACAACGTCATGCTCGCCGGCCATGTCGTCATCGAAGATCGCGTCATCCTGGGCGGCGGCTCGGCCGTTCACCAGTTCACCCGCGTCGGCCGTCAGGCCTTCGTCGGCGGGCTCTCGGCAGTCAGTTACGACGTCATTCCCTACGGCATGCTGAACGGCAATCCCGGGCTGCTGAGCGGCCTCAACGTCGTCGGCATGACGCGCGCCGGCGTCGACCGCGCCGTCATTCACAGGGTGCGGCGCGCCTACAAGTCGATCTTCGAAGGACCGGGCTCCGTCCGCGAAAACGCCGCCGCCATCCGCGAAGAATATGCTGATTGCGAGCAGGCGGTCCACATCCTCGACTTCATCGCCGCCGACAGCGACCGCGCCTTGTCCTCGCCAACCCGGGGGCAGAAGGGCTAGTCCGTGACTCTTTCCGGCGATACCGCTGCGGGCCGGCTGGCGATCATCGCCGGCGGCGGCCTTCTGCCTTCCTATGTTGCCGAAGCTGCGCGCGCGGCGGGCGAAAATCCCGTCATCGTCGCGCTGAAGGACGAAAGCGACCGGCGCTGGGAAGGGTATGACCATGCCGTCATCGGCGTCGGCGATTTTGCAGCTCTCGAGGGCCTCTTGAACCGCTACGGCATCGGCCGTGTCGTCATGTCCGGCAGCGTGCGGCGCCGGCCGGAATGGCGCGAGGTGCGCCCGACGCTGCGCACTCTGATGAAGATGCCGGCCACGATCCGCACCTTGCTGTCCGGCGGCGACGATAGGGTGCTGCAGATGGTGATCCGGCTGATCGAGGGAAACGGCCGGCGTGTCGTCGGTGCCCATGAGATCGCCCCCGACCTTCTTGCCGCCGTCGGCCCGCTCGGCACGGCGATACCGGGCGAAGAAGACCGGCGCGATATCAACCGCGCGGCGGAAGCCGCCGAAATGCTCGGCCGGCTCGATGTCGGGCAGGGCGCCGTCGCCATCGGCGGGCGTATCGTCGCGCTGGAGGGTCTTGAGGGCACGGACGAGATGCTGGAGCGTGTCGCGGATCTTAGAGCCGCCGGGCGCATCTCGCCGCGCCGCCGCGGCGCGCTGGTCAAGCTCTGCAAACCGCAGCAGGATATTCGCGCCGACCTGCCGGCGATCGGCGTTTCCACGGTCCTGAACGCAAGGAAAGCCGGCCTTGCCGGCGTCGCCGTCGAGGCCGGCCGCTCGCTGGTGCTCGATCGCGCCGCCGTCATCAAAGCCGCCGATGAGGCCGGGCTTTTCGTCTGCGGCATCGATCGCGGCCTGCCGGCATGGGGGCTCGAATGAACGGGGCGCCGTTGAAGATCGCCGTCATTGCCGGTGAGGTGTCGGGGGATCTGCTCGGTGCCGATCTCATCGCCGCCCTGAAGCGGGTTCACAGCGGACCGGTGGAACTCGTCGGCGTCGGCGGTGAGGGGCTCCAGGCCGAAGGCTTGAGATCCCTGTTCGATTTCTCCGAGCTGTCGATTATGGGCATCACCCAGGTGCTGAGCCGGCTGCCAAGGCTCTATACCCTGATCCGCCAGACAACGGCTGCCATCATCGCCGCAAGGCCGGATATTCTTCTGATCATCGACAGCCCGGATTTCACCCATCGCGTCGCCAAGCGTGTCCGCACCGCGCTGCCGGATCTGCCGGTTGTCAATTATGTCTGTCCGAGCGTCTGGGCCTGGAAGGAATATCGCGCCACGCGCATGCTCGCCTATGTCGATCATGTGCTCGCCGTCCTGCCCTTCGAGCCGGCAACAATGCGTGCGCTCGGCGGGCCTGAGACCACCTATGTCGGCCATCGCCTGACCGCCGATCCGGCGCTGCTCGAAGCGCGGCGGCAGCGCGCCATGCGCGCACCCGTCGAGGGAGCCGGCAAGGCGATCCTGATGCTTCCTGGATCTAGATCCTCCGAAATCGCCAAACTGCTGCCGTTCTTCGAGGATGCGGCCAAGGAACTTGTCGCCCGCAACGGCCCGATGCGATTCCTGCTGCCGACCGTGCCGCACAACGAAGCGCTGGTGAAGGGGCTCGTCGCCGGCTGGGCCACGCCGCCGGAGGTGGCGGTCGGGCCGGCGCAGAAATGGAAGGCCCTTGCCGAGGCGGATGCGGCGATGGCAGCTTCCGGCACGGTGATCCTCGAACTCGCCCTTGCCGGCGTGCCGACGGTGTCCGTTTACAAGACGGATTGGATTATCCGCCTGCTCGCCCGGCGCATCAAGGTATGGACGGGCGCATTGCCCAATATCATCGCCGATTATGCCGTCGTGCCGGAATATCTGAACGAGATCGTCCGCGGCGCCAGCCTGGCGCGCTGGATGGAGCGGCTGTCGGCCGACACGTTCCAATTGAAGGCGATGAACGAGGGCTACGATCTCGTCTGGCAACGCATGCAGACAGAAAAGCCGCCCGGCGAGCACGCCGCCGAGATCCTTCTCGACGTGCTGAAAAAGAAAAAACCCGGTCGTTTCTGACCGGGTTTTCTTTTGGGTCGTTGGAAGCGATCAGCGCTTCGAAACCGGGATGTAATCGCGCTTCGGTTCGCCGACATAGAGCTGGCGCGGACGGCCGATGCGCTGTTCCGGATCCTCGATCATCTCGTTCCACTGCGCGATCCAGCCGACGGTGCGGGCAAGCGCGAAGAGCACGGTGAACATGGTCGTGGGGAAGCCCAGCGCCTTCAGCGTGATGCCGGAATAGAAGTCGATGTTCGGATAGAGCTTCTTCTCGATGAAATATTCGTCGGTGAGCGCGATACGCTCCAGCTCCATCGCCACTTCGAGCAACGGATCGTCCTTGATGCCGAGTTCGCCGAGCACTTCATGCGTCGTCTTCTGCATGATCTTGGCGCGCGGATCGTAGTTCTTGTAGACGCGATGACCGAAGCCCATCAGGCGGAACGGATCGTTCTTATCCTTGGCGCGGGCGACATATTCCGGAATGCGATCGACCGTGCCGATTTCGTTCAGCATGTTGAGCGCTGCTTCGTTGGCGCCGCCATGCGCGGGCCCCCAGAGGCAGGCGATGCCGGCGGCGATGCAGGCGAACGGGTTGGCACCCGACGAACCGGCGAGACGGACGGTCGAGGTCGAGGCGTTCTGCTCATGATCGGCATGCAGGATGAAAATGCGGTCCATGGCGCGGGCAAGCACCGGATTGACCACATATTCCTCGCAAGGCACGGCAAAGCACATGCGCAGGAAGTTCGAGGCGTAGTCGAGGTCGTTCTTCGGATAAACGAAGGGCTGGCCGATATGGTACTTGTAGGCCATGGCGGCAAGCGTCGGCATCTTGGCGATCATGCGCAGGCTGGCGACCATGCGCTGGTGCGGATCGGTGATGTCGGTGGAGTCGTGATAGAAGGCCGACAGCGCGCCGACACAGCCGCACATGACGGCCATCGGATGCGCATCGCGGCGGAAGCCGGTGAAGAAGCGGCTCATCTGCTCGTGCACCATGGTGTGGTGCGTGACGCGGTAATCGAAATCCTTCTTCTGCACGGTGGTCGGCAGTTCGCCGTAAAGCAGGAGGTAGCAGACTTCGAGGAAGTCGCCGTGCTCGGCGAGTTGCTCGATCGGATAGCCGCGATGCAGCAGGACACCTTCGTCGCCGTCGATGTAGGTGATTTTCGATTCACAGGATGCGGTCGAGGTAAAACCCGGATCGTAGGTGAAGGAAGCTGTGTTCTTGTAGAGGGCACCGATATCGATGACGCTCGGGCCGATCGTGCCGCTTTTGACAGCAAGGTCGACAGACTTGTCACCGATTTTTATTGTAGCGCTTTGATCCGTCATGCTGATCCTCCGAAATGGCGGTGGCGCCATAAAAGCGCCATAGGGGTTAAGCGTCCTCACCGATAGCTATATGATCGCGAAGCTAATGCCAAGTTACCGTGATGGCATTTTGTGCATTGCGGTATCACCTTTTAGGCACTGCAGCGATGAGCCGCACGCATATCGGAAGCTGATGATTCGACTGGTCTTTTGGCGCTCGCGATTTTCCCTCATATTTCAATCGATTATTCTTGCCGGATTTGATTGGAGGTTGCATTCTGGCCGCCTTCGCAGCCGGGCTTGGGCGGTTCATGCAGGAGTTGACGACAGTCGAATTGCGGCCGGAAGCAGGCGAAGGCCTTGCCGACTCCTCCAGTTTTTCACCACCTGTCGTGGTGACGCGGCCGACACGGACGCAGTCGGCGACACCATTGCGCCACCGGCTGCCGGCCGCAGCCTCGCAATTGCTGCGTGCCGGCATGCGCATGCTGGGCGAAGAGGCGGACCACGGCCGCCTGCTGCTGTTTTCGCCGGTCTTCCTCGGCGCTGGGTCAGCCGTCTGGTTTCTCGCGGCATCGGATTTTTCCCTCGTTGCATCACTGCTCTGCCTGTCGGCGGTGACAGTGGCGGTTCTCATCGCCAGCCGCAGCCGGGCGGCAGTGCGGGCAACGCTGCTGGCGCTCTCGCTCGTGGTCTGCGGCATGGTCACGGCGCAGTTCGAGAGCCGGCGGGCTTCGACCGTGATCCTCGATTCATCAGTGACGACCACGGTGACCGGCCGTGTCGAGCGGCGCGAAGGCGATGGTCGCGGGCGGTGGCGCTACATTCTTGCGGTCACCGGCACTAAGGCACCGGAGCTGAAGCGGCGGCCGGAACGCATCACCGCCATCGCCCGCGGCGCGGACGCGGCCTTCGAGATCGGCGATATCATTACCGGCAGGGCGCGGCTGACGCCGCCGGCAGGTCCGGCACTTCCCGAACTCAACGACTTCTCCTTCGGTGCCTATTTCGATGGCATCGGCGCCAACGGCTTCTTCTACGGTGCACCGACGAAGGTCGATGCGCAGGCTGGTCCCCAGGCTGCCAGATCGACGGCTGAAACGCTGCTCGAAGGGCTCTACCGGCTGCGCAGCGGCATTGGTGACCGCATAAGGTCGATCCTGCCCGGCGACACCGGCGCTTTCGCCGCTGCTCTGGTGACGGACGAGCGGCGTGCCATCTCGAATGAAACGACGGAGGCGCTGCGCCAGTCCGGCCTGGCTCATATCATCGCCATCTCCGGTCTCAACATGGCGCTGTCGGCCGGCATCTTTTTCGTCGGCTTCCGGATGCTGCTCAGCCTCTTTCCCGGCATTGCTGAGGCCTACCCGACGAAGAAGATCGCTGCCGCCGGCGCGCTCATCGCTGTCACCGCCTATTTCCTGATTTCGGGCTTTGCGGTCTCTGCCGAACGCGCTTTCATCATGATGGCCATCATGTTGGTTGCCGTCTTCTTCGACCGGCCGTCGATCAGCCTGCGCAATGTCGCTCTCTCCGCGCTCGTCATCGTCGTCATTTCGCCGTCCGAGGTTTTGGGTCCGAGCTTCCAGATGTCTTTTGCAGCGACATTGGCGCTGGTCTCGGGCTATCAGCTGTGGAAGGACCGGCGCGTCCGCGAAAACGCCTTCCTGAAGCTGCCGATCATCAGGCCATTCGTTACGGTTGCGGGCTTCTTCGGCGGCATCTTCCTGACCTCGCTGATCGGCGGTTTTTCCACCGCGCTGTTTTCGATCGAGCATTTTCATCGCCTGACCGCCTACGGCCTGCCGGCAAACCTCGCGACAATGCCGATCATCTCCTTCATCATCATGCCGGCCGGCCTGCTGGCGATGCTGCTCATGCCTTTCGGCCTGGACGTTTTGCCTTGGAAGGTGGTGGGATTCGGCCTCGATCTGGTGATCGCGGTCGCAAAGACGGTGTCCGGCTGGGATGGCAATATAGACGTCGGCCGCTTGCCCGCCTGGTATTTCGCCGTCGCCGTGGCAGGCTTTCTGCTGCTGACGCTGCTCCGCACCCGATTGCGCCATGTCGGCACATCGATCATCGCGGTCGCAACGCTCATCCTGCTGCTTCTGCCGGGTCCCCGTCCGCCGGATTTGGTGATTTCGGAGGATGGCAGTCTCGTCGCAATCGTCGAGGCGGCGGCCATGGCGTCCAACCGTGAAAGACCGCCGGATTTCATCTTCGACCAGTGGCAGAGAGCGCTGGTCCTGCCGAGGCATGATCCGCCGAAGATGCTGGATGGTCCTGCTATCCCGCCTGAGGGAGAAGACCGCCGCGTCAGGCTTTCCCGCGATCAGCAGAACGAAGCAAGGACCGCGATGCGGGCGGCCACAGCGGGCGGAGACGCAAACCGCTTTTCCTGCGTCAAGAAGGCCTGGTGCACATCAAGGCTCGCCAATGGTCAGGTGGTAACCGTCATCGACAATGCCGCCTATCTCGGTCCGGCATGCGACGCGGCCGATATCGTCGTGACCTCGGTCCGCCTTCGCTTCAACAGCTGCCGCTCGGGTGCGACGCTCTTCACCGGTGAGACGCTGCGCAGGACCGGATCCATCGAGTTGCGCTTCACGGACGCCGGCCTGGAGGTCGCAACCGCATTCGATGCATTGTCGCGGCCATGGATGCGCCATCGCGCCTATGACTGGCGCAGCAACAGCTTTACCGAATCGGGCCTAGCCAATGTCAGTGATAGCGGCGAATGAGACCGACGAGTTTACCCTGAACCTTGACACGGTCCGGCCCGAAAATCCGGGTCTCGTAAGCCGGGTTGGCGGCCTCCAGCGCGATCGAGGCGCCCTTGCGGCGGAAGCGCTTGAGTGTCGCTTCTTCGTCGTCGACGAGAGCAACGACGATGTCGCCAGGACTTGCGGTGCTGCCGTTGCGAATGATCACGGTGTCGCCGTCGAAGATGCCTGCGTCGATCATCGAATCGCCCTTGACCTCCAGCGCATAATGTTCACCGGAGCCGAGCATGTCGGCCGGAACGACGATGTCGTGGGTATTGTTCTGGATCGCCGAGATCGGCACACCGGCAGCGATTCGGCCCATGACCGGCACGGAGACCGAGTTGCCGTTGTCGGCGACGGGCTTTGCGGGAGCAGGGGCGGTGACCGGCTGAGGTTTGCCGAGGCTGCCCTCGATGACGCTCGGCGAAAAGCCGCGCCGGGGCTGAATGCTGGGGCTGTAGGCCTCCGGAAGCTTGATGACCTCAAGCGCGCGGGCGCGGTTCGGTAGGCGGCGAATGAAGCCTCGCTCCTCCAGCGCCGTAATCAAGCGATGAATCCCGGACTTGGAGGCGAGGTCCAGGGCATCCTTCATTTCGTCGAAAGATGGCGGAACGCCGGATTCCTTCATGCGCTCATGAATGAAAAGGAGAAGCTCCTGTTGTTTGCGCGTGAGCATCGACGTTGTGACCTCGTGATTGAAACAAATCCAGAACAGACACTATATGTTCCATATGTGTTCCGCAAGTAGCTAAATTTCCGTAAAACTTGGCGCCAACTCGTTGAGATTTTTATTTTCATTCGCCGGATTGGCACACAAGTCTTGCCTTGGGCGGCACTCTCACACATCTCTGCCGTGTTAGGAGAGGGGGATATCATGAACGAGCACTCCGCCAAACCGCACCCGCTGGATCATGTCGTGCTGCCGGTCGTCAATATCGATCTGGCGCGCGAGAGGCTCGGCAAGCTCGGCTTCACCGTTGCCGCCGATGCGCGCCATCCCTTCGGAACGGAGAATGCCTGCGTCTTCTTTGCCGACAAGACCTATCTGGAGCCGCTCGGAATTGCGAGCGTCGAGGAGAGCGAGGCATCAGCGCGGCAAGGCAATGTCTTCACCGCCCGCAACCAGGCCTTTCGCTTCCGCTGTGGCGAGGAGGGGCTTTCGGGGCTGGCTTTCGGCAGCAAGGATGCCGGCATCGATCATCAGAATTTCGTCGGCAACGGATCGAGCGCCGGCGAGATGCTGCAGTTCACCCGGCCGATGACGATGCCGGACGGTTCCGAGACGATTGCCGGCTTCAAGCTGGCTTTCGCCGGCGACCTGCGCGCGCCTGATCTCCTGCTCTTCACCGTCGAGCGCGTCACGCTGCCGGCTGACCGCGCCGCGCTGGAGACGCATGCCAATGGCGTCACCGGCCTAATCGAGATCGCGCTTTGCACGCCGGAGCCGGCCGCCTTCGCTGCCTTCGTCAGCCTTGCCGTGGCGCAATCGGCAGTCGAGAAGACCGGGTTCGGCGTCAATATCGCAGCATCGAATGCGAAAATCAGCCTGATGACGCCGGAAGGGCTGGAGGCCTATTTCGACATCGCCGGCTCATCCGCAGATCGCGGCCTGCGCGGCCGGGCAATCCTCTTCACTGTCGCCGATCTTGCCGTGACAGAAGCGCATTTGGCTGCTAACGGGGTGACATACACGCGCAAGAACAATCGCATTCTGGTGAAGCGCGCGCCCGGGCAGGGCACGCTCTTCGCCTTCGAGGAAACACGATGAGCACTGATACGAATTCCGAAGTCAGGATCGGCGAAGGCCAAGGCCAGGTCACTTTTTCCAATACCGGCCGCCTGTCGCTGATTGCCGGTCCCTGCCAGATGGAGAGCCGCGACCACGCCTTCATGGTTGCCGGCACGCTGAAAGAGCTTTGCGGAAAGCTCGGCATCGGCCTCGTCTACAAGAGCTCCTTCGACAAGGCGAACCGGACCTCGCTTTCGGCCGAACGCGGTATCGGGATCGAAAAGGGCATGGAGGTCTTTGCCGACCTCAAGAAGGAATTCGGCTTTCCCGTCCTGACCGACGTTCATACCGCCGAGCAATGCGGGGAGGTGGCAAAGGTCGTCGATGTCCTGCAGATCCCGGCCTTCCTTTGCCGCCAGACCGACCTTCTTATCGCCGCCGCCAAGACCGGCCGCGTCGTCAATGTCAAGAAGGGCCAGTTCCTCGCTCCCTGGGATATGAAGAACGTCCTGAAGAAGCTCAATGCCAGCGGCAATCCGAACGTGCTGCTGTGCGAGCGCGGCGCCTCATTCGGCTACAATACGCTGATTTCCGACATGCGTTCGTTGCCGATCATGGCGGCGATGGGCGCGCCCGTTATCTTCGATGCGACCCATTCCGTGGCGCAGCCGGGCGGCCAGGGCGAATCCTCCGGCGGTCAGCGGGAATTCGTGGAAACCCTGGCGCGCGCCGCTGTGGCTGCCGGTATTGCTGGTGTCTTCGTCGAAACCCATCAGGACCCCGACAATGCCCCTTCCGACGGCCCGAACATGGTCTATCTCAAGGACATGCCGCGGCTTCTCGAAAAGCTGCTTGCCTTCGATGCGGTCGCCAAGGCCTAAGGTTCAGCTTGACGTTCAACAGTCTGACATGATCGTGCTATAGGCCACATCCGAACGCTGGTCCGAAGGCTATTGCAGCATTGTAATTTGCACGCCTTCGACTAAGACAGGTTTCGAACCATTTATCACCCACCGAGCAGGAAGAACCCATGACTGCAATCACCGATATCATCGCCCGCGAGATTCTCGATAGCCGTGGCAACCCCACCGTCGAAGTCGATGTCTATCTCGAAGATGGCAGCATGGGCCGCGCGGCCGTTCCCTCGGGCGCCTCGACGGGCGCGCATGAAGCGGTCGAACTGCGTGACGGCGGCAAGCGCTACCTCGGCAAGGGTGTCGAAAAGGCGGTCGAAGCCGCCAACACCGAGATCTTCGACGCGATCGGCGGCATCGACGCCGAAAACCAGATCCAGATCGACAACATCATGATCGAGCTGGACGGCACGCCGAACAAGTCGCGCCTCGGTGCCAACGCCATCCTCGGCGTATCGCTCGCCGTTGCCAAGGCTGCGGCCCAGGCGTCCGGCCTGCCGCTCTACCGTTATGTCGGTGGCGCTTCCGCCAGCCTTCTGCCGGTGCCGATGATGAACATCATCAATGGTGGTGCTCATGCCGACAACCCGATCGATTTCCAGGAATTCATGATTCTGCCGGTCGGCGCCGATTCGATCGCCGAAGCCGTGCGCATGGGTTCGGAAGTCTTCCATACGCTGCGCAAGGAACTTGCCGCGCAGGGCCATAACACCAATGTCGGCGACGAAGGCGGTTTCGCACCGGGCCTGAAGAGCGCGCCCGAGGCCCTCGACTTCATCATGAAGTCGATCGAGAAAGCCGGCTACAAGCCGGGCGACGACATGTGCCTCGGCCTCGACTGCGCCTCGACCGAATTCTTCAAGGACGGCAAATACGTTCTCGAAGGTGAAGGCCGCACGCTGGAATCGGGCGCCATGGCCGAATATCTGGCCGAGCTCGCCGCCAAGTATCCGATCATCTCGATCGAGGACGGCATGGCCGAAGACGACTGGGATGGCTGGAAGACGCTGACCGACCTGGCCGGCAAGAAGACTCAGCTCGTCGGCGACGATCTCTTCGTCACCAACTCTGCCCGTCTTCGCGACGGCATCCGCATGGGTGTCGCCAACTCGATCCTCGTCAAGGTCAACCAGATCGGCACGCTGACGGAGACGCTCGATGCCGTCAACACGGCGCACAAGGCGGCCTATACCGCCGTCATGTCCCATCGCTCCGGCGAGACCGAAGATTCGACCATCGCCGATCTCGCGGTCGCCACCAACTGCGGTCAGATCAAGACCGGCTCGCTGTCGCGTTCCGACCGTCTTGCCAAGTACAATCAGCTGATCCGCATCGAAGAGGGCCTCGGCCCGCAGGCCCAGTATGCCGGCCGCTCGATCATTCGCGGCTGATCGGATCTGATTTCCAATGGCTTGACCCGCGCCTCCCGGCGCGGGTTTTTTGTTGCCCGTTTTTTAGAGTCAACGAACGGTTAATCTCTGCGCGTTAGATTGAACGAATTGGTAATGCGTTCAAGAGCATGCGTGTATGTGGACAAAGCATCATAAGAAGAGAAAGATCGGTCGCTTCGTCATTCCGGCCATGACGGTCGCCTTCCTCTCCTATTTCGGTTATCATTGCATTCATGGCGATTACGGCCTGCGCGCGACGGAGACGTTCGAGCATCAGCGTGTCGCGCGTGAAAAAGAGCTTGCGATCTTGAAGGCGAAGCGCGAACATCTGGAAAATCAGGTCGCGCTCTTGAGTGACGGGTCGCTCGACAAGGACATGTTGGACGAAAAAGCGCGTTATCAGCTCAATATGTCGCGCGCGGACGAGATCGTCGTATTCAACCACTATTCCAATTAACCGGAAACAGGTTAATTGGAATTTTAGTAGTTTTTCCAATAATTTAGGACCGAATACGAGCCATGCAATTATGGCATTGCTGTGGTCAATTTTCTTCCCTATGGTACGCGCCACCAAGAAACGACAAACCCATAGGGAGGGTTGAATGGCGCCGCGAAAGACCGCGACCGTTTCCAGCCGCAAAACTGCAGCAAAACCGGCAGCCAAAGCATCGAATGGAGGCCCGGTAGCCGACTTCGATCGCAATGAAGAGCTGAAGGCCTATCGCGAGATGCTGCTGATCCGCCGCTTCGAGGAGAAGGCCGGTCAGCTTTACGGCATGGGGTTCATCGGCGGCTTTTGTCACCTCTACATCGGTCAGGAAGCTGTCGTCGTCGGCATGCAGATGGCGCAGAAGGAAGGCGACCAGGTCATCACCGCCTATCGCGACCACGGCCATATGCTGGCAACCGGCATGGAAGCGCGTGGCGTCATGGCGGAACTGACCGGACGTCGCAGCGGCTATTCCCACGGCAAGGGCGGCTCGATGCACATGTTCTCGAAGGAGAAGCATTTCTACGGCGGTCACGGTATTGTCGGCGCCCAGGTCTCGCTCGGAACGGGTCTTGCCTTTGCAAACCGCTACCGCGGCAATGACAATGTCTCCATCGCCTATTTCGGCGACGGCGCTGCCAACCAGGGCCAGGTCTACGAGAGCTTCAACATGGCTGCTCTCTGGAAGCTGCCGATCGTCTATATCGTCGAGAACAACCGTTACGCCATGGGTACCTCGACCGCCCGCGCCACCGCGCAGTCGAACTACTCGCTTCGCGGATCCGGCTTCGGCATCCCGGGCATTCAGGTCGACGGCATGGACGTTCGCGCCGTCAAGGCGGCGGCCGACGAGGCGCTCGAACATTGCCGCTCCGGCAAAGGCCCGATCATCCTCGAAATGCTGACCTATCGTTATCGCGGTCACTCGATGTCCGATCCGGCGAAGTATCGCTCCAAGGAGGAAGTGCAGAAGATGCGCTCCGAGCAGGATCCGATCGAACAGGTGAAGGCACGCCTCGTCGAAAAGGGCTGGGCTTCCGAAGACGATCTGAAGGCGATCGACAAGGATGTTCGCGACATCGTCGCCGACAGCGCCGACTTCGCCCAGGCCGATCCGGAGCCGGATGCATCCGAGCTCTATACCGACATTCTGCTCTAATCGGGGAGGGAACCCATGCCTATCGATATCCTCATGCCCGCCCTCTCTCCGACCATGGAAGAAGGCACACTGTCCAAATGGCTGAAACAGGAAGGTGACAAGGTCACCTCAGGCGATGTGATCGCCGAAATCGAAACCGACAAGGCGACGATGGAAGTCGAAGCCGTCGACGAAGGCGTCATCGGCAAGCTGCTCGTCGATGCCGGCACCGAAGGCGTCAAGGTCAACACCAAGATCGCCGTGCTGCTGCAGGACGGCGAATCGGCCTCGGATCTTTCCGTCGCCAAGCCGGCCGCCGCACCAGCTCCGGAAGTTGCCCAGGAAGATAAGCCGACCAACACCGGTTCTGCCTCCGCACCGCTTCCGGCCGAGCCGAAGGCCGTCGTTCCGAACGACCCCGAAATCCCGGCCGGCACCGAAATGGTGTCGACGACCGTGCGCGAAGCGCTCCGCGACGCCATGGCCGAGGAAATGCGCGCCGACGAAAACGTCTTCGTCATGGGTGAGGAAGTCGCCGAATATCAGGGCGCCTACAAGGTCACGCAGGGGCTGCTGCAGGAATTCGGCCCCCGCCGCGTCGTCGATACGCCGATTACCGAGCATGGCTTTGCCGGCGTCGGCGTCGGTGCCGCCATGGCCGGCCTTCGCCCGATCGTCGAATTCATGACCTTCAACTTCGCCATGCAGGCGATCGACCAGATCATCAACTCCGCTGCCAAGACGCTTTATATGTCCGGCGGCCAGATGGGGGCTCCGATCGTCTTCCGCGGCCCGAATGGTGCAGCGGCCCGCGTCGGCGCCCAGCACAGCCAGGATTATGCAGCCTGGTACAGCGCCATTCCCGGCCTGAAGGTCGTCATGCCCTATACGGCATCCGACGCCAAGGGCCTGCTGAAGGCTGCTATCCGCGATCCGAACCCGGTCATCTTCCTCGAAAACGAAATTCTCTACGGCCAGCACTTCGATGTGCCGAAGCTCGATAATTTCGTTCTCCCGATCGGCAAGGCCCGCATCCATCGTCCGGGCAAGGACGTCACCGTGGTCTCCTTCGGCATCGGCATGAGCTATGCGACCAAGGCGGTCGCCGAACTCGAGAAGATCGGCATCGACGTCGAACTGATCGACCTTCGCACCATCCGCCCGATGGACCTGCCGACTGTCATCGAATCGGTGAAGAAGACCGGTCGCCTGGTGACCGTCGAGGAAGGGTATCCGCAATCCTCCGTCGGCACTGAAATCGCCACCCGCGTCATGCAGCAGGCTTTCGACTATCTCGATGCGCCGATCTTGACGATCGCAGGCAAGGACGTTCCGATGCCTTACGCCGCCAATCTCGAAAAGCTCGCCCTTCCGAACGTCGGCGAAGTGGTCGATGCGGTGAAGGCTGTTTGCTACAAATAAGGGGAGGGTGTTTCGATGCCGATCAATATCACGATGCCCGCCCTCTCTCCGACCATGGAGGAAGGCAATCTTTCCAAATGGCTGGTCAAGGAAGGCGACAAGGTCAAGTCCGGCGATGTGATCGCCGAGATCGAGACCGACAAGGCGACGATGGAAGTCGAAGCCGTCGATGAAGGCACGGTCGCCAAGCTCGTCGTTGCCGCCGGCACCGAAGGCGTCAAGGTTAATGCGCTGATTGCGGTTCTTGCCGCCGATGGCGAGGATGTCTCCGCTGCCGCAAGCAGTGCGGGTTCGGCCGCTCCGGCACCGAAAGCTGACGGCGCAGCGGCGCCGAAGGCCGAAGCTGCACCGGCTCCGGCCCAGTCTACTCCGGCTGCGGCACCTGTAGCCGCAACCGCCTCAGCTTCATCTGATGGCAGCCGCGCCTTCTCTTCGCCGCTTGCCCGCAGGCTGGCCAAGGAAGCCGGTATCGATCTTTCGGCAGTCGCAGGCTCCGGCCCGCACGGCCGCGTCGTCAAGAGCGACATCGAGGCCGCCGTTGCCGGTGGCGGCGCCAAGGCTGCTGCGGCGCCCGCACCCGCTGCCGCCGCGCAGGCTCCGGCCGCTGCCGCACCGAAGGGCGCGTCCGAGGAAGCCGTGCTCAAGCTTTTCGAGCCGGGCTCTTACGAGCTCGTGCCGCATGACGGTATGCGCAAGACGATCGCCAGGCGCCTGGTCGAATCCAAGCAGACGATCCCGCATTTCTACGTCAGCGTCGATTGCGAGCTCGATGCGTTGCTGGCGCTGCGCGCCCAGCTGAACGATGCGGCTCCGCGCAAGGACAACGCTCCGGCCTACAAGCTCTCGGTCAACGACATGGTCATCAAGGCCATGGCGCTGTCGCTGCGCGACGTTCCGGATGCCAATGTCTCCTGGACCGACAGCAACATGGTCAAGCACAAGCACGCCGATGTCGGCGTTGCTGTCTCGATCCCCGGCGGCCTGATCACCCCGATCATCCGCAAGGCCGAGGAAAAGACCCTGTCGACGATCTCCAACGAGATGCGCGATCTCGGCAAGCGGGCCAAGGACCGCAAGCTGAAGCCTGAGGAATATCAGGGCGGCACCAGTTCGGTCTCGAACATGGGCATGATGGGCGTGAAGAACTTCACAGCCGTCGTCAATCCGCCGCATGCGACGATCCTCGCGGTCGGCGCCGGCGAACAGCGGGTCGTCGTCAAGAAGGGCGAAATGGCGATTGCCACCGTGATGTCAGTCACGCTCTCGACCGACCATCGCTGCGTCGATGGCGCGCTCGGCGCCGAGCTGCTCCAGGCCTTCAAGGGCTACATCGAGAACCCGATGGGCATGCTTGTCTGATAGCGTCGCGGAGGCGGAAATGACCAAGACCGTTCTTTGCTATGGTGACTCGCTGACCTGGGGTTATGACGCCGAGACGATCGGCCGTCATGATTACAAGAATCGCTGGCCGAGCGTGCTTCAGGCAGCGCTCGGCGGTGACGCGCGTATCATCGCCGAAGGCTTGAACGGTCGCACCACCGCTTTCGACGACCATCTCGCCGATTGCGACCGCAACGGTGCGCGCATCCTGCCGACGATCCTGCAAACGCATGCACCGCTCGACCTCGTCATCCTTCTGCTCGGCACCAATGACATGAAGCCGGTCGTGGCAGGCTCGGCCTTTGCCGCATGCCAGGGCATCAGCCGGCTCGTGCGGCTGATCCGCAATCATGCCTGGCCCTTCGAATTCGATGGGCCGGAGATTTTGATCGTGGCGCCGCCGGCGATCCGCGCGACGGGCAATGTGCCCTTCGCCGCATCGTTTCCCGGCGGCATCGAGGAATCGGCAAAGCTTGCAACGCTTTATCGTGATCTTGCCGACGAACTCGGTTGTGGCTTCTTCGACGGCAATTCGGTCGCCAAGACCACACCGATCGACGGCATTCACCTCGATGCGGAGAATACGCGTGCGCTTGGACGCGGGCTGGAATCGATCGTGCGGATGATGCTGGGGATCTGAGCATGACCTCCTTCATCGCCCTCCGGCAGGCCTCACGGCGGGATGCCTCGGAGCTGGCGATTCTGGCGGATATCGCATCGCGCGGTTTTGCCTCCTGGCTCTGGTTTGCCGGTGTGGAAAACGGCGTGAGCGACACGCCGCTGGAGCAGGGCCGGCTGAAGATGGGCGAGGAGGAGGCTGTCGGCGGCTGGCGGGATGCCGTCATTGCCGAGGCCTATGGCGAGGTCGCGGGTGTGGCGATCGGCCATGCGCTGGGTGAGGGGATAGGCGATATCGAGGCGACTATTCCGGCAACCGCACCGATGCTTGTCTTGCAGAAGACGGTGGTCGGAAGCTGGTTCATCGGCAGTCTCGGCGTCTATCGCCATCTGCGCGGCATCGGCATCGGACGCAGGCTGCTGGACGATCAGATCGAAAGGGCCGATCGGCGGCCCGTCAGCCTGATCACCGCCAGCGACAACGAAGCGGCTTTGTCGCTTTATGGAAGAAACGGATTCCTGGAGGCTGCGCGCGCCGATGCCGTGCCGCTCTTCGAAAACAGCAAGAGACATGCGTGGGTGCTCATGACCCGCAGCGCAGCGTAACAAAGGCAGGAAACACATGGCTGAATCCTACGACGTCATCATCATCGGTTCGGGTCCTGGCGGCTATGTCGCTGCCATCCGTGCCAGCCAGCTCGGCCTCAAGACCGCGATCGTCGAGCGCGAGCATATGGGCGGCATCTGCCTGAACTGGGGCTGCATCCCGACCAAGGCGCTGCTGCGCTCGGCCGAGGTGCTCGACCACGCAAATCACTTCAAGGATTTCGGCCTCGTTCTCGAAGGCACGGTCAAGCCGGATGCCAAGGCCGTCGTCGGCCGCTCGCGCGCCGTCTCCGCCCGTCTGAATGCCGGCGTCGGCTTCCTGATGAAGAAGAACAAGATCGACATCATCTGGGGCGAGGCAAAGATCACCAAGCCCGGAGAGGTCGTCGTCGGCAAGTCGTCGAAGCCCGTCGTCGAGCCGCAGCACCCGCTGCCGAAGAACGTCAAGAGCGGCGAGGGTACCTATACCGCCAAGCATATCATCATCGCCACAGGCGCCCGTCCGCGCGCGCTGCCCGGCATCGAGCCGGATGGCAAGCTGATCTGGACCTATTTCGAGGCGCTGAAGCCGGATGTTCTGCCGAAGTCGCTGATCGTCATGGGCTCGGGCGCGATCGGCATCGAATTCGCCAGCTTCTATCGCTCGATGGGCGTCGACGTCACGGTCGTCGAAGTCATGCCGACCATCATGCCGGTCGAGGATGCCGAGATCACGGCGATCGCCCGCAAGCAGCTTGAAAAGCGTGGCCTCAAGATCTTCACCAGCGCCAAGGTTTCGAAGGTTGAGAAGGGTGCCGGCAGCGTCACCGCTCATGTCGAGACGGCCGATGGCAAGGTGCAGCAGATCACTGCCGACCGGTTGATTTCGGCCGTCGGCGTTCAGGGCAATATCGAAAACCTCGGCCTCGAAGCGCTCGGCGTCAAGACCGACCGCGGCTGCGTCGTCATCGATGGCTACGGCAAGACCAATATCGCCGGCATCTATGCGATCGGCGATGTCGCCGGCCCGCCGATGCTGGCGCACAAGGCAGAGCATGAGGGCGTCGTCTGCGTCGAAAAGATCGCCGGCCTTCCCAATGTCCATCCGACCGACAAGGGCAAGGTCCCGGGCTGCACCTATTGCAATCCGCAGGTCGCCTCCGTCGGCATCACCGAAGCGAGGGCCAAGGAACTCGGCCGCGACATCCGCGTCGGCCGCTTCTCCTTCGCAGCGAACGGCAAGGCGATCGCGCTCGGCGAAGACCAGGGCATGGTGAAGGTGATCTTCGACAAGAAGACCGGCGAACTGCTCGGCGCCCATATGGTCGGCGCCGAAGTCACCGAGCTCATTCAGGGCTTCGTCGTCGCGATGAACCTCGAAACGACCGAGGAAGAGCTGATGCACACGATCTTCCCGCATCCGACCGTGTCGGAATCGATGAAGGAAGCGGTGCTCGATGCTTACGGCCGCGTGCTGAACGCTTGATAATTTCCAAATCCGCCCTGTATCACGGGGTGGCAAAGCCATCCCCCCGGAGTGGAAAGCCACTCCGCTGGGGTGGAAAACAAGAAAGGAAATCATCATGTCTATGGAGACGCAGGCGTTGCTGGTGTTTTTGCTGATCGGCCTGGTTGCAGGCTTCCTCGCAAGCCTGGTCGTCGGTGGCGGCGGGCTGATAAGATGCCTGCTGAGCGGCATCATCGGCGCCTTCGTCGGCGGCTATCTGTTTAGCGCGCTCGGCATTTCGCTGGGCATTGAAAACGCGCTGGTCGTGCAGATCATCCACGCCACCGTCGGCGCCATCATTGTGGTTCTGATCGCAAGAGCGGTCGCTTGAGGCGTAACTGAGGGCCAACTTGAGGGTAGGGGAAGGCATGGAAAGCGTCGGCTGGATTTCGGCAATCATTATCGGCGGGCTTGCGGGCTGGCTCGCCGGCAAGCTGATGGAAGCGCGATACGGGATTTTCCTGAATATCGTGCTCGGCATTGTCGGCTCGGTCGTCGCAAGCGCCATCCTCGCGCAGTTTCATCTCGAGGTGGTCGGCGGGCGGCTCGGTTATTTCGTGACGGGTTTCCTCGGCGCCTGCTTGTTGATATTCCTTGCGCGGCTGGTGCGGCGCTAGATCCGAATGAGATTTGCCGCATAGGGGCGGTAGAAGGCTGAAACTGCAATGGTGACCATCCTCGATACGATCAATCCCGACGCCAAGCGCGTGCGGCATCCGGAGAAGGCGCATCGGCCGGATACGGAAGTCATGCGCAAGCCGGACTGGATTCGCGTCAAGGCGCCGACCTCCAAGGGTTATGCCGAGACCCGCGCGATCGTGAAGGAGCACAAGCTCGTCACCGTCTGCGAGGAGGCCGGCTGCCCGAATATCGGCGAGTGCTGGGACAAGAAGCACGCGACCTTCATGATCATGGGCGAGATCTGTACCCGCGCCTGCGCCTTCTGCAACGTCGCCACCGGCAAGCCGAATGCGCTCGACATGGCCGAGCCGGAGAATGTCGCCAAGGCGGTCAAGGAGATGGGCCTATCCCACGTCGTCATCACCTCGGTCGACCGTGACGACCTGGAGGACGGCGGCGCCGAACACTTCGAAAAGGTGATCTGGGCAATCCGTGCGGCCTCGCCGCTGACGACGATCGAGATCCTGACACCCGACTTCCTGAAGAAACCCGGTGCGCTGGAACGCGTCGTCGCCGCCAAGCCCGACGTCTTCAACCACAATATGGAAACGGTGCCCGGCAACTATCTGACGGTTCGCCCCGGCGCCCGCTACTTCCATTCCGTTCGCCTGCTGCAGCGGGTGAAGGAACTCGATCCGACGATGTTCACCAAATCGGGCATCATGGTGGGCCTTGGCGAAGAGCGAAACGAAGTCCTGCAACTGATGGACGATCTGCGCACCGCCGATGTCGACTTCCTGACGATTGGCCAGTATCTGCAGCCGACCCGCAAGCACCACAAGGTCGAAAGCTTCGTCACACCAGACGAGTTCAAGTCTTATGAGACCGTCGCCTACAGCAAGGGCTTCCTGATGGTCGCCTCCAGCCCGCTGACCCGCTCCTCTCACCATGCCGGCGATGACTTTGCCCGGCTGAGAGCGGCGCGCGAAAAGAAGTTGCTGATCGCAGCCGAGTAAGAGCCGGTACTTGCTTTTTGATCGAACCGCGGCGATTTTCGTCGCAGTTCAGTTTGTTGACAAACCTCGATCTTTACTCGACGTCATCCTCGGCCTTGTGCCGAGGATCTGCTGCGCCGGTTGCAGATGCTCGGGACAAGCCCGAGCATGACGAAAGAGGAATGGCCGATTTTATCAGCAGTCTGAGCCGCGGGGATGTTCGCAGCGGTTTTTCATGGGAGTTGCGGCCATGCCCGTCGACAGAGCAATGCTCCGGCATGCCAAACGCATTCTGGTGATTGGCTGCCCCGGTGGTGGAAAGAGCGTGCTTGCACGGGCGCTGTCGACCTCGCTCGATCTTCCCTATATCTCGATGGATCGCGATTTCTATTGGCTTCCTGGCTGGAGGAAGCGAGATCGCAGCGACATCGATCGGCTGATATTGGAGGTCGTGGCGCAGGAGAGGTGGATCATGGATGGAACTGGCCTCGGCTCGTTTCGTCTGCGTCTTCCGAGGGCGGATCTGGTGATCTGGCTCAGGCTTCCAAGAACGGCCTGCCTGTTGGGAGCGATCGCGCGCGCGATTCGGTATTTCGGTCGTAGCCGCCCTGAAATGCCCGAAGGCTGCCCGGAGCGGCTGACGTTTCCGACATGGTCGGCTATATCTGGAATTTCGAAAGGCGTGCCGCCCCGAAGATCGAGGCTGCATTACATGAATTCGGCCTTGCAAATTCCACCATCGTCATAAGATCGCGCAAAGCAGCTAACCGGTTCGCCGCTCTTGGCGCTTAAGTTCGTGCTGGCGAAACGCATGTCTGGCTCGAGGGGGTTGCATGATGGATCAGAGAGCTGAGCTGCCGCCGCGTCAGCAGATCGCCGATCTCGAACAGGCTGCGGAGCATATCCGTACAGCCCGCCGCATCCTCGTGATGGGTTGCTCGGGCGGCGGTAAATCGACGCTGTCGCTGAAGATCGCCAAGCGCTTCGGGCTTTCCTATATTTCGCTCGACCGCGATGTTTTCTGGCTTCCCGGCTGGGTGGTGCGCGACAGGGTCGAGCAGAGAAATATCATCGCCAGCCGGATCCTCGAAGAACGTTGGATCATGGACGGCACGAACCCGTCTTCCTTGGACATCCGGCTGCCGCGCACCGATTTCGTCGTCTGGGTCCGCATGCCGCGACTTCTCTGCATCTGGGGCGCAATCAGCCGATGGGCGAAATGGATCGGCCGCACCCGACCGGAAATGGCGCCTAGCTGTATCGAGAAGGTCGATTTTGAATTCCTCCGCTTCATCTGGACCTTCGAGGAGAAATTCGCGCCGCGCCTCGTTGCCGGCATCGCCGCACATGGCCCCGACGTGCCGGTTCTTCAGCTAAAATCCCGCCGCCAGATGCGCGAGCTTCTTGATCTTCTCGGCCGGCCCGATTAATTGCCGCTTATGCCGCAATTCGAAACGCACCGTCCCGTCCCGCACACGCCCGAGCAGATGTTCGATCTCGTCGCCGATGTCGAGCGTTATCCGGAATTCCTGCCGCTCTGCGAAGCGCTCGCCATCAGGAGCCGCAAGGAGCGCGACGGCAAGATCCTGCTCGTCGCCGACATGACGGTCGGCTATAAGGCGATCCGCGAGACCTTCACGACACAGGTGCTGCTCAACCGGGCCGAACACGTCATCGAGGTCAAATATATCGATGGCCCGTTCAAATATCTCGACAATCGCTGGCACTTCGCCGAGATCCCGTCCGGCGGCTGCACCGTCGATTTCTTCATCGACTACGAGTTCAAGAGCCGTATCTTGGGCGCGCTGATGGGCTCGATGTTCGACCGCGCCTTCCGCATGTTCACCGAAGCCTTCGAGACCAGGGCAAACAGGATCTACACGCCGGTTTGATGCGCGAACCCGCGTCAGGCAGCAAGGAGCGAGCGCACCATCTCCAGCGCCGTCCTGATCGTCGCCACCCGGACCTCGCTGCGGCCGATATCGCCATAAAGCATTTTCCGATGGATGAGCGCGCCGGAACGCGATTTGGCGGCGAGATGCACGAGGCCGACCGGCTTTTCCGCCGATCCGCCGCCGGGGCCGGCAATGCCCGTGACGGCAACGGCGATCCCGGCGCGTGAGCGGAAGAGGGCGCCATGCACCATCTGCCGCGCCGTTTCCTCGGAGACCGCCCCGAAGCGCAGCAGCGTTTCCGCCTGCACACCGAGCATCTCGATCTTTGCGCTATTCGTATAGGTGACGAAGCCGCGGTCGACGACGGCTGACGAACCCGAAATCTCCGTCAGCGCCCCGGCGATCAGCCCGCCGGTGCAGGATTCGGCGGTCGAGATCATCAGCCCTGCAGCCGTAAAGTCACGGATGATCGTCTCCGCCGTCGAAAGGATATCGTCGGGAAAAAGGCTCATCATTTCCTCCCGCGATAGACGACGGTCGCCGTGGCGATCGCCGCGATGCCTTCGCGCCGGCCGACGAAGCCGATCGTCTCGTTGGTCGTCGCCTTGACCGAGCAACGCTCGATATCGATGCCGAGATAATCCGACAGTTTCGTCCGCATGGCGTCGCGATGCGGGCCGACCTTCGGTGCCTCGGCGATCAACGAGACGTCGGCATTCATGATCGTGCCGCCGCGCTCGCGCACGATCCGGGCGGCATGCTCGATGAAGATCCGCGAAGGCGCGCCCTTCCATTGCGGGTCGGACGGCGGGAAATGATCGCCGATATCGCCGGCGCCGCAGGTGGCGAGCAGCGCGTCCGTCAGCGCATGCAGCGCAACGTCGGCATCGGAGTGACCTTTCAGCTTCTGGTCATGCGGAATGAACACGCCGCAGAGCGTTACGCCATCGCCCGCCACGAGCTGGTGCACGTCGTAGCCGTTGCCCGTGCGCACGTCTGGAAGCAGCGAAGACGAGAGCTTGTCGTCGGCCATGGCGATATCGTCTTTGACCGTCAGCTTGACGTTGTCGGCCGTGCCCTCGACGATCGTCACCGGAATGCCCAGCCATTCGGCGATCGAGGCATCGTCGGTGAAATCGCTTCGTCCGCTTGCCGCCGCCTTCTCATGCGCATCGAGGATCGTTTCGAAGGCGAAGGATTGCGGCGTCTGCGCCGCGTAGAGATGCTCGCGTGAAACCGTCGTCAGCACGGTGCCGGCGCTGTCGGCGCGTTTCAGCGTATCTGTGACCGGGATCGCTGGCAGGACCGCCTGCGCGCCGGCATCAAGGCTCTCGGCGATGCGATCGAGAAGCGCATGATCGAAGAACGGCCGCACGGCATCATGGATCAGCACATGGCTGATTTGCTTGTCCTTGAGGTATCTGAGGCCTGCAAGCACGGATTGCTGCCTGGTCGCACCCCCATGCACCGTTTCGATCGGCGTTGCCGAGATGATGTGGCGAAAGGCTCTCGCAAACAGCGCCTCGTCATCGGGATGGATGACGACGACGATCTCAGTTGCCGCTTCCCATGTCATGAAGTTTTCAAGCGTATGCACGATAACCGGCTTGCCGCCGATCATGCGATATTGCTTCGGGCCTTCCTTGGATGATCCCGCGCGCTCGCCGCGGCCGGCGGCAACAATGACAATTCCAGCCGATATCGGTTGCTTAGAAGGCATTTGCAGCATAAATCCCCTAAATTATGCGGAATTGACCGGAGTGCTCTAACGTCTTGCTTTGGCCTTTTCCAGCATCTGCCCGAAAAATATCAATTCCGGTTCCAGCCCCCTTGGCAAGCCAGGGAATAGTGGCTAAAAATAATGCAGTTCTATTGTGTGCCCGAAAGATAATCATTTGATTTCCAAGGACCTCGCAGCGCCTTTCCAAATCGGACCCGTGTCCGTGCGGAACCGCGTTGTACTGGCGCCGATGTCCGGCGTCACGGATATGCCCTTCCGCGAGCTTGCCTGGCGCTTCGGCGCCGGCCTCGTCGTCACCGAAATGGTGGCGAGCCGCGAGCTGGTCAATGACACGGCCGAATCCTGGTCGCGGCTGAGGGCTGCGGGCTTCCGGCCGCATATGGTGCAGCTTGCCGGGCGCGAGGCGCATTGGATGGCGGAGGCAGCCAAGATCGCCGCCGATCACGGCGCCGATATCATCGACATCAACATGGGTTGCCCGGCAAAGAAGGTGATCGGCGGTTATTCCGGCTCGGCGCTGATGCGCGATCCCGATCACGCGCTCGGTCTCATCGAGGCGACGGTCAAGGCCGTCGACATTCCTGTGACGCTGAAGATGCGCCTCGGCTGGGACGAGAATTCGATCAACGCGCCTGACATTGCGCACCGCGCCGAGGCGGCCGGCATCCAGCTTGTCACCATTCATGGGCGCACCCGCATGCAATTCTATGAAGGCCGGGCCGATTGGGATGCGATCCGCGCCGTCCGCGAGGTGATCTCCATTCCGCTGATCGCCAATGGCGATGTCGAAACCGCAGGCGATGCGCAGGAAATATTGCGCCGCTCCGGCGCCGATGCCGTGATGATCGGCAGGGGCTGCCAGGGCAGGCCATGGCATGCCGGCGTCATATCAGGGGCGCCCGAGCCGCTACCGCAGGAGATCGCCGATATCGCCGTCGAGCATTACCGGATGATGCTGGATTTCTACGGCGAAGCGGTGGCAATCCGCCACGCCCGCAAGCATCTTGGCTGGTATCTCCAGCGTTTCGCGCCGGCTCTGTTGGGCGCTGAAAAGGCGGAGATTATGACCTCGCGCGATCCGCGCGAGGTGGCCGCGCGTCTTTACGATGCATTGGCAACCAGTGTTGTCGACAGCCGGGAGGCGGCATGAAGAAGGATATGACATCTCCGTCCGATCACACCGGCGGGACCGTCGCCATGGCCGTGTTGAACGCCATCCAGAACCCCGTCGTCATGGTCGACGAATCCGGCTTCGTCGTTTTCGCCAATTGGGAGGCGGAGGCCTTTTTCGGCGCCAGCGCCTCGCATCTGGCACGTTACCGCATCTCGACCTTCATTCCCTTCGGCAGCCCGCTGCTTGCCCTGATCGACCAGGTGCGCGAGCGCAAGGCGCCGGTCAACGAATATCGCGTCGACCTGAGTTCGCCTCGCCTGGGCCAGGATAAGCTCGTCGATCTCTACGTCGCCCCTGTGCTCAGCGAGCCCGGCGCCGTCGTCATCGTCTTTCAGGAACGGTCGATGGCCGACAAGATCGACCGGCAGCTGACGCATCGCGCCGCCGCCCGCTCGGTGACCGGCCTTGCCTCGATGCTGGCGCACGAGATCAAGAACCCGCTCTCCGGCATCCGCGGCGCCGCCCAGCTGCTCGAACAATCTGCGGACGACGACGATCGGGCGCTGACCCGGCTGATCTGCGACGAGACCGATCGCATTGTCTCGCTGGTCGACCGGATGGAAGTCTTTTCCGACGAACGCCCTGTCGACCGCATGCCGGTCAACATCCATTCCGTGCTCGATCATGTGAAGGCCGTCGCCAAGGCGGGTTTTGCTCGCAACATCCGGGTCACCGAGAGTTACGACCCGTCGCTGCCAGCCGTCTATGCCAATCGCGACCAGCTCGTTCAGGTCTTTCTCAATCTGGTGAAGAACGCCGCCGAAGCGGTCGGCGATCGGTCGGACGGCGAGATCATGCTGACGACGGCCTATCGCCCCGGCATCCGTCTTTCGGTCGCCGGCACGCGCGAAAAGATCTCGCTGCCGCTGGAATTCTGCGTCCACGACAACGGCCCCGGCGTTCCCCTCGATCTGTTGCCGCACCTCTTCGATCCCTTCATCACCACCAAGCCGAACGGCAGCGGCCTCGGCCTGGCGCTGGTCGCCAAGATCATCGGCGATCACGGCGGCATCATCGAATGCGATAGCCAGAACAGCCGCACGACATTCCGCGTTCTCATGCCGGCGTCGAAGGACGCCTCGCTCGAAGACGCCTCTATAGCAAGCTCGACAGGACCTTCTCGATGACAGCCACGATCCTCGTTGCAGATGATGATGCGGCCATCCGGACCGTGCTCAACCAGGCTTTGAGCCGCGCCGGTTATGACGTTCGCATCACCTCCAACGCCGCTACCCTCTGGCGCTGGATTTCGGCAGGCGAGGGCGATCTGGTCGTCACCGATGTGGTGATGCCCGACGAGAACGCCTTCGATCTGCTGCCGCGCATCAAGAAGGCGCGGCCCGACCTGCCGGTCCTCGTCATGAGCGCCCAGAACACCTTCATGACTGCCATCAAGGCCTCGGAAAAGGGCGCCTACGACTATCTGCCGAAGCCCTTCGATCTCACCGAGCTGATCGGCATCATCGGCCGTGCGCTGGCCGAGCCGAAGCGCAAGCCCGCCAAGCTTGAAGACGACATGCAGGACGGCATGCCGCTCGTTGGCCGGTCGGCGGCGATGCAGGAAATCTACCGCGTGCTCGCCCGCCTGATGCAGACGGACCTGACGCTGATGATCACCGGCGAATCCGGCACCGGCAAGGAACTCGTCGCCCGCGCGCTGCATGATTACGGCAAGCGCCGCAACGGCCCGTTCGTCGCAATCAACATGGCGGCGATCCCGCGCGACCTGATCGAATCCGAACTCTTCGGCCATGAGAAGGGCGCCTTCACCGGCGCGCAGACGCGCTCGACCGGCCGCTTCGAGCAGGCCGAAGGCGGCACGCTCTTCCTCGACGAGATCGGCGACATGCCGATGGACGCCCAGACACGGCTCTTACGCGTCCTGCAGCAGGGCGAATACACCACCGTTGGTGGCCGCACGCCGATCCGCACCGATGTGCGCATCGTTGCCGCTACCAATAAGGACCTGAAGCAGGCGATCAACCAGGGCCTCTTCCGCGAGGATCTCTATTACCGCCTCAATGTCGTGCCGCTGCGCCTGCCGCCGCTGCGCGACCGCGCCGAGGACATCCCCGATCTGGTGCGCCATTTCATCCAGCAGGCGGAAAAGGAAGGTCTCGGCTCCAAGCGTTTCGATCAGGAAGCGCTCGAACTGATGAAGGCCTATGCCTGGCCGGGCAACGTCCGCGAGCTGGAAAACCTCATCCGCCGTCTGATGGCGCTTTACCCACAGGATGTGATCACCCGTGAGATCATCGACGCGGAGCTGCGTTCCGACGTGCCCGACAGCCCGATCGACAAGGGGCCGATGCGCAGCGGCTCGATGACGATCGCGCAAGCCGTCGAGGAGAACATGCGCAGCTATTTCGCAGGCTTCGGGGACAATCTGCCGCCGCCCGGCCTCTATGATCGTGTGCTGACCGAAATGGAATATCCGCTGATCCTCGCCGCCCTGACGGCGACGCGCGGCAACCAGATCAAGGCGGCCGATCTTCTCGGTCTCAACCGCAACACCTTGCGCAAGAAGATCAGGGAACTTGGCGTCTCGGTCTACAGGAGTTCCCGCACCGCCTGAGCCTGTTCGGGCTTGCACGGTGCTGCAGTGAGGTCTGAGAAGATCGCTCTTTGATCCTCATCCATCAGCGTTCCACGCAATACCGTTCGGCCGAGCGCATCGTCGATCTGCGAATTCACTTTGGAAAGAGGAACGTGAGCGCGAGCCGGAAGCCAACTCCTTCCGGGCCGTTCTCCGGAGCGTCTGCCCAATAGCGGATACCTGCCGTCAGGCTGATCGGCTGCTTATCGATGGTGATCAGCTTGGCGACTGCGAAGTTGATTGGAACCGACCAATTGTTCGTTTCCCAGTTATAGGTGGACTCCGTATTCAGCGAGAACGTCCAGGCGTCCTTGGTCGTGTAGGAGATGAACGGCTGGAGGAACGTCGAACTCACATCTTCGCGGTCGCTTTGACCAGCGAACGACCAGATGTGGTTCCCAAGAATGCCGTAAGTCCAGGGGCCGTCCTGTTTGAGAACGACTGCTGTCGGTCCAGCGCCCCATTTGCCGCCACCGAGGAGCTCGTCGGTCGCGGTGGGAAGGAGGAACACCGGTCCGGCACCCCAGACGATACCGGTCTCCGTCGGTTTA
The DNA here is from genome assembly GCF_005862305.2 of Rhizobium indicum. Classification (NCBI taxonomy): domain Bacteria; kingdom Pseudomonadati; phylum Pseudomonadota; class Alphaproteobacteria; order Hyphomicrobiales; family Rhizobiaceae; genus Rhizobium; species Rhizobium indicum. The sequence continues at coordinate 466,856 of NZ_CP054021.1, read as the reverse complement.
GCAGGGGAGAGAAAGAAACTCTGCAACGTGTCGCCGAGACCGAACTGCGTTCCTGATGGCCCGGCGATGTCGTTCTGCCATGTGACCGGGAGGATGGTCCTCGATATGAGGTTCCAGTCCTCGTTCAGAGAGAATGGAATGACAGGCTGGATGTTCAGCGTTGCCTTGTCACCATCTTCGGGACCGTAGCCGTGGTCATAGTTGAACTGGAACGGGACGCTGATCAGCGAAGCGATCGGATTCGACAGCTTCTTCGCGAGTTCTTCGCTCGACTGGGCGTTGGCTGCACCTGATGACAGAACCAGCGCCGCGGCAAGCTGCATCAGCCGAAAAATCATGAGCTTCATTGACGTCTCCACCGTACAAAACTCGATCTGCTGTCCCAGACGTCGTTCTCAGAAGTGGATGACGACGCCGAGGATCGGACCCTGCTCGACGACGTCGAAGACGAAGCCGTCGTTGTCGTAGTCGACGCCGAGTGCGCGGTATCCCGCAACGGCTGAGATCGTGTCGGTGAACTTGTAGCCGAGTGCGAGCGCCACATCCCAGTCGAGATCCGCGCCGCCGGCGCCGACGAGACCCCATCCTGTCAGATAGATCTCCGGCGTGAAGAAGTAGTTGCCTCGGACGCCCACCAGACCGTCGACCCAGGTCGCGCTGTCATCTTGCTCGACGCCACCGAGGATCCCGCCATTGAAGGAGATGTTGGTGTCGACCGACCACACCCGGATGCCGCCGACGACATCGAGGTGTCCCGACTGGTCCTCCAGCACCGAGTAGCCGACCCCGAGAAGTCCGGCGAAGGTCTTTGAGGTGACGTCGACGCTGTCGGCGAGGATGCCAAGCGGCGTATTCGCGTCTGCGCCAAGCTTGGTGTAGATGATGTCGCCGAAGATGCTGAACCGGTCGTACCGCGCTTCACCCGCGGCCATGAAGGCGAAATCGAGGTTCTGCAGGATGTCGTCGAAATCGGAGTCGATATGAACCTCCGGCAATCCGAACTGTGCAATGTCTCCGGATATCCCCGCCATCCAGAAATACGGCGCGACGGTGAACGTCCAACCGCTCGGGCTCTCGACCACTTTGGCATCGGGTGTCAGCGGCGTCGGATCGGCTGCCCAGGCGGGCGAGGAGGCTACGAGACCCGCGCAAAGGACTGCCGCGCGTAGAAGAAAAGCCGTCATGAAACTCCCCCTGCGTTGTCGGTCTCCATCGTGGTCGCCGACGAATCGAACATATCATCGATCTCCGCTCAACTCTGGCGCAACACCCGCCTGCGGATAAGTATGTTACAGTAATATCTGTCTGTCTGCGGCATTGCCGCGCTCGTCCTGCCGATGTCGGAGTTAGGGCTTGCAGCTCGGCGTTGGCCGTACCTCGTCGCAGTTTTTCAACATTGCTGGCTGCGGTTTGGCAGTGCCCATCAGGCCACTGACCTGGCCGGCGTAATTGTCCCGCGTGTCCTGATCGACAGCAGCGACGGGAGCGGCAAGGATCAGTCCAGCAACGTTCCCGGCTGCCGCCGCCGTTCCGGTTGTCGCCACCAGAATCTGGTCGCCAAGTCCAATCCTGCTGTCGGTGAGCGTCTGCCCCTCCGAGATGCGTGATCCGATGAGCTGAACGATCTGCGGCGATTCCGCGAATTTGCCGTGGTTCATCCGATCGCCAGATTTGATCTTGGTGAGATCGATCACCACGATCTTGTTGGCCTCGAACTCCGCCTTGTAGGGCGCCTGTTCGGGATCGATGGCTCCAAGTCGGGATACGTCACCCCAGACCCGACGCGAGAACGCCAGTGCACGGTCGTCACGGGATACGAACAAGGTGAACTGCGGATGCTGTTTGCCCATGTCGCCGATCTGCTGGCGGAACACGTCGACATCGACGTCCGGAGCCGCGAGCATGACATTCTTGAACTTGGCGGGCAGTCGGCCGTTACGAATGGCCATCTGGCGCAGCGATTCCAACGCCAGCCAGTTCCCCATGGAATGAGCGAGGATGGACACCTCCTTCACTTCCGGATCCTTTGCGAGATACTGGAAGAGTGTCTCCAGAGCATTTCGCGTATAGTTCGTGCTCTCCCGATCATAGCCGTAGGCGAGAAGGCTGCCACGCGACGGCCAGGTCACCAGCACGGGAGCGCTGTGCAGACCTGAGTCCTGAACGATCTGGGCGAAGCGGTAGACGGAGTCTTCGAACCGGTTGTTGAAACCATGGATGAACACCAGGACACTGTGGTCGGGGCTCTTGCGGACGCTGGCGCTCAGCCAGCGTTTGGCCTCATCGATATTGAGATCGTCGGCCTTTAAAGTCGCGAAATCTGTCGCCGGATTGGAGGGAAGCCTCTTTGGCCAGGCGACCTCTCCCTCCTTGCGGATCGTGTTCGGTGGGATGGACACGGTGATATCGGCGAATGCCGGGGTCCGCGCCCGTTCTCCGTTGAACATCTCTCCTGGCACCGGAGACCTGCTGCGTGTCGTGGCGATCAGCAAGTTGACCTTGGTCGACTTCGGAGACGTGTCTGCAACAGGCGTCATCACATCCTTCGGATGACCGCCGCACCCAGGCAGAATGACGATCAATGCGCACAGCAGAAGCCACCGAACATACCCGGCAACTATCGACCCTATTCCCGTGTTGTTTTTGCTTCCCACCGATTTCCCTCATGCTGGGCGCTTGTCGAATGCGTTCGCCGGGCCTGTTTTTCTAGCAATAATAGACGCCGACGGCGCAACGCCGGACCGTGCGGCGCGCAACTCCAGCGACACTCACCGGCGTCAGCGGGCGGCCGATCCTGGCCTCTGCCGGCGTGAAGACGCCATTCAGTCCCGGAATCGAAAGTCCGTTTCCAAGTTCGAGGCCGGACACGCCGATCGCCGCAGCAAGCAGCAGGAGTTTCAGTTTTCTGACGACGGTCATTTGGTGCCTCCCATGGCAAAGTGATCAGGAAGCTCGTCAATATCGGCAAGCTTCGTCAGGTCGACTTGGCGTTCGTGGTGTTTTTGAAACCGAAATCGTTGGCAACGACATCGGTGCCTGTCTTCCAGTCACTGATCTGGATGCTGTATTGTGGGCCTTGATCCACCTGGCTTGCGGTAATGACATATCGACAGGGATACGGATGCTCGCCTTGAGCGATCCATATCTGCCAGTCGACTTCCTTGGTGCGGAATGCAAGGTGGTCGCATTCGACGCCGCCGATGACACCGCTGCCGAGGTCCTTGACGTCGACCACGTCGCGCATCAGCTCGTCATAGGCATCCGGGAGCAGAAGATCGGCACCCGGTATGGGTCTATGGAGCTTGTCCCGCAATTCGTCGATCAGGTGATTTATGGTGCCTGGGACTTCTGCAAGGGCATAGAGGTTGGCGTTCTGGCCGAGCAGCGAGAGCGTCTTGCCGTCGAATGTGACCTCAACGTTGGCGAACCCACCAAACCGGGTAACCCGGAGTTTATCCGGTCGGCCCATTTCGATCTTGCCGGAACTTGCCAGCAGAAGCTTCTGATGGTCGACGGTGACCACCTCCAGGTTGGTGTCATACGAAAAGGAGATCGCCTTTTCTGCGGCCAGGTAGTCGGACATGGTTTTCACCAGCTTCTTGGCGTCTGCGTCGGCAGCGCTTGCGGCCGATCCACATCCCAAGATGATCATCAAGCCGCGTGCCGCGGACGACACCGCCGCCACGGCAGGGTGCAAGGCTCGCTGCGGTGCTTTGGTCATCGACGAATCCCTTCTAAATGGTTTGGTCGGACGACTGAGGTCGCTCCCTGGGTCTCGGCCATGAAAGAACGATTATCAGCGACCACAGCCTACACGGAGACGACGGCGTGCGCGTGTAACCATCGGGTATGTTCTGTGCTAGTTGTCCTGACAGCAGCGCTACCGCGGCTGAAGGGCCTTGGAACCGTCGATCGGCAGCGACATCGTCGCCTGCACCTCGTCCATCGCAGGAAGCCCGGCCGTTCGCAGATCGGCAATCATCCGTGCCCGATCCTGTGGCTGGAAATTGCGCGCCTTGAGTTCGGCCACGATGCTCGGAATGAAGTCGGGTCTCATTTCGTTGAACCGCGAGGCCTCGTTGCGGGCGTCCTCGATCATTCCGGCGTCGACGTAGATGACGGCAGCCACCGCATGGAATAGCGGGAACTTCTGCAGGTCCGCCTGCCTGATCTCGATGACCGCGGTCTTGTCGTCGTGCAGCATGTAGGCTGCAAGTGCGCGCGTTCCGCGATAGTAGCCGCCGCCGGCAGGGTTGAGAGCAATGGCACGATCCAGCAGCGCTGCCCCGCGCTGCCATTCCCCGCTCATCGCCACCCGGGTACCAAACTCTCCTAGCAATTCGGTGTCGTTCGGATTGGTCGCCAGTGCCCGTTCGCCGATCTGAAGTGCCTCCGGAACCCGCTGGCTGAAAAACAACGCCGTCATCAACGCCTGAAGGGCGCGGGTGTTGCCGGGATCCAGTTGAATGGCACGGCGGGCGGCCTGAAAGCTGCGATCTATCGGCGCGGACGAAATGGGCTTCCGATTGAACCTGAAACGATCCTCGTCGAGATAGAGGATGGACAACATCGCCCAGGTGGTCGCAAAGGACGGATAGCGGGCGACAGCGCTTTCGAGGCAGTTTCGAACCTCTTCGTGCCGCTCGATGCTCAACTCGGCACGGTAAGTGTAAAAGCTCAGCGTGCAGCCGTAGATGCCAAGATCATCAGGCGGCGGGTTGGAGACATCGGCCTGGGCCATGATGCCATAGGGCTGCGCCACGGCGGTCGCAACCTTGTTTGCGACGTCGGACTGGATGGTGAACAGGTCGCGGACGCCGATGTTGTCGTCGTAGGTCTGCGACCAGAGGATCTCATCGGTCTGCGTGTCGAGCAGACGTGCCGTCACACGCACTCGGCTTCCGGAGACGCGAACACCGCCTGCCAGCAGGAAGCGTGCGCCAAGTTCTCCGCGAATCCGCGATGCCTCCACCTCTGGCGGCAACGATCTGGATGTCTCGCGACCGAAGACTTTGATCTCCTTGAAGCGGGGAAGGGCGGTGAGGAGTTCCTCGGTGAGGCCTGTCGTATAGAGTTCCGCCTGAGGACCATCACCGAGATTAGCAAATGGAGCGATCACCAATGTCGGTCCATCAGATCCTGTAATGTCGGCAGTCGGCAAGGGCCAGATCGAGCCAAATCGAATGGAGGTCAAGCCAGCCAGGGCTGCAGCGCCGCCCACGATCACGATCAACCCAAGGGCCACTGCCCACATATGCCGTCTTAAGCCGGGAAAAAGGGAATAGGCGCGCTCCGACGGCAGACTTTGGTCTTCAGCATCTAAATTGTCAGCACTCGGATTATTCCAGGCAAAGGTCGGCACGTAACCGCCTTTCGGAATGTCTATTCGGATCGGATCGCGTTGACCCGCTGTAAAATAATAGCGCTCGAGCACCCGCCTGAGCCTTCCGGCCTCGATCCGCACAACCGGATCATCCTGCGTGAAGCCGTTGGAGCGCTTGAAAACCTCGACTGCGATAGAGTAGCCCTTGATCCGATCTGCGCGGCCTGCAAGCGTCTCCTCCACGGCATAGATAAGAAATGCAGCACTCCGACCGATATGCGGAAATTGCGAGCTGGTAACGATTCGCTTGAGCTGAGCCCGAACATCATCGTGGGTCGGAGGTGGTCGCGTCGAATCCGGCGCAGTGTCGCGCCTCGATGGCAATAAATGTTGCACGGTTCGCTCCTCACCCGCTCTTGAGGTACGTGACTACCAGAGATTTTATTAACTATCTCTTTTGTAACCTAGCGCAGAAACTGATCCTCGTCCATCAAGGCACCGTATGTGGCCCCGTTCGACTGCTTCGCAGATCGAGGGAAGGGGACGCCAGGCGAGTGAACCGCAGAAGCGGAGATCGCGTCTTCGCCGCCTCGTAGCAGTCCGCGGCCAAAGCGGCCAAAGCCGTAAATGACCACCCAAGGAGCCACGACGACTCGGCCCAACGCGCCCGCCAGATAGCGAGCAAGCACCACAGGGAAGTCGCCGCGTGATAGAGGATCGCGGGCCACAACAGGATGCCGATCATCTCCAGAACGAGGGCGGAATAGGTCAAGACGGCCGTGGTCAGGCAATTGTAGAGCGTCACTCCGACGAGGAGCCCCAGGGTGCCTTGCCTGTCTTCGGCGTCACGCGCACCCCAGCTTGCTGCGGCAAGAGCGAGCAGCGCCGCACCGCAGATCCGCCCGATCAGTGGTGCCTCCGAAACGACCTGCCTTGTCTCAAACAGCAGAACAAAGAGCATCGACGGCGCCACGATAAGCCCCAGTCCCGTCGCACCCTCGGCGATCGCAAACAGGGTCAGAAGTGTGCGTCGGTGAGCTGTGTTCATGGCGCAGAATCCCCGTGCCCAGGTCAACGTCACTTTCGGCACGGGCCGCCCTGGTGACGGACCGCTCTGCGCTGGCCCTCTTGCCTCAGGGTTGCGGCTGAAGTTTCTATTTTCAAGCTGTTCAGCTTGCCGTCGAAGGCGAACGGTGCCTGGTGGTCGTTATCGTCGACACCGGTTCCGTGTGATGTGGACCGCTTTATTTGGGGAGGGTATGGCGCGTATCGCGAGCGCGCCAGTAACATACAGTATGCACTGTTGATCCGCGTTCGTTCCAACAGTCACATTGGAGACCGCGTTGCGGGCCGGATTTCCGGTCAACGGCCGAACGAGTGGTCGCCCGCTGCCGCTGCCTCGGACTGACAGATACTACAGTATGATACGCGCAAAGCCCTCTTGGAGCGAATATTGTTGCGGACGGGCGTTGGTCTGGGCCGAACGTCGCTTCGCCTGCCGGTCCATGTTTCCGACAGAGGGTTCATCATGAACACCAATCCAAAGCTGGCCTATCTCACGGCGGTGTTGGTCAGCACCACATTTTTCGCGGCCACGATCGTCCAGGCGGCGGAGCCGCTGCCATCCTGGAACGATGGCAAGACCAGACAATCGATCCTCGACTTCGTCGCCAAGGTGACCAAGGAAAGCTCGCCGGAATTCGTCCCGCCCGCAGAGCGCATCGCCACCTTTGACAATGATGGGACGCTCTGGGCCGAGCAGCCGCTCTATTTCCAGCTTTTCTTTGCGCTGGAGCAGGTCAAGGTTCTCGCACCCGAGCATCCGGAATGGAAGACGAAGGAACCTTTCGCGTCCGTATTGAAAGGCGATCTGAAGAGTGCGCTTGCGGGCGGCGCTCCGGCGCTGCTTGCAATCGTCGGAGAGACGCAGGCGGGTCTGACGACCGACGAATACGCAACGGTCGTCAAGGAATGGCTTGCGACAGCCAAGAACCCCAAGACGGACAAGCTGTTCACCGAGATGGCGTATCAGCCGATGGTGGAGCTTCTCGACTATTTGCGTGCCAACGGCTTCAAGACCTTCATCGTTTCCGGTGGCGGCAACGAATTCATGCGCACCTTCGCCGACAAGACCTATGGCATTCCACCCGAACAGGTGATCGGCAGCAGCGGCAAGCTGCAGTTCGAGCTGCGCGACGGAAAGCCCGCGCTTGTGAAGCAGCCCGAACTGTTTTTCTATGACGACAAGGAGGCCAAACCGATCGCCATCCAGACTTTCATCGGTCGCCGACCCATCGCTGCATTTGGCAATTCCGACGGCGACCTGCAGATGCTTCAATGGACGTGTAGCGGTCCTGGTGCACGCTTCTGCCTCTATGTGCATCACACCGACGCCAAGCGCGAATTTGCCTATGACAGGAAGTCCAGCATCGGCCAGCTCGACAAGGGCCTGGACGAAGCACAGGCTCAGGGGTGGACAGTTGTCAACATGAAGGACGACTGGAAGACCATCTATCTGACCGATCAGAAGTAACCGTCTTTGATGCCGGAGTCTGGTCCTCAACGGCGAGGGAGAAGCTTGATCACGATCACACTGGCGCTTTCCAGAGCGGCTTCGATCTCGCTGCGCAGCGTTTCCACGAGTTCGACGCATTCCGCGTGGCGCTCATTTCGCTCTGCGGCGGAGGATGTTTCCCATTTTCTCCGCAATTCATCTGCAACGGAGAAGTCGGCACAGAGTTCACGGAAGTTATCGTCACGGGCGGCCAATGTATCGATGGTTTTGGCGCTGGCTGGAAAGATGCGCTTGGCGAACCGTGTGTCGTAATCCATCCATCCTACCTCCAAGGCGGCCTCTGCAAGTCCGGCGGCCGCATCGCGTTATAAGTGGTGCATGATGATCCGGAATAGGGCGGAAGCAACGTAGTTTACAGTAAGGAACGGGAACGAAAGCGGAATTCGCCGTTCAGAGCATGTCCGACACGCTTGAACTCCAGTTTCGCGCTGCCGCTGCTAACCGCAATCGACGGGAGTACGCCCATAACCTGCGGACCACGAAGGATATGTCATGAAAGGTCTTGTCACAATCGGTGGCTTTTGTTCCGCCGACGCGACATGTGACCATGACACCGCCTCACACGCGCTTGACACATCTGAAGCCGACATGACTTGTGGACGTGTCCTCAGGCTCTGCATGTCTGGCGGCGGGACGATAGCGCTTGCAGTAGTTCGGCGCGCAGAGGTGGGATCCGCCCTTGAGCACGCGCCGCGGGATCCTGATGTCAGGCAGCCGCGGATCATAGCTGGCGTCGGCGTCGCCTCCGCGGGGATTGCTGGGGATGCAGCATGAATGGCTGGCAGGCTCGGGATGGCGTGTCGACCAGAAGTCAGAGGTCCATTCCCAGACATTGCCGATCATGTCGTAGATTCCGTAGCCGTTTGATGGAAAGGATCCGACCGGGGACGTTCTGTCCGCACCGGCTGGCTTTGTGCTCAGCGTAGGGAAGGTGCCCTGCCAAGTGTTGGCCATGAGCTTTCCTTCCGGGTTCAACTCGTCGCCCCAGGCAAATTCCGCATCATCAAGGCCGCCGCACGCCGCCAGTTCCCACTCTGCCTCGGTCGGCAGATCTTTTTCCGCCCAGAGCGCATAGGCCATGGCGTCGCTATAGGCGACATGGACGACGGGATGATCGAGCTTGCCGCGGATGTCGGTGCGGCCGCCGTAAGGGTGTCGCCAGTCCGCGCCGAACTTGAACGACCACCACTGGGTAATGTCGGGGCCGACTATGGCTTTCGGCGGCGTGAACACCAGAGATCCGGCTCGCAGCATTTTAGGAAGCGCTCCAGGATAGTCGGCGGCACGGGGTGCCCTTTCGGCGACGGTCACATGTCCGGTGGCTTTGACGAACGAAGCGAACTGGCGGTTGGTGACGGGGGTGGCGTCGATCCAGAAGCCGTCGACGGCTACCGGATGAGCAGGCGCTTCCTCCGGATAATGCTCGTTCGATCCCATGGTGAAGGTTCGTCCGGCCACCCAGACCAGGCCTGAAAATCCCGCGTCGTCGGTCGCGCGCACGTCGGATGTCATTTTGTCATTCCCGCAGGTTATTGCCGTTCACGTACGGGTGCGTGCCCCGCCCATTCACCTATATAACTACCCCTCGGAGCCGCAGTTCTTATAGTAGGTTACAGTAATATACGCGACGCGTTGGTAGCAATCTGCCACTCTCTGCAATGTCATCGCTAAGCTGATGGCTATGTCAGCCGATCTGACTCTCGCCGGCGCATGCGAGCATCATTGAGAGCGGGAAAGTATTGCTCGCTCTGCCTTTCTACCTTGGGTCCAAAAGGGAGCAATCAACAATGAATACGCGCGTTTATCTAGCCGTTCTCGCCGCCAGTTGTTTTTCAGCATTTCCCGCCGCCGCCCAGGATCTCACCGGAGCAACCGGTTCACCCAGCGCTACGTCGACGATCAACGGCCAGTCGCTGCCGGCAGCACCTCCGGCGTTCGGCGGAACCATCAACCTGGACGCCAAGGACTCGACTCCGTGGTGGCCACCCAAGGTGGTGCCGCCGAAGGGCGCGCCGAATATACTGCTGATCATGACCGACGACGCCGGCTATGGCGTCTCCAGCACCTTCGGCGGCGTTATCCCGACACCGACGCTCGATCAGATCGCAGCCAATGGACTGCGCTTCACGCAGTTCCACTCCACCGCGCTGTGCTCGCCCACGCGCGCCGCTCTCATCACCGGGCGAAACCACCATTCGGCGGGCTTCGGGGTGATCGCCGAGCAATCCACCGGCTATCCCGGCTATGATGCGATTATTGGCCCGAACAACGGCACGATCGGTTCGATACTCAGGGATCACGGTTATGCCACCTCATGGCTCGGCAAGAACCACAATACCCCGACCTACGCGCTATCCGCCTCGGGACCGTTCGACCAGTGGCCCTCCGGCATGGGCTTCGACTATTTCTATGGCTTCCAGGGCGGCGAATCCAACCAGTGGACGCCCTGGCTGTTCCGCAACCACGACCAGATCTACCCGTGGCTCGACAAGCCCGACTACAATCTGGTCACCGGCATGGCCGATGACGCCATCGACTATCTGCGCAAGGTGAATGCCGCGACGCCGGACAAGCCGTTCTTCATGTACTATGTTCCCGGCGCAACCCATGCCCCGCACCATCCGACGAAGGAGTGGATCGAGAAGTTCAAAGGCAAGTTCGATGGCGGCTGGAACGCCATGCGGGACGAGATTCTCGCCAACCAGAAACGGCTCGGCGTGGTTCCGGAGAATACCCAGCTGACGCCGTGGCCGGATGACCTTCCGAAATGGGATACGCTATCGGCAGACGACAAGAAGATGTTCGCCCGTCAGGCGGAGGTCTACGCCGCCTTTGTCGCCTATGCCGACTTCGAGATCGGCCGGGTGGTCGATGAGGTTCGCAAGCAGGGCAAGCTCGACGATACCCTGATCATCTATATCGAGGGCGATAACGGCACCAGCGCCGAAGGTACGGCCATCGGCACGGCCTTCGACCTGGCCGCGATCCAGGCCATCAGCATGCCGGTCGCCGACCAGCTGAAATTCTACGACGCCTGGGGCGACCCGACGACGGAGCCACATATGTCAGTCGCCTGGTCCTGGGCTTTCGACACGCCGTTCAAATGGACCAAGCAGGTCGCCTCCCACTTCGGCGGCACCCGACAGGGCATGGCGATGTCTTGGCCGGGTCACATCACCGACAAGGGCGGCATCCGCAGCCAGTTCCACCATGTGATCGACATCGTGCCGACGATCCTCGAAGCCACCGGCATCCAGGCGCCGCTCACGGTGAACGGCATCGCCCAAAAGCCGATCGAAGGCGTCAGCATGGCCTATACCTGGTCCAAGGGCGCCAAGGACGTCCCCTCTGCACGCACGACACAGTATTTCGAGATGTTCGGCAATCGCGCGATCTACCACGAGGGCTGGATCGCCTCCACGACCCCACCCGCCGCGCCCTGGCTGATGGGACTCGGCAAACTGCCCGATGTGGTCGATGGCTATCAGTGGGAACTCTACAACCTGACCGAGGACTACTCGCAGTTCAACGATCTCGCCGCCAAGGAGCCGGACAAACTGCGCGATATGCAGCAGCTCTTCCTCGTGGAGGCCGCGAAATACCAGGTGTTGCCGCTTGATAACTCCGTCATCTCGCGTGCCACCGCGCCGCGGCCAAGCGCCACCGCTGGCCGAACCGAGTTCGTCTACTCAGGCGAACTCTCGGGCCTGCCACCGGCCTCGGCGCCCGATCCGCTGGCCCGCTCCTACACGATCACCGCCGAAGTCGACGTCCCGCAGGGCGGCGGAGACGGAATGCTTGCGACGCTTGGAGGCCGCTTCGGCGGCTACGGCCTTTATCTCCTCAAGGGCAAGCCGGTCTTCACCTATAACCTGCTTGGACTGGAGCGCTTCCGGTGGGCCGGCGAGACCGCGCTGACAGCAGGCAAACACAGCGTCGTCTTCGACTTTACCTACGAGGGACCCGGTTACGGGAAGGGCGGCAAGGGTGTGCTTAGCGTCGATGGCACGATGGTGGCCGAGCAGTCGATCCCGCATACCATCCCGTTTCTGGTGACGGTCGACGAGTCCTTCGACGTGGGGGTGGATACCCGCAGTCCTGTCGACGACAGCGACTACCAGGTGCCGTTCCGGTTTACGGGTACGCTGGACAAACTGACGGTCAAGGTTGGGCCGCCGCAAATCTAGTCAGCGTCAGGCGCGGGCCTCGCAGGGCCTGCGCCATGACTGAGTTCGCCGCGTCGGGGGCGACCCCGACAAGCCAAGCTACCGATTTCCGATATGGGCGATGTCGCCTTCACGCTATCGGTGTTTCTGGACGACTGTCGCCCGGACATTGGTTCCTGCCTATCGGCGGTTTCGCCTGTAGGTTACCGTAAGATACTTGCTCTCCTTATATTTGTTATGCCTTATGTACGCGTCCAGGCAAGCCGACAGGCCCTGTTATTCTCAACGCGGCATGCACTTTCGCTCGGCTATCTCAAGAGCATTCGAGAACCTCGGTCGGACCGTATTCAGCATCCGTTGCAGTGTTGAGCTTTGCTTCGCCTGACCAAAAAAGGGAGAAATGGGCATGACAGAGAACGCGACTCCAACGAGGCGGGATATCTTGCTAACCGGCGGATCTTTGCTCGCCATGTCGGCGATTGGCACGGCTGCGAGCACCACCATGAGCCGGAATGCAATGGCTCAAGCCACGGGCAAAAAACCCAACATAGTAGTCATCATGGCCGATGATGTCGGCATCTGGAATATCGGCGCTTACAATCGCGGCATGATGGCCGGTCGTACCCCACATCTCGACAGGCTTGCGGCAGAGGGGATGCTCTTTACCGACTACTACGCCGAGGCGAGCTGCACCGCAGGGCGAGCGAACTTCATCACCGGCGAGCTTCCGGTTCGAACTGGCATGACCACGGTTGGCCAGGCAGGCTCGCCCATCGGCCTTCCTGCTGCGGCGCCAACCATTGCCACCGTGCTGAGGTCTCTGGGCTACGCCACGGGACAGTTCGGCAAGAACCATCTTGGCGATCTCAACGAGTTTCTGCCAACGGTTCATGGCTTCGATGAGTTTTTCGGCTATCTTTATCATCTTGATGCGATGGAAGACCCCGCGCATCCGGGCTACCCGCAGGAACTGCTGAACGTAGTCGGCCCGCGCAACATGGTCCATTCCTGGGCCACGGAAACCGATGACCCCACGGAAATGCCGCGATGGGGCAAGGTCGGCAAACAAAAGATTGAAGATGCTGGCACGCTCTATCCGGAAAGGATGAAGACGGTCGACGACGAGATTCGCGATCTTTCCTTCAAGTTTATCGACAGGGCCAAGGCCGATGGCAAGCCGTTCTTCCTTTGGCTCAACCCGACACGGATGCACATTGTTACTCATCTATCGGAAAAGTACGAGAAGATGCGTAATTCCGCGAATGGTTGGACCATCCATGAAGCAGGGATGGCGCAGCTTGACGACATTGTTGGCGATACCATGCAGAAACTGAAAGAAATGGGCGACGATGAGAATACGATCGTCGTGTTCACGACTGACAATGGCACCGAAAACTTCACCTGGCCGGATGGTGGTCAGACACCATTTTTCGGCGGAAAAGGCACGACATACGAAGGCGGCTTCCGCGCCCCCGCAATGGTCCGCTGGCCGGGGCACGTTCCTACCGGTTCGATTTGCAATGGGCTGATGTCCGGCCTCGACTGGTTCCCCACCCTTGCGGCCGCCGCTGGAAGCACCAATATCGCCGTCGAGTTGAAAGCGGGGAAGGAACTCAATGGCCAGACCTACAAGGTTCACCTGGACGGCTATGATCAGACCAGCATGATCACCGGAACTGGCCCGTCGAACCGTCATGAAATCTGGTATTTCGCCGAAAGCGTGCTCGGGGCGGCCCGGATTGATGACTATAAATACACGTTCATGGAGCAGCCGGACGGTTGGATAGGCAGCACGGTGAAATTGGACGTGCCGACCGTTGTAAACCTGCGCCTTGATCCGTTCGAGCGTACGGCCTTTTTCAAGGGTAACGTTGGTTCACAAGAATACTTTGAATGGTACAAGTTCGAATTCTGGCGTTTCGTCCTCGTTCAGCAAAAAGTTGAAGAGCTGGCGAAGACTGCCATTGAATTTCCGCCGATGCAGAAGGGCGCAAGCTTCGGAATAGACGCAGTCAAGGCACAAATCGCCGACGCCATGCGCAAGCAACACGCACAGTAAGCCAAGTTGCACGTCGCGTGGCGCGGCACGTCAATGCGGATGGAGGGCTTTTCTGCCTCCGGCCGCATTGAACCAGCTTTTGTCGAGGCGCGAGCGGATGACGTACGGCCGTTAGGAACCAGATCAAGGCGGCCGATCTTCTCGGTCTCTACCGCAACACCTTGCGCAAGAAGATCAGGGAACTTGGCGTCTCGGTCTACAGGAGTTCCCGCACCGCCTGAGCGTGTTCGGGGGGCGCGATAAAAAAGAAGGCGGCGGGCCCTCATGTTGCCCACCGCCCACCCCTCCCGGCGTCCGCCGCCACGGTCGGGAGGAGAGGTGAGCCTATCTGAGCGAAGTCGCGGTTTATATCCAAGCAGACAAACAAAAATGCGGTGTCATTCAACAGTCACATAAGCATTTGTGAGGAGTGATTTGACGCTAGGCGAATGTCATTGAAGTTGCTGCGGTCGTCGTCGCCGTGCCTGTGGATAAGCTGTGGATATCCGGTGGACGACAGGATCAATCAGCGGTCGATAATGTCGCAGATTCCAATCGCATGTTGCCTATCCGTTCCGAATCTCATCATTCTGCCGTTGCTGCCGTCGACCTCCGCCGCAAACGTCGTCGATCGCATGCCACGGGCGCTCCGACTGATGTCGTGGAGCGCCCATTTTCTTTACGGTCGGGGGCTGACGGGAACTGCGACATCTTGTTCTATGCCGGTGAACTTGGCGGGCTGAGCCTCGCATATCGTTGCGCATGCCATAGATTACGCGAATCGGTCGTCGATCAATCGGGCGACGCCGACCCCGGTGACAGGCCGGTACATATTCATAATTTGCGGGAGTTGCATGATGGAATATCGACGTTTGGGAAAGTCGGGCCTGAAAGTGAGCGAGTTCTCCTTCGGCTCATGGGTGACGTTCGGCAAGCAGGTCAATGGAGGCGACGCCGTCGACCTCATGAAGCTTGCCTATGACAACGGGGTGAACTTCTTCGACAATGCCGAAGGATATGAAAGCGGCAAATCCGAGATCGTGATGGGCGAGGCGCTCAGCAGGCTCGGCTGGAGTCGTGACAGCTTCGTCGTCTCCAGCAAGGTCTTCTGGGGAGGCCAGAAGCCGACGCAGCGCGGCCTGTCGCGCAAGCATGTGACCGACGCCTGCCACGCAGCACTCAAGCGGCTTCAGGTCGACTACCTCGACCTTTACTTCTGCCACCGCCCGGATATCGACACGCCGATCGAGGAAACGGTCCGGGCGATGCACGATCTCGTCGCCCAGGGCAAGGTGCTCTATTGGGGCACGTCGGAATGGTCGGCGCAGCAGTTGACGGAAGCCTACGCCGTTGCCCGCGACCTGCGCATCACGCCGCCGACCATGGAGCAGCCGCAGTACAACATCTTCGAACGCCAGAAGGTCGAGTCTGACTATCTGCCGCTGTATGACCTGATCGGCCTTGGCACCACGATCTGGTCACCGCTCGCCTCGGGCGTCCTGACCGGCAAATACAATGACGGCGTGCCGGCCGACAGCCGTATGAACCTGCCGGGCTATGAATGGCTGAAGGAAAAATGGTCCAGCGATGCCGGCCGCGCCCAGCTCAAACAAGTCGGCGAGCTTGCAAAGCTGGCGGACGAGATCGGGATATCGATCACGCATCTCGCCCTTTTGTGGTGCCTCGCCAACCGCAACGTCTCGACCGTCATTCTTGGAGCCTCGCGCGCCAGCCAACTGCAGGACAATCTCGCAGCCCTCTCACACCGAGAGAAGATGACGTCTGACGTGCTGGACCGGATCGACACGATCGTCGGAAATAAACCGGAAGGACCACGTCGCTTCTAAAGCATGTCGCGCGATAACGACATGCGTAAAAACAAAGACCTAAGCGCGAGGAGCGATCTGAAAGATTGCGACGCGCTTCAGGTGAAACAACTTCCCTCGACGGGTCAGATTAAGGCTCGCCGAGGGAAGCACGGCTTGACAATGTGACGACACGCGTTGCATTTTCGCCACAATGCGTTGCTTAAAGGTCACGCAAGGGTTTTGGACATTCGCTCCCGATCGAGTCGTTACGGCGCTGGCTTTTTTAAGCCGGCGTTGCTTGGTTTTCGATCGGATGGCGAGGGCGGCGGGTGCCGCCTGAAGAGAGGCCGAATGACGCAGGATGGGGTATCGCCGGCGGCGGCGGGCGAGACGGTGACGACGGTGACCGACCGCCGCGCCCTTTTTGCCGTGCCCGGCCTCGTGCTCGCCGGCGGCGCGCTTCTCTGCGCCACGGCGACGTTGTTCGTGCTGCTCGGTCTGACGCCGATCGCCCCGACCTCGCATGTCGTCATCACCTCGGTGATCGTCAATTCCTTCTTTGTCCTGACGCTGCTCGCCTTGATCGGCCGCGAGGTGGCAAGGCTGCTCAAGGCGCGCACCCGCGGCCGTGCGGCAGCCCGCCTGCATATCCGCATCGTCGTGCTCTTTTCGATCGTGGCGATCACGCCGGCGATCCTCGTCGCCATCTTTGCCAGCATCACGCTGAATGCCGGTCTTGACCGCTGGTTTGCCCTGCGCACCCAGTCGATCGTCAGCTCGTCGCGCAATATCGGCCAGGCTTATATGATGGAGAATGCCAGCTACCTGCAGGGGCAGACGGTCTCCATGGCCAACGACCTGGAGCGCAACCGCGCGCTCTACAGCCTCGACAGGACGGGTTTTGCCGACCTGATGACCCGCCAGGCGAGGGGGCGCGGCCTGCTCGGCGCCTTCCTCGTGGAGCGCGACGGCTCGGTGATCGTCCAGGCCGATATCGCCACCGAAAAGCCGCTGCCGGCCATTCCGCAGGACGCATTGGAAAAGGCCGCCGCCGGCCAGCCGACGCTGATCCCGCCCGGCGTTACCAATCTCGTCGGCGCCATCATCAAGCTCGACGCCATCCAGGGCACCTTCCTCTATACGGTGCGCGCCGTTGATCCCAAGGTCATGGGCGCCATGCGGATGATGGAGGAGAACGCCACCGAATACCGCTCGATGGAGGCCAACCGCTTCTCGCTGCAGGTCGCCTTTGCCGTGCTCTATATCGGCTTCGCGCTGATCGTGCTCCTGGCGGCGATCTGGACCGCAATCGCCGTCGCCGACCGCATCGTCCGGCCGATCCGCCTGCTGATCACCGCCGCCGACAGCGTTGCATCGGGCAATATGGATATCGTCGTGCCGGTGCATGCCGTCGATGGCGACGTCGCCAATCTCTCGCGCACCTTCAACAAGATGATCTCGGAAATCCGCACCCAGCGCGACGAGATCCTCGAGGCCAAGGACGAGGTCGATGACCGCCGTCGCTTCATCGAGGCGGTGCTGTCGGGCGTCACCGCCGCCGTCATCGGCGTCGAGCAGGACCGCCGCATCGCCATCGTCAATAGTTCGGCCGAAACGCTGATGTCGCTGTCGGCCGACGAGATGCTCGGAAAGCAGCTGGTCGACATCGCGCCAGAGGTCGATCACGTGCTGACCGAGGCGGCGGTGCGTTATCGCGGCGATTTCCGCAAGCAGATCGCCCTCGTGCGCGGCGGTACGGTGAGGACGCTGAGCGTGCAGGTTACCCGCGAGGAAGTGCGCGACATGAGCGAATCCTACGTGATCACGCTCGACGACATCACCGATCTCGTCATCGCCCAGCGCTCGACCGCCTGGGGCGACGTGGCAAGGCGCATCGCCCATGAGATCAAGAACCCGCTGACGCCGATCCAGCTTTCCGCCGAGCGCATCCAGCGCCGCTACGGCAAGCAGATCGACCCGGGTGACCGGACCGTCTTCGACCAGTGCACGGATACCATCATCCGCCAAGTCGGCGATATCGGCCGCATGGTCGACGAATTCTCCGCCTTTGCCCGCATGCCGAAGCCGACCAAGGAGCCGAGCGACCTGCGCAATATCCTGCGCGACGCGATCTTCCTGCGTGAGATGGGCAACCATCACGTCACCTTCGAGCAGGATTTCGGCGACCAGCCGCTGGAGGGCCTGTTCGACAGCCGCATGCTCGGCCAGGCCTTCGGAAATCTCATCAAGAATGCCGTCGAATCGATCGAGGCCGTTCCGAGCGACGAGCGGGACGAACGCAAGATTCTCGTCCGCGCCGCACTCGATACCGGCCGCGACCGCTTCACCGTCGACGTGATCGACAATGGCCGCGGCCTGCCGGTGGAGAACCGCCACAGCATTCTGGAACCCTATATGACGATGCGCGAGAAGGGCACCGGCCTCGGCCTCGCCATCGTCAAGAAGATCATCGAGGAACATGGCGGGCAGCTCGAGCTGCATGATGCGCCCGCCGATTTTGACCGGGGAAGAGGAGCCATGATCCGCGTGCATCTGCCACGCCTGGATCCGACGTCTTCTGCCCCCGCAGCCAATGACAAGGAAAGCGTTTATGGCCTCTGATATTCTCGTCGTCGACGATGAGCACGATATTCGCGAGATCGTTTCCGGCATTCTCTCGGATGAAGGGCACGAGACGCGCACGGCCCACGACAGCGACAGCGCACTGGCGGCGATTTCCGATCGCGTGCCGCGGCTGATCTTCCTCGATATCTGGATGCAGGGCAGCAAGCTCGATGGTCTGTCACTGCTCGACGAGATCAGGACCCGCCATCCGGAATTGCCCGTCGTGATGATATCAGGCCATGGCAACATCGAGACCGCCGTCTCGGCGATCAAGCGCGGCGCCTTCGATTTCATCGAAAAGCCCTTCAAGGCCGACCGGCTGATCCTGATCGCCGAACGCGCGCTGGAGAATTCCAAGCTGAAGCGCGAGGTCTCAGATCTGAAGCGCCGCACCGGGGACGCGCTGGAGCTGATCGGCACATCGGTTGCCGTTTCGCAGCTGCGCCAGACGATCGAGAAGGTTGCACCGACCAACAGCCGCATCATGATCCTCGGCGCGTCGGGCTCCGGCAAGGAGCTGGTGGCGCGGATGATCCACAAGAAGTCGGCTCGCGCCAACGGCCCCTTCGTTGCGATCAACGCCGCCAACATCACGCCCGAACGCATGGAAGTGGCGCTGTTCGGCACCGAGGGCACGCCCGGCCAGGCGCGCAAGATCGGCGCGCTCGAGGAAGCCCATCGCGGCATCCTCTATCTCGACGAAGTCGGCGAAATGCCGCGCGAGACGCAGAACAAGATCCTCCGCGTCCTGGTCGACCAGCAGTTCGAGCGCGTCGGCGGTTCCAAGCGTGTCAAGGTCGATGTTCGCATCATCTCCTCGACGGCCTATAATCTCGAGAGCCGCATCGCCGAGGGCTGGTTCCGCGAGGATCTCTACCATCGCCTTGCCGTCGTGCCGGTGCGTGTGCCCGCACTTGCCGAACGGCGCGAGGACATTCCCTTCCTTGTCGACCAGCTGATGCGCCAGATTTCCGAGCAGGCCGGCATCCGTCCGCGCCGCATCGGCGACGACGCCATGGCCGTGCTGCAGGCGCATGATTGGCCCGGCAACATCCGTCAGCTGCGCAACAATATCGAGCGGCTGATGATCCTTGCCCGCACCGACGGCCCGGATGCGCCGATCACCGCCGACATGCTGCCGACCGATCTCGGCGACATGCTGCCGAAGGTGTCCGCCAAGAACGACTATCACATCATGACGTTGCCGCTGCGCGAAGCCCGCGAGATGTTCGAGAAGGACTATCTGATCGCCCAGATCAACCGCTTCGGCGGCAATATCTCGCGCACCGCGGAATTCGTCGGCATGGAGCGTTCGGCGCTGCACCGCAAGCTGAAGTCGCTCGGCGTCTAAGTGCATCCGGCGCGGCCCGACGCCGCGCCGCGTCCCCTATTGCTTCCCGGAAGACCAGGTTTCCCATGCCGAGAATTGCCTATGTGAATGGCCGCTACGTCAAGCATTCCGATGCCAGCGTGCATATCGAGGATCGCGGCTACCAGTTCGCCGATGGCGTCTACGAGGTCTGCGAAGTGCGCCACGGCTATATCGTCGACCTCACGCGCCATCTGAACCGTCTCGACCGATCGCTTGGTGAGTTGCGCATCGCCTGGCCGATGGGCCGGGCGGCGCTGACGCAGGTCATTCGCGAGACGCTGCGCCGCAACCACGTCCGCAACGGGCTTTTCTACATGCAGGTGACGCGCGGTGTGGCCCGCCGCGATCATGTCTTCCCGGCCGAGGGAACGCCGCCCTCGCTTGTCATCACCGCCAAGAGCACCGATGCCAAGATCATCGCCGCCAAGAACGCCAACGGCATCAAGGCTATCACCCTTGTCGACAATCGCTGGGACCGCGTCGATATCAAGTCCATCGGCCTGCTGCCGAATGCCATGGCCCGCCAGCAGGCCAAGGAGGCCGGCGCCCAGGAAGCGATCTATGTCGACGGCGACGGCATGGTGAAGGAAGGGGCGGCGACCAATGTCTGGATCGTCGATCCGGACGGAACGCTGGTCACACGCCCGGCCGAACACGGCATTCTGCGCGGCATTACCCGCACCACTCTGATCGATGTCGGAGCCAAGCTGGGGTTGACGATCGCCGAGCGGAACTTCTCCGTTTCGGAGATGCTCGCAGCCCGCGAGGTCTTCCTCACTGCAGCCACAAGCATTTGTTTTCCGGTCGTTTCCGTCGATGGCCAGGCCATTGCCAACGGCCATCCGGGCAGCGTTTCGCAGAAAGTCCGCGAGGCCTTTTTCGACGTTGCGGAAAAGATTGCGATTTGATACCAAGATTTGCTGGACAGGTGGAATGAGGATGCCACCGGTCTTTGCATGGTGAGGTTGATTGATATTCTACCGGCCAGATCAGGTCGGCAATAAAGAAAGAAGCGGCGCGATGGCGGAACGTTCTCAGAATCTTCAGGACTTATTTCTCAATACTGTTCGCAAGCAAAAGATTTCCCTGACAATCTTTCTGATCAACGGCGTGAAACTCACGGGCGTTGTTACGTCTTTTGACAATTTCTGTGTTCTTCTTCGCCGTGACGGCCATTCGCAGCTCGTGTATAAGCATGCGATCTCGACGATCATGCCGGGCCAGCCCATGCAGATGTTCGAGAGCGAAGAAGCAGCGTCCTAACAGGATCAGCCGTCATTTCGACACGCGATACCAAGAACGATTCGATCATCCCTGAGGCCGCCAAGCACAGGGACGACATGCGCGCGACTGTCGTCGTGCCGGTTCTGAAATCGCGCAGTCGCGGCGGCCAGGGCGAATCGGCCTCGACCCGCACACCGGAAAGCCGGCTCGAAGAGGCGACGGGCCTTGCCCAGGCGATCGACCTCGATGTCGTCAACGGCTCTATCGTCCCGGTCAACGATCCGAGACCGGCCACACTGCTCGGCACCGGCAAGATCGAGGAGATCAAGGCGCTGCTCGACGAGCGCGATTCCGGGCTCGTCATCGTCGATCATCCGTTGACGCCGGTGCAGCAGCGCAACCTCGAAAAGGTATGGAACGCCAAGGTCATCGACCGGACGGGCCTCATCCTCGAAATCTTCGGCCGCCGCGCCTCCACCAAGGAAGGCACGCTGCAGGTCGATCTCGCCCATCTGAATTATCAGAAGGGCCGTCTGGTGCGAAGCTGGACCCACCTTGAACGCCAGCGCGGCGGCGGCGGCTTCATGGGCGGCCCCGGCGAAACCCAGATCGAAGCCGACCGGCGGATGCTGCAGGACCGCATCATCAAGCTTGAACGCGAGCTGGAGCAGGTCGTGCGCACCCGCCAGCTCCACCGCGCCAAGCGCCGCAAGGTGCCGCATCCGATCGTGGCGCTGGTCGGCTACACCAATGCCGGCAAGTCGACGCTGTTCAACCGTATCACCGGCGCCGGCGTGCTGGCTGAAGACATGCTCTTTGCCACGCTCGACCCGACGCTTCGGCGCATGAAACTGCCGCACGGCCGCACCGTCATCCTGTCCGACACCGTCGGCTTCATCTCCGACCTGCCGACCCATCTGGTCGCCGCCTTCCGGGCGACGCTGGAAGAGGTGCTGGAAGCCGATCTCATCCTGCATGTCCGCGATATGTCCGATGCCGACAACCAGGCGCAGAGCTCCGACGTGATGCGCATCCTGAACGATCTCGGCATCGACGAGGCCGAAGCCGAAAAGCGTCTGATCGAGGTCTGGAACAAGATCGACCGGCTGGAGCCCGAGGTGCACGACACCATGGTGCAGAAATCGGCCGGCGCCAGCAACGTGGTGGCGGTTTCCGCCGTCAGCGGCGAGGGCGTCGATACGCTGATGGAAGAGATCAGCCGCAGGCTGTCCGGCGTAATGACCGTGGCGACGATCCGCCTTCCGGTCGACAAGCTGGCGCTGCTGCCCTGGCTTTACGATCACGCGATCGTCGACGGCCGTGAGGACAATGAAGACGGCACGATCACCCTCGATCTGCGCCTGTCCGAAACCGAGGCGACCGAACTCGAGCGCCGCATCGGCAATGGCCAGAAGTCTTCAAAGGAAGATTGGGAGCGGTAAGGTCGGCGAGACCAGCCCCTCATCCGGCTGCCGCCACCTTCTCCCCGTAAACGGGGCGAAGGGACAAGCCGCAATGTCTCGGCTCCCGCGCATTTCTGGTATGGGCACGTCCCCTCTACCCGTTTACGGGGAGAGGGTTAGGGTGAGGGGCAGCCATCTGCACGAACCGGACAGGCGATAACTCACTCAGCCCCCGACGTCACAGCCCGCTCGATCGCCTTCGCCGCCTGCCAGATTTCCTCCATCCGCTCCAGCGTCGCGTCTTTCAGCGTCTCGCCTTCTGCTTCAAGAACCTGTTCTATATGGCTGAACCGACGACGGAATTTCATATTCGTACCGCGCACTGCCTGTTCCGGATCCGCCTTGACATGCCGGCCGATATTAACGACCGCGAAGATCAGGTCGCCGAGTTCGTCGCTGACCTTTGCCTGATCGCCTTCGCGAAGGGCTGCCCGCAATTCGCCGATCTCCTCCTCGATCTTGTCGAGGATCGGCTCCGGCGCTGACCAATCGAAGCCGACCTTGGCTGCGCGTTCCTGCAGCTTCAGGGCTTCCGTCAAGGCCGGGAAGCTGCGCTGCACGGAGCCGAGGAAGCCGCTGTTGAAGTCCTCGGTGATGCCGCGCCGTGACCGCCGCTCGGCGCGCTCGCGTTTCTCCGCCTGCTTGATCTCGTCCCATTGTATCTTCACCGCGTCCGGTGTATCCGCCGCCGAGCGGGCAAAGACGTGCGGGTGGCGGCGGATCATCTTGGCGGTGATGGCGTTGACCACGTCGCCGAAGGAAAATTCGCCGGCCTCCTCGGCCATGCGGGCGTGAAAGACCACCTGCAGCAGCAGGTCGCCCAGCTCGTCGCAGAGATCGTCCATATCGCCGCGCTCGATCGCATCGGAGACCTCATAGGCCTCCTCGATCGTATAGGGCTTGATCGTCTCGAAGTTCTGCACGATGTCCCAGGGGCAGCCGGTTTCGGGATGGCGCAGCGCCGCCATGATCTCGATCAGCCGCGAAATGTCTTTGGAAGGTTCCATGTTGCCTCGGTTCAGCGGGCTTCAGTTCGGTGGGCCAGTTCAGCGGCCCTCAATTCAGGGGAATATCGTTGGCGCTCTTCGACGATTGGTAGCTGGACGACAGCGCGTCGTAGCGCGCCTTGATGCCGGCGGTCTGCGTCTTCAGCGCGGTCTTCAGCTGAGCCTCTTCGGTCTCGACAAGATCGGCGATGGCAAAGCTGTTC
This sequence comes from Rhizobium indicum, assembly GCF_005862305.2. Lineage (NCBI taxonomy): Bacteria > Pseudomonadati > Pseudomonadota > Alphaproteobacteria > Hyphomicrobiales > Rhizobiaceae > Rhizobium > Rhizobium indicum. Next base: position 443,052 of record NZ_CP054021.1, on the reverse strand, counting down.
CAGAAGGCGTTTTGCCTGCGGTAGCCGCCGGGTTCAAGCCCGAAGACCTCCTTCAGGATCTTCAGGTCGTGCGGAATGGCGAAGGCGTCGCGCGAATCCTCATGGCTGAAAAAATAGTAGAAATTGTCGAAGCCGGCCCAGGTGATCGCCGACATGCACATGGTGCAGGGTTCGTGCGTCGACAGGAAGATCAGATCCTTGGTCGGCGGCTTGTCGCCAAGCTCGTAGAAACGCTTCAGCGTATGCACTTCGCCGTGCCAGAGCGGATTTTCCAGCTCGTTATTGGTCTCGGCGACGACGAGCGAAAGATCGGATTTCCTTAAGATCGCCGCACCGAACACCTTGTTGCCAAGCGAAACGCCACGCTCCGTCAGCGGCAGGATATCGTCTTCCATGACCTGAAGCAGGCGGGAGGCAATGGTCTTATCAGGCATGAGGACACTCCAGTTTTCCTCAGTCTATCGCCTTGGCGGCGCGAGTGAAATGCGTCAAGCACCGGTGGACGTCTTTTGTCACAGGCTTTATACTGCACCGCAGCAAGCGGGCTGGGGAATATGCGGCTTTTTGGCCGCACGGGTGACTTTTCTCAAATCACTGACAGCACGAGCAAAAGAATACCTGCTTGCTTGGGCTTTCGAATTTCTGTTCCTTCAATCCCTTGTCGATCAAGGGCATATTCCGGCAACCTCGAAGTGGATTGATGATGCCTTCCAAGACTGAACAGCTTTCGGTATTTCCCGCCTTCTTCCGCGTGGAAGGCCAGAAGACGGCTGTCTTCGGCAATGGTGACGAAGCGTTCGCCAAGGTGCGGCTGCTGCTGAACACAAAGGCGCGGATTGTCGCCTATGCCGACCGGCCGGAAGCTGATTACCACGCTTTCCTGATCGCCAACCGGATCGAGACCGTGCGCGCTGCCTTCTCAGCCGAACAGGCCGAGGGTTCAGCGCTCGTTTTCGCCGCAACCGGCAATGAAGCTGATGACCGCAGCATCGTCGATGCCGCCCGCGCTGCCAGAATTCCGGCCAATGCCGTCGATCAGCCCGATTACTGCGATTTCTTCACGCCGGCGCTGGTCAACCGCGCGCCCGTCGCCGTTGCGATCGGCACCGAAGGGGCAGGGCCGGTTCTGGCGCAGATGATCCGCGCGCAGATCGACCAGCTTCTTTCGCCCTCGCTCGGCCGCCTTGCCGGGCTGGCGACGAGCTACCGCAAGGCTGTCGAACAACTGATTCCCAGAGGCGTCTCCCGCCGGGTCTTCTGGCGCCGCTTCTTTTCCGGTGCCGTTGCCGATGCGGTCGCCAACGGCAACCTGCCGCAGGCCCGCCATGCCGCCGACCGGCTGCTGCACGCGATGGACAAGGTCGCCGGCCACGTCTGGCTGGTCGGCGCCGGTCCGGGTGCCGAGGATCTGCTGACGCTGCGCGCTCAGCGCGTGATGATGGAAGCCGACGTCATCGTCTATGACGCGCTGGTGCCGCAGGCGATCGTCGATATGGGCCGCCGCGATGCCGAGCGGCTTTCTGTCGGCAAGCGCAAGGGCTGCCACTCGAAGTCCCAGGAAGAAATCAACGACCTGCTGGTCGAGCTCGGCCGCCAGGGCAAGCGTGTCGTCCGTCTGAAATCCGGCGATCCGCTGGTCTACGGCCGGGCAGGGGAAGAGATGGCCGCACTGCGTGCTGCCGGTATCACCTATGAGGTCGTGCCTGGCATCACCTCGGCTTTCGCCGCCGCTGCCGATTTCGAGCTGCCGCTGACGCTGCGCGGCGTCGCCTCCTCGCTGGTCTTCACCACCGGCCATGATCTCACAGGCGACGTGCTGCCCGATTGGGCAAGCCTTGCCGTTTCCGGCGCGACGATCGCCGTCTATATGGGCCGCACGGTTGCCGCCTCCGTCGCCGAGCGGCTGATGCAGGCGGGCATCCCTTCTGAGACCACTGTCGCCGTCATCGAAAATGCCAGCCGCGCCGATCGCCGCCTGCTGCATGGCACGCTTGCCGATCTGCCCGATCTGCAGCACCGCGACGAGTTGACCGGGCCCGTCATGGTCATCATCGGCGATGCGGTCGCCGGCGCCAATTTCGAACTGTCCGAGCCCTTGGTGCGCGCAAACGCCCGGCTCGAGGAACTTGCAAGGAGCTGAATATGGGTGACAAGGTTCTGACCGCCAACCGGCTGACGGACGGCATTGCCGTCTGGCTGGATGCGAACGGCAAGTGGTCCACGTCGTTGCAGGAGGCGCTCGTTGCCCGTCATGCCGAGGCCGTTGCGGCGCTGGAGGCGATCGGCAAGAAATCCTATGCCGACAACGAGGTCGTTGACGTCGCCGTCGTCGACGTTCAGGAAACCAACGGCATTCTCTGGCCGCTTCGCCTTCGTGAGCGCATCCGCGCACAAGGCCCGACCATGGAATATGCCCCGGGCTACGCTCCTGCCGATCCCGAATTCATTGCAGTCTGAGGAAGACGATGTACCGTTACGACGAATTTGACCATGCCTTTGTTACCGAGCGCGTCGAGCAGTTTCGCGATCAGGTCGAGCGCCGCCTTTCCGGCGAGCTCGCCGAGGACGCGTTCAAGCCGCTGCGCCTGATGAACGGCGTCTACCTGCAGCTCCACGCCTACATGCTGCGCATCGCCATTCCCTATGGCACGCTGAGCTCGCGCCAGCTGCGCATGCTCGCCCATATCGCCCGGACCTATGACCGCGGCTATGGCCACTTCACCACGCGCCAGAACCTGCAGTTCAACTGGCCGAAGCTGTCGGATATTCCAGATGCGCTGGCAGACCTCGCGAGCGTCGAAATGCATGCCCTGCAGACCTCGGGCAACTGCATCAGAAACGTCACCGCCGATCATTTCGCCGGTGCTGCCGCCGATGAGATCGCCGATCCGCGTCCTTACGCCGAAATCCTGCGCCAGTGGTCGTCGGTCCACCCGGAATTCTCCTTCCTGCCGCGCAAGTTCAAGATCGCCGTCACCGGCGCCGAGCGTGACCGCGCCGCAATCCAGGTCCATGATATCGGCCTGCATGTGAAGACGAACGACAAGGGCGAGATCGGCTTTGCCGTCTATGTCGGGGGCGGCCAGGGCCGTACGCCGATGATCGCCAAGCTGATCCGCGACTTCCTGCCCGAGGAAGACCTGCTCTCCTACACCACGGCTATCGTGCGCGTGTACAATCTGCACGGCCGCCGCGACAACAAATACAAGGCCCGCATCAAGATCCTCGTGCACGAAACCGGCACCGAGGAGCTGACGCGCCAGGTGGAGGCTGAATTCGCCGCGCTGAAGGATACCGAGCTCAAGCTGCCGGAAAAGGACGTCCAGTCGATCGCTGCCTATTTCGCGCCGCCTGAGCTGCCCGAACGCGCCGAAGGCTGGGAAAACCTCGCCCGCTGGAAGAAGGCCGATTCCGGTTTCGCCCGCTGGGTCCAGCAGAACGTGCAGCCGCACAAGAACCCCGATTACGGCATGGTGACGATCTCGCTGAAGCCGATCGGCGGCATTCCGGGCGATGCCTCGGATGCGCAGATGGATGCGATCGCCGATCTTGCCGAGGAATATGCCTTCGACGAAATCCGCGTCAGCCATGAGCAGAACCTCATCCTGCCGCATGTGGCGCTTGCCGATCTCGAAGCCGTCTATCGCGGCCTCGTCGCCATCAATCTTGCCGAAGCCAATGCCGGCCTGATCACCGATATCATTGCCTGTCCTGGGCTGGACTACTGTGCGCTCGCCAATGCGCGCTCCATTCCGCTGGCGCAGGAAATCTCCCGCCGCTTCGGCGATGCCGAACGCCAGGCCGAGATCGGTGAGCTGAAGATCAAGATCTCCGGCTGCATCAATGCCTGCGGCCATCACCATGTCGGCCATATCGGCCTGCTTGGTGTCGAGAAGAAGGGCGCCGAACTCTACCAGATCACCCTCGGCGGCTCCGGCGACGAACATACCTCGATCGGCGAAATCATCGGCCGCGGCTTCGAGCCGGACCGGGTGACGGACGCGATCGAGACGATCGTCGACACCTATCTCGGCCTGCGCCTCGATCATTCCGAGAACTTCCTCGCCGCCTATCGCCGCGTCGGACCGCAGCCTTTCAAGACCGCGCTCTACGGCTCGGCCGCCGAAGCGGCATAAGGAGGGGATGATGACGAAGATCTGGAGAGAAACCGGTTTTGTCGAAAACGATCCCTGGGTGATCGAAACCGACGAGGTGAAGGCGACCGAGGAGCAGAAGCCGCTGCTCGGTCTCGACGAATTGATCGCCAGGGCCGACGAAAGCAACGATGGCGGCCTCGGCGTGCTGATCAAGCCGGCCGACGACGTGCGCCGGCTGGAGCCCTATCTCGATCGCCTCGAAATTGTCGCTGTCGCCTTTCCGGCTTTCAACGACGGCCGCGCCTTCAGCCATGCCTCGCTGCTCCGCCAGCGCCTCGGCTACATCAATGAGCTGCGTGCCGTCGGCGACGTGCTGATCGATCAGGTGCCGCTGATGCTGCGCGTCGGCATCGACAGCTTTTCCGTCACCAACGCCACGGCGCTGAAGCGGCTTTCCGAAAACCGTCTTCCCGCCATTCCCCATCATTATCAGCCGGCGGTGCGTGACGCCGACGCCGGCAAGGGCTATAGTTGGCGCCGTCAGGCGAAGCCGGCCGCATAAGCGGCTGGTCAGCCGTTTTACCTTGACGGAACGGTAGCATGAAGAGATTCGAAGTGGCGGTGATCGGTGGCGGTCTCGCCGGCATGATCGCCGCAATCGCGCTGGCGCGCGGCGGTCGCAATGTCGCGCTGGTGGCACCCCTCGCTCCGAAGGAGGATCGGCGCACCACGGCGCTGATGGATCAATCGATCCGCTTCCTCGACCGCCTGGCGCTCTGGGAAAAGCTCCGCCCCGCAGCAGCCCCTCTCACCAGCATGCGCATCGTCGACGGTACCGATCGGCTGCTGCGCGCCCCGACCACGACTTTCCGTGCGGCCGAGGTCGGCCTCGATGCCTTTGGCTACAATTTCCCCAACAAGGCGTTGACCGGCATTCTCGAAGAGGCCGCGGCCGGCGAGGGCAATATTACCCGCTTCACCGATATGGCCGAATCGATCGAAGTATCGGTCGAGGCCGTCTCGATCACGCTTGCCGGCGGCGAGACGCTGTCGGCTGATTTTGCCGTCGGCGCCGATGGCCGCGGCTCGAAGCTGCGCGAGACCTCAGGCATCACCGTGCGCAACTGGTCCTATCCGCAATCGGCCATGGTGCTGAATTTCGCCCATTCGCTGCCGCACCAGAATATCTCGACCGAATTCCACACCAAACATGGCCCCTTCACCCAGGTTCCGCTGCCGGGAAGCCGCTCCAGCCTGGTCTGGGTGCAGGATCCGGCCGAGGCGGCGAGCCGGATGGAATTGCCGCTTGCCGATCTCAGCGCCCTTGTCGAGGCGCGCATGCAATCCATGCTCGGCAAGGTTGATGTCGAAGAGGGCGTCCAGGTCTGGCCGCTCTCCGGCATGATGGCGCATCGTTTCGGCAAGGGACGGATCGCGCTGATCGGCGAGGCCGCCCATGTCTTCCCGCCGATCGGGGCGCAGGGGCTGAACCTCAGCCTGCGCGATATCATGGCGCTTGCCGATATCCTGTGCGACAGGGCGGAATTGCCGGTGCCGGCCGATGCCGGCGAAAGCTTCGACCGCAGGCGCCGCGCCGACATCATGACGCGCACGGCAAGCGTCGATATCCTCAACCGCTCGCTGCTTTCGGATTTCCTGCCCGTCCAGATGCTGCGGGCCGCCGGCCTGCATATCCTCTCGTCCATACACCCGCTGCGCAACATCGTCATGCGCGAGGGCATCGAGCCCGGCCGCGGCTTTCGCGATATTCCGGATGCGCTACGGGAAAAGCTGAAGCGGAAGAAGGCCTGATCGGATCACGATCAGCCAGAGCGAGACAGTCACCACCGAAAACACGGTGGTGATCAGGATCGTCGCCGAGGCACGCTCCTGCCAGACGCCATATTGCTGGCCGATGACGAAGACATTGGTCGCCGTCGGCAGTGAGGCAAGCAGCACGGCCGCCTGGATCCAGACCGGCTCGAAACCACCAACCGCTGTCAGCGCAATGAAAACCGCGATCGGATGCAGGATCAGCTTCGCCGGCACGATATAGGAGATCTCAGCCGGGATCCGTTTCAGCGGCCGGAGCGCCAGCGTCACGCCCATGGCAAAGAGCGCGCAGGGAGCTGCCGCCTGGGCGAGATAGTCGACCAAGCGCTGAAACGCCGTCGGCTGGTCGATGTGCAAGGCGGCCACAGCAAAGCCCAGCGCCGTCGACAGGATGAAGGGATGCAGCGCGACCTTCCGCACGATATCGGCGGCGAGTTGGCCTGTTGAACGCTTGTCGTCGCCGGCCGCGGCCATCAGCGCCGGCGCCACGATGAAATGCAGCGCGTTCTCGAAGCAGATGATCAGCGCCACCGGCACGGCCGCGCCTTCGCCGAGCGCCAAGAGTGCCAAGCCCGGCCCCATATATCCGATATTGCCATAGGCGCCGGCAAAGGACTGGATGGTGCAATCGGCCAGCGAATTGCCGCGCACGACGCGGCCGATGACGAAAAGCAGGATGAAGACCGCATAGGTCGCCGCGATATCGGTGACGATGAAATCGACCCGCGTCAGCTCCTCGATCGGCGTACGCGAGACGAGCTTGAAGAACAGAGCGGGCAGGGCGGCATAGATGATGAAGGTATTCAGCCAGCCGAGCGCTTCGGCCGGCTGCTTCGTCGCCTTGGCGGCGATGTAACCGATCAGGATCAGGCCGAAGAACGGCAATAGCAGGCTGACAATATCGGCCAAGAGGTCTTCCAGGGCGCGGGGATGATGGGCGGGTCAGGATCTGACTTAAGCAATTCCAGCAAAAGTGTGTAGCGGTTTTCGTCCGGAATTGCACAGAAACAAGAGCAATTCCGAGTGAAAATGTGTAGTGGTTTAGCGTTCGGAATTGCTCAAAAAACAAACCAGTAGAGCGTGGACTCATTCACGCGATGAGCACACGCTCTACGACCCCCAACAAGCGATTAATAGTCCCAGAAGGCCGCCACCCAACGAAAGGCATCGCCGTCGACCGCCACCCGGCCGACGGACGGGAACGGCAGGTGAGTGGCCACCAGCTGCTCGCCGGTCTCCGCCAGCTCCCGCAAAAGACGGATCCGAACGCGCGCCGCCTCCTCGGGGTCATGTTCGAAGCCGTTGAACCAGTCGGGGTGCTCAAACCCCACCGCGAACACGGCGTCGCCGGCAAACATCAGCCGGTCGCCGCCGGACGCCAGGCGGATCACGCTGTGCCCGGGGGTGTGGCCGCCGGTGCGATGGACGACCACGCCCGGCGCCACCTCGTACTCGTCATCGAACAACCTGAAATGGCTGCGATACTCTTTGGCGAACCGCTTAGCGGTCGCCCGAAGCGCGTCCGGGAAGCCCGGCGGCATGGAGACCCGGGAGAAATCGGGCGCCTCCCAGAACTTGACCTCGGCGGCCGCCACGTGGATCCGCAGGTCCGGACGCAGCTGGTCCTTCACCCCGTCGACGAGCAGCCCGCCAATGTGGTCCATATGCATGTGGGTCAGCACCACGTCGGTCACCGACGCAAGATCGATGCCGGCGGCCTCCAGTCGCTTGATCAGCTGCCCGGCCTTCGGCAGGTGCAAGTCCGGGTCGAGCCCCAGCCCGGCGTCGAGGAGCATGGTCTGGTCGCCGCTGCGCACCACGACCACGTTCAGCGCCCAATCCAAAGCGTCCGGCGGCAGGAACATGTCTTTCAGCCAGGCCGCTCGGACGGCGGGATCGATGTTGTGTCCCAGCATCGCGGTTGGGAGCGGTAGCACTCCATCGCTGACCACCAGCACCTCAATCTCGCCGATATTCAGCGCATAGCGCGACGGAACCAACTCGTCGAGCGGGGGTCTACCGGGGTGAAATGTGTTTTCCTGGCTCATGCTTGTCTCGAGGCTCATGTCTGTCTCCTTCTGACCGCCGCCTATGCGCGGCATCGACGACGCTACATGGAGGCGTGTTTGCGATCGATTGGGTCGAGGGATAAGGGCGAGTGGGTCGAGGGACAGGCCGAGCCATACCTCGGCATAGGTGCAGGCCTCGCTTTTTGCTGCCGGCGTGGTGCTGATGGCGGCGGCGTCGATCAGATTGGCGAACACGGCAAGCCCTGCTACCGCCATTTCTCGATGAGAAATCCCGATGGTCCTTGAACGGGATCGGTGTGGGGTAAGGGTACTGACGAGATTTTCGTCAGCGTTTCGCTAGAAGCAGCCGAAGTCTGAATGTCGGCATGCTGTCCCTTAGGATAAGCGCCGATGACCTGGAAGTTCGACGTGCAGCCGAGATTCTGATGCCCTGTCCCGGCTGGAAGCACCAGACAGTCTCCGGCCGCCACCGCTATTGCTTGACCGCCGGGACCACCAATCAGCAGCTTGGCGCTACCAAGTGCAATTCCCAGCACTTCATGGGCACCGGAATGGTAGTGCTGATAATCGAAGACACCGTTTGTCCAGATGCCTGTCCAACCGTTTGCTGCGAAGCGACGTTCGAAATCGGTCGGTCCGCCGTCGGCAAACAGCCCTCTGTAAAGCAATACAGGAAGATGCGGGTTGTTCGGGACCCAGTCGCTCGGCCCGAAAATTATCGTCTCGATGTTCATGCTGAATTCCCAAGGTAGTCGTCGATTGCCGCGACGCGACGGCCATCGAGCCGTCGACGTTGTTCGCCCAAGTCTTTCGTTGCGTTTTCCATTGAACTCATCTGCGCTGATGGTCTCGAGGCTAAACCTTGGCGGTCGCCAGCGGTTCCTTGACGTGCCGTGGTTTCGGAGACGACGCATTGAGGTTAAGCTCATGAATGATGTTGGGATCGCCGGCGGCGGCCACGAATGTGGGGAACCATTCGAGGCCGGTCATGATCCGCTTTGCAGACTGCAGGGAGGCACCTTGCCGGGCCAACGGAACATGGCGGGCGCGCGAAAGATCGAGGCTACTTCGGGCACCGCCTTTTCGATAGGCTACTGGTCTGCGAAAGGGTGAGAATTGGAGGGGTTTGGAAAGGCGGCCAAACAGCCCGCCACCGCAGCGCATCGCGGAGACAACTTCCGACGAAGACGGTGCAGTGGCCGATCGGTGGAGTCCGTCAGAGCGTGTCGATCAGGCCTCCGTCCACGCGCATCGAAGCTCCAGTCGTTGCGGACGCCAAAGGGGAGGCCAGATAGGTGACGAGATTGGCAATTTCCTCGACGCTCGCAGCGCGTTGGATGATCGAACCGGCGCGGTGCTTCTTGACGAAATCCGCCGCCACCTCCTCGATCGGTTTCCCTGTCTTCGCACGTTCCTCGGCGAGCATCGCCTCGACGCCTTCGGACAGCGTGGGGCCGGGAAGGACGGAGTTCACGGTGACGCCCGTGCCGGTCATCCGCTTGGCAAGGCCGCGGGCAACCGCGATGTCCGCGGTCTTGCTGACACCGTAGTGGATCATCTCGACCGGTATGTTAAAGCCGGATTCCGACGCGATGAAGATGACGCGGCCCCAATCGAGCTTCTGCATGCCCGGAAGATATGCGCGCGAGAGCCTGACGGCGGACATGACGTTCACCTGCCAGTGGCGGTCCCATACCTCGTCGTCCGCATCGAAGAAGTCTAGCGGCTGGAAGATGCCGGCGTTGTTGATGAGGATGTCCACGTGAGGAACTTGGGCGACAAGAGCGTCACATCCGCCAGCGGTTGCGAGATCCGCTGCCGCCGCGGTCACGCTTCCCTTGGCGCCTTCGCCTTTCAGCCGGTCGGCGGCCTTCGCGGTCTTTTCTTCGGAGCGGCCGTTGACCACCACGTCCGCACCCGCCCTCGCGAGCTGGCGGACGATTGCGTATCCAATGCCTTCGGTGGATCCGGTAACTAGAGCGGTCTTGCCTGTGAGGTCGATCTGCATCTTCTGCTCCTGTGAGGTTGGATGACAGAACGTATGAACTGACGACCGGTCTCGCAACAGCCCACGATGCGGATAATCCTCTCGCGAGAGGATGATGTCGGCGGCGGCGTGCTCCCCGGCATGGGCGGGCTGCAATCCGACGGACCCGATTTGAAATGGTGCGCCGGGGCGGCGCAAGCCAATGAGCTGGCACAACAACATCCGCGGGGCTGCGCTCCAACCTGAAGACGTGGCTCGCTTGCAAGATTCCGCGTTCACTGGTTGTCCCAATACGATCTTGGGCGCCCTCTCAGACGACGACTGCGTGCGATTTCCTGGCGTATCGTCCAGCCAGGGTCGACGGTCACGATCCCTCGTCCGGTATGTTCAAGACCTCTCCGCACGCCTTGCAATGAACGGCGTCGGCGTCATGGCGCTGAAGGCCGCATCGGTGGCAGGAATAGGTCACCTTGTGAGGGCGGACGACTGCCTGAGCAAGCCTGACGAATAGGGAGATGCCGACGATCATCGTCACAACGGAAGTGAGCTTGCCCAGCGTTCCCGGAAGCGTGATGTCTCCGAATCCCGTCGTCGTCACCGTCGCGACCGTGAAGTATAGCGCATCGACGAATCCTTCGCTTCCCTCCCTGTTGTAGAAGAAGGACGTATAGACGAACCCGGTTGCCATGAAGAGGAACACAAGCAGATTGATCACCGCCCGGACGACGTCGAGAAGGTATAAATAGCCGGCCTTGCGCAGCAAGTCCTTGAGCAGCGGACTCGTGCCGATCGCCCAGAGCCGCATGATCCGCAGGAAAGCGAAATTGAAGAGCAGGTCCGGCAGCAACAGCGTGGCCAGCACCACGAAGTCGATCCAGGTCATCGGCCGCCGAATCCACTCGCGCACAGAGTATGCGGCGACCGCCCGGCCGACCATCTCGGCGGCGATCCACACTGCTATCGCATAGTCGATGATCAGATAGGACGGACCGGATCGCAGGTACGGGCCGAGCAGGAAGAAGGCGAGAATGGCGACGTCAATGGCAGCAAATACCAGCCGAAAGGTGACCGCCTGCCTGCCGTCGGCCCTATCGAGCCTTCGCAGCACCTGACGAAGCGAATTCTGCCGAGAGCCGTTGTCGGATTCGAAGGTTTTCATCCAGGGAATGTAGATCCCTCATTGGCGTCCGCAAGTCGCCAAGAGATCGAACTCCTCGGTGACAGTCTTTCTGCTCGACCACTCTTTCGCTCCGGGCCGAATTCGTGGCCAGTTTGCGTGAGAGCTATTGATGCTGGTCGAAATCTTAGATCAGCATCGCCAGCGCCTTTGCCGATGACGTAGGACGATCCTTGTCCGGCAAATCGTTGTTCTCGTCTGGACAGGTTGCGCTGCAGAGGCGCTTCGATCTCAGGCGACGGACCATCCACCGTCCACCAGCAGGTTCGCGCCGGTGATCAGGCTCGCGGCCGGTGATGCAAGGAAGACTACGGCACCCACCACATCGTCGGTTTCACCGATCCGGCCGAGCGGAATGTGACCAAGCGTCGCTTCGCGATTGTCGGCATCGGATAGAAAAGGTGCTGTGCCATCGGTGTGAATGAACGTCGGCGATACGGTATTTACGGTGACATCATAGCGTGCCCATTCGGCTGCGAGGCAGCGCGTAAGGTGATTGATCGCCGCCTTGCTCATGCAATAGATTGCCTCGCCGCGCAGTGCCACGGTACCGGCCTGTGAGCTGATGTTGATGATCCGGCCGCCATTGCGTTTGATCATGTGCCGGCCCACAGCCTGCGTCATCAGAAAGGTACCCTTGATGTTGACATCGAGTATCTCGTCAAGATCCTTCTCCTCAACGAGTTCCGCGAGATTGCCCGGAGCCACGCCGACATTATTGACGAGGATGTCGATCCGACCGAACGTCGCAAGCGCCGCGTCGACGGCTTGCGCGATATGGGCCTTATTGGGAATGGCCAGTTCAACGGGCAGAACCTTTCGTCCCGCGCCCTCCAGTTCGGCAACCAGGCTCGCCGACGCTGCGACATCGCGGACCCCCAAAACAATATCGGAACCTGCTGCGGCACAGGCAAGTGCGCAAGCTCGACCGATGCCACGGCTCGCTCCCGTCACTAAGGTCACCTTGCCCTCAAGGCTGAAGTCCGGCGCATTCTTCTGCATCACGATGCCTCCCTCGATGAAGCTCCATTTATGGCAGCGTCGGCGTGCGGATGCCAGATGTTCTGCGAGCGCTGTCCCTTTGACCAATGGGCGATCCCGCAACGTGGGACGCTTTTCTCGATGGGCCCCGCAAAAAGCCGCATTGCCCGTCGGTTTCAACACACGACGCGACAGCGCGGGAGGAAGCGGAGGAGCCCACGCACCTGCACCATGGCCTGGAAAATCGGCAGCCGGTGGCCTAGCCGATCTGCATCAGGATCGGAAACGTCTGCTGGAACCAGATCGCCACATTGCTGACCCATCCGAACAGGAAGGCGAGACCGGTAAGCACGAGGAACAGACCCATCACCTTTTCCACCGTGCCGAGATGGCGGCGGAAGCGCGACAGGAAGCGCATGAAGGCGCCGGAAAAGCCGGCGGCGATCCAGAAGGGGATGGCAAGGCCGAGCGAATAGATGGCGAGCAGCCCGGCGCCGGAGCCGACCGTCTCGCGCGAGGCGGCAACGCCCAGGATGGCCCCGAGCACCGGGCCGATGCAGGGCGTCCAGCCGAAGGCGAAGGCAAGGCCCATGATATAGGCGCCTGTCAGCGTCGCCGGCTTGCCGCTGCCCTGGAAGCGCGCCTCACGCGCCAGCACCCCGATTCGAAAGAGGCCAAGGAAGTTCAGCCCCATGACGATGATGATCAGCCCGCCGATCTTCGACAGCAGGTCGAGATGCTGGCGAAGCGCCATGCCGATGCTCGAAGCACCGGCGCCGAGTGCCACGAAGACGGTGGCAAAGCCGAGCGTGAACAGCAGAGCCGAGAAAAACACGCCGCGCCTGACGTCGGGCGCCACCGCCACCGCACCGCCGCCGCGGAACTGCTCGACGGAAATGCCGGCCATATAGCAGAGATAGGGCGGAACGAGGGGCAGCACGCAGGGCGACAGGAAGGAAAGCGCCCCGGCAATGAGCGCGCTCCACAGGGAAATATCGGCAATCGACACGCACTCTCTCCGGCTGCAATCTGCGTGATGTTCCTAGCTTTGCAGCCAAGCGATTGCCAATCACCTTTTTGCGCGCGCAAGAAATCTGTCTTCGCTCGTGCAGGACATCGGTCTTTGCACGCAAGCCATTTGTCTTTGCGCCCGCAAGAAATGTGCCGGGCGCAGAAAAAGGCAAATTTTTCGGTTGACCGCAATGGGTCGCCTGCCTATGTTCCGCCCACTTCCAGCCGGGGTGGTCACACCCGCGGAGAGGGAGAGCGTAGCTCAGCTGGTAGAGCAACTGACTTTTAATCAGTAGGTCTCGGGTTCGAACCCCGACGCTCTCACCAAAATTTCAAGCAATATCAATACTGTAGTATGTGTAAAGGGCGTCAGTGATTGGGGCCCTTTTACGCACTTTACGGCGCATGACGCAGTTTTACGGCACATGACACATGGGCATGTAAAAAAACGCCGGCTGGTGAGGCCGACGGCTACATACCGTACGAAACGCGCCCGGAGTGCAGGTCGCTTGGTGCTTAAGGCTGTCCAGCGGCCTCGACCAGAAATTCACTCATCTTTGCTGCCACGTCCTGCTCGCTGACGTTCTGACCAGCCGCTTGAAGATCCGCCATAGCTTTCGAGAGAACTCCAGCGTCTCCACCCCCTTTAAAGCGGGCATCAGTGATTTCAGCGCCGTAGCCCGCAACATCATCCCGACCAATGAGGCCTGCAATCCATTGCGCCAAAAGCTTGTCCATGCGAGATTTGAGCTTGATGGACCTCTCGGCGTCTTGGAAGTATTGATCCTCCATCGCCTTTTTGCGGTCTCCTAAGTCGGCCATCGTTGTTTCTCCCTGATTTGTGTCATCTCCGCCTACAGAGTATTTTTAGCACATTAAACGCCACACCATCTGATTTAACGTGATGATTGGCGTTCACGACGAAGTCATCATCTCTTTGGACATCGTGTGCACGGGGTTCTATTCGCACCTGCCGCAAGCGAGAGCCTCACGAAGCATCGCTTTTCGTAATCATGAACGGGTTGGCAAGCGCCAGTATAAATTTCACGGAAAGAAGCGATCCTAGATCAACAGTCGCAATAACGCGCCCTCATCCTTCACGCCATGCTGGTACGAATGGATAACCCGCCGAGCCAGATCTTCACGCTCGGTGTCTGTTGTGATTCGTCGCACTGAACTGATGTGGTCGAATACTCTCTGGCAGAGGGCAACCTCTTCGTCGCCCAACACTGTTTGTGCTTCGGCTATCTGGGACAGGATCATGATCGCTCTCACTTCCTTCGGATCGATAGGAGGGTGGAACATCTGCTTTTTAAGCGAATGAAGGGAGACACAAGGTCGTGAGGTCTCGCGCCTATTTTCGGGATAGGTCTTTGTCCCAATCTGACAACTAGTTCTCGTTCGGCCCGCTCCACACATAGGCAGACGCCGGCTTTCTCTGGGCATTCCAGATCACTTCGTACCCCATCTTCTCAAGCGACAGTAAAGCGCCAAGCCTGTCGTCATCTGACAGGCTTCGCAGAGAAACGTTAAGTGCGTCCAAGCCACCTAAATTGTAGAGGTTCACGAATACATCGAGTGCCATTGTTGTTCTCCCTGTGGAGCAGTATAACACAAGAGGAGAGGAATATTTTCTTTATGCATAGATAAATATTTCATAAATCTATTCGCTCTTCACGAATTATTTATGGTTTTCTTCATTAGGGTGTGGATGTTTGACATGGGCAGCGCCTTGCGTCTTTACCGCTGGAATTGAGCTTCGCGGAAATCCGCTGAGACTCAGGAACCAATTTCCACTGCGATCCGTTTTCTCCTCATCAACAACAGGAGAAATCCACCATGGATTGGAATCGTATCGAAGGAAACTGGAAGCAGGCGAAGGGCAAGGTCAAGGAGCAGTGGGGCAAACTCACCGACGATGATCTCGACCAGATCGCCGGCAAGCGCGACCAACTGGAAGGCAAGATCCAGGAGCGGTATGGCATCGAAAAGGACCGTATTAAACGTGACATCGATGACTGGTCTGGTCGCCAGACTTGGTAATGCCAGACTTGGTATGACTGAACAAAAACCCGGTGAAAGCCGGGTTTTTGCTGCCGAAGGAGTTAAGCCGGCTGATGACTGTCGGATGTCATGAATATCCGCCAAAAGCCAGGAGAAGGGCGCCGAGTGCGATAACGGCGAGCGCCGGCCAGTTTTGCGATATCCCAAGGAACCTGAGGCCTTGGCGCCGTGGTTCCAGCGTGGTGCCGCCTTGCGGCGTTTTATGCGGATCACTCGGTCTTCGACCAAGCACCGAGGTAAAGAGAAAAACAAGTCCGCCGATGATGAGAGCGGCTCCGGTGAGGATTGCCCACATGATGGCCTCCGCTAGCGATGACGATGCGGATTAAACAAAATCCGGACCTGATCGTTCCGTGAATGCTACTCACGTGAACAACCGCCGCGTCGGAACCAAAAGCGCTCGCATTGAATTTGACCGCTGAGCAATCCTGGAGATCCCTCATGGATAAGACACCGAAGACAGCCATCCGCGGAATGATGTTGTACGTGCTCGCTCTTCTCGTCCTGGGGGTGCTGGCAGGCGCCGCCTACACGATCTATGGCCATCCCGCCGATCCGTCCGAGCGACCGGCGGCCGAGACGATTCCGCAAAAAGCTCCGGCTCCGCAGTAAGATACCTCTTTCCGAGGATTGATTGATCCGCTTCGAGAGCAACGACCACGGACGGCGCCTGCCGCATCCAGCGCCCACCCGGTTAGGTCGTATTGAAACGCTTGGGCTCCTCAGCAAGAGACCCGCAAGTGGCAGCCAATAGGGCTTTGGAGAGCAAGCCCGACATCCTGTCGCAAGTCCTTCCAACCAGTATGGAACTCTTATTATAGGAGGAACAACCTGCGACAGAGAAAATCGGCATCTGCGCAGAAGCGATGACATTGGGGAGAAGCAGTGGGGGCCAGCTCTGTCTGGAATCCTGAAAGAGTGCGTCGGAACAGGGGAGTTTGCGGATGAGGGAACATGAAGTCGTGATATCAGGGGCAGGGCCGACAGGCCTGATGCTGGCAGGCGAGCTGGCCTTGGCGGGCGTCGACGTCGTCATTGTCGAGCGCCGCCCTGACCAGGGGCTTGCCGGTACGCGTGCCGGCGGTCTGAGTGCGCGCACGCTCGAGGTTCTCGATCAGCGCGGCATCGTCGACCGGTTCCTCGCGGAAGGGCAGGTAGCCCAGGTCACGGGGTTTGCGGTCACGCGTCTGGATATCAGCGATTTTCCGACCCGGCACAATTACGGGCTGGCGCTGCGGCAGAAGCATATCGAGCGCATTCTGGCCGGCTGGGTCAGCGAGCTGGCGGTGCCGATCTATCGCGGCCTCGAGGTAACGGGTTTCACGCAGGACGATACCGGCGTCACCATTGAACTCTCCGATGCCGCGTTGCTCAGGGCAGGCTATCTCGTCGGCTGCGATGGAGGCCGCAGTCTGGTTCGCAAGGCTGCCGGCATCGAGTTTGAAGGATGGGATCCGACGACCGGCAACATTCTGGCCGAAGTAGAGATGGAAGAGGAGCCGCCGTTGGGCATCCATCGCACCGCCCTTGGTATCTATGCCTTCGGCAGAGAGGAGTACGAAATCCAAGACGGCAAGATCGTCTTTGCCAAAGAAGGTCCGATCGGCCTGATGGTGCCCGAGAAGAATGCCGGCGCGACGAGCGAGCCGACGCTCGGAGATCTCAAGGAAGCGCTCATTGCCGCCTTCGGAACGGATTACGGACTCCATCGTGTCAACTGGATTTCCAGGTTCACCGACATGTCCAGGCAGGCGACGGCCTACCGCAAGGGCCGGGTACTCCTCGCCGGCGATGCCGCCCATGTGCATTCTCCGGTCGGCGGGCAAGGCCTGAATACCGGTGTGCAGGATGCCGTCAATGTCGGTTGGAAATTGGCCCAGGTGGTGAAAGGCACGTCGCCTGACGCCTTGCTCGACACCTATCATGCCGAGCGGCATCCGGTTGCTGCCCGCGTGTTGCGCATGACAATGGCGCAGGTGGCGTTGCAGCGGACCGACGATCGCACCGAAGCCTTGCGTGACGTGGTAACGGAGCTGCTTGGCATGGAGGAGCCGCGCAAACGGATCGCTGCCGAAATGTCCGGATTGGCGATCCATTACGAGTTCGGCGAGGGGCATCCGCTGCTCGGCCGCCGCATGCCTGACCTCGATCTCACCACGCCTGATGGTCCTCTGCCTCTCTTTACGCTGCTCCAGGATGCGCGGCCCGTGTTCTTGAACCTCGGCCCGCCCGGCAGCTTCGACATCGGGCCGTGGTCGGACCGCATCAAGTTGGTCGACGCCGGATATGACGGCGCCTGGGAACTGCCGGCGCTGGGCTTGGTCTCCGCGCCAACGGCAGTGTTGATCCGGCCCGACGGATATGTGGCCTGGGTGGGTGACAGGATGCAGGATGGTTTGCAAGAGGCGATGAATAGCTGGTTCGGTCCACTCGGCTAAACACCGAAAAAGCGCTGACTAAGCGGCGAGCGAGATCAGAGCGCAATCCGATATCGTCGCGGCATCCGGCATCGGTTTGCCGCGGCGTTCCCATGTCCGGCGGCTGATGCCGAAAGCCTCCCAGGGGCGCACTTGGCTGAAAGAATTGGCGAGATAATCGGCTCTGGAAAGCGCGCCGTCGGCACGGCGCTGCTCCTCTTTTCGGCTTCGGTCCCGCTGCCGCCGCTTTTCCTTTTGAAGTTTTGCTCTCTTCCGTTTCGGCACATCGAATGCACCGATTGTGCGGATATCGAGGGCGCTCCGTTCTGCGTAGCTTAAGTGCAGAGCATGGCCGAGGGCGTCGGCGGACAAGTCGGAAAAGCGCACCTTTGTCCGCTCGTAGATGACGTCCTCTATGTCGGCTTTCCCAGCCCAGGGAAGCCATCGCGCCGCCCAGCCGAGGACCACCTCAACAAACTCTTCCTTGAATTCGACAAGGGCGAGGCCGGCGATCACCTCGACGTAAATCAATGCGTCATCGGCCTCGGGCACGATGTCTCCATGGCGATGCCTGATCAATTTTTCGATCTCGCGCATCCGGCCGCGGAAATGGTTCCAACGGCTGGCCCGCATGCGGCGCTGGACGGCTTTGTAACCGAGCAGACAGTCGACGATCTTGATGGCTGTAACATCCCGCGCCAAGCCCTCCGGCCGATCGCCTTTTGCAGTCTGCTTTTCCGATTGAGCCGCTTCATCCGGACCCACAAGACCAGCCATCGATTGTCCTTTACCATCTGCCTTGAGAGGTCGAAACGGCTGACTGTAAAGGAAGACCGAGGGGGTGATCATCCACTTTTTGCGCTGATCACACGCCATTCTGCGGATAGTCGAAGAAGCGGCGGTAGTCTCGATTCGAGCCCGACGCTTTGAGTAATCTGGCGAAAGACATTGCGGCAGCACTCGGCAAAACGCCGCTCGACGTGCAAATGTCAGCCCAGCCCCGCCAAGTAGGACGAGCGCTCTCAATCCCTATGGATCCATCGGCGCAGAGGATTTCATCGTCCCTCTGATCGCCGGCAGGAGAAGGCGCGGTTGAGCCGCCGCACTTTACTTAAGCAACGTCTGTAATCAGCGGAAGCCGAAGAAACTCAAAATCGCGAGCACGATAACGACAGCGCCGACAAGCCAGATCAAATTGTTCATGGGAAACCGTTCTCCTGTTGAGTGTCGGGCCGTTGTGACCCGATCACTTAACGGTGAGGCAGGGCTTGGAGTTCCCAACCGGTCCAATTGCTGTAGCGTGCCGCCCAATTTCCGGCTCTATGCCTTTCAATAGCTGCACGAGCGAGCATTGCTGGGTCTGAACCCATCCGCACATGCCGGGTTTACCGATGTATTCCGCTGATATTGAAAGTCCTGGTGATCCTGCCTTGCAGGCGACGTGCAGGAAGACGTGAACGCGGACACACCGATCAGCACTCCCGCTACCAATGGAAAAAATCGGTTCATCTGAACGTCTCCTCATAAGCTTGTCATGGTCGCAATCTACCATGCCAACGCGAGCCTATACGAAAACTTCTGGCCCGCTAGATCACGCTCACCTGAGCCGAAACATTCGCACGATTGATCAATCAATCTATAATCGTGATGCGTCGCGCCTCAGTCGATGATTAAAGTCACGTAAGTCTAGCCTGGTCGGGCTATTCTGTCGTTATGGAAGTAGTTTCACGACGTTAATAGTCAAGCGGACGCGATTTCGACTTGAATAGATTGTGGTTTTTGAGTAAAATTACACCATAAAAAAGTAATATAAATGGGAGGATACTATGTCGTCAACTCGGTTCGATCCGATTCTGCTTCATCGTCAACATATCATCGATGAGGTCACGTGCCTCGATGAAATCTTCGATGTTCTGGACGGGTGGCCGGAGGACAAACGGGGTTTGGCATATGACACGCTGTTGAAGGCGTGCAGAGATGCGGCCAACGGGCGTTTCCCGCTGAGCGCTGCGCGCGAGAATTTCCGGCGGTTCCTGAACATGGCTGGCGTCCTTGCGAAGGTCGAGGGTGGCCCCAAATTCGACGGACCGATGAACCATCAAATTGGTAATGCTTAGTCAGATATAGGCCTGTTGGGGGCTGTCTGCATGGCAGGGAGGGCGCGCCGTCACATCAGTTGCGGCGCGTTCTGGTTTCCATATCAACAGATCGTATGATCGCCTATTTCTTGGCCACAAAGCGCCGCGGCAAGCCCTGCCAGGAGGCAGCCGGCAGTTTGGTGGGTGTCGGATCCAACAGATCCTAGTTTACGCCGGCATTGGCCCAGTCGCATCGGAAGACCAGCATGGGCTTCGAGAACCCCTTGAACCGTCGGCGCGTTGCGTGAGCGAAGAGATCGGCGGCGCCGTACTCCCGAAAAATATTCTCCGAGACGAGGATCTGGTCGCTGGAGGCTGCCGAGCATAGTCGCGCGGCAAGTTGCACGGTCGAGCCGAAGAGGTCGTTGCTGTCCTCGACCGGCTCGCCGCAGTCCAGTCCGATGCGGATATGGATAGGCTCGGTGTTTCCGCCGTTGTAACGCTCGAATTCCCGCTGGATCGCCATGGCGCATTCGACGGCTGCCGTTGTCGCGGCGAAGGCGGCCATGATGCCGTCGCCGGTGTGTTTCACCTCCCGACCTGAATTCTGGCTGAGGCATCGGCGCACGATAGAGTCATGGGCTCGGACCATTTCGGTCGCAATCCGGTCGCCGAGGCGCGATGTCATCGCTGTCGATCCGACGATATCGGTAAAGAGGATTGCCCGGTGGCCGGGATCCACCTGAGCGGAGGATTGGCCGGGCGCCGGCTCAGGGTCATGGATTCGGCCAAGAAAAGCCTCGACCGCTGACAAGGCGACCTCGACGATCTCGCCGGCGACGAAGCCGTGCGCCTCGCGATGCACACATTGCGCAGTTTCGGCATCCGGCGCATCCACGAGGCAAAAGGCGGTCCCGCGCCGCTGATCGAACCAGTAGGTCAGGAACTTGACGCCGTACTTGTCCTGGATATCGAGATCCATGCGATGTGCCTGAGCAACGTCAGCCGCTGACGTTCCTTCAAGAAAGTGTCGATCCATGAAAATAGGCATCGCGCGCTCCTCCCAGATCCGGCGCGTGCAGGATAAATCGCATTGTACGACCCGGATGAAACTCCGTCCACCTCTGGCACAATCCATGAGTGATTAGAGAGGTTCTTGCTTCCAGCAATGCATATGAGTTGCTGTAATCATTATAGAGTATAAAAGGAAAGACTGAGTTTTAATCAGCGGACGTGGGATGTAAGCCCGATATTTACCATAATCAGTCGCTTAATGACTGGTCGGGGGAGCTGTCGGGGTCTTCAGGCGTTCCATGTTCTCAAGCGCGGCTGTTGCCGGATCCGGGAGGGATGGAGAAACACGTCTGTGACGGCCATGATTGACGAGAGCATGATGCCGAAAGTGTGAGCGGTTTTCGGGCGACGTCATGCTCTAACTATATAATGTAGAACAGGATTCAGATTTTAGGCCGACCTAGTCTAAAATCATCCTGTTCTATGATCAAAAGCCACGCTTCGGCCGGTAGGCGGCTTGCCAACGGCACGCAAATTGCATCGTATTCCATGAGCTCCACCGAAATTGGGAAAAGCTGTAGCAAAGTGAGACAGACGGCACATTTTCGACCGGTTGGCTTGGCCTCAATGGGGCTCGGCCATTATGCCGTTATTAACTCTGTGTGGGACGCCGCGCGCACGCTCCTGCGCGACTGGCCGGTAGACGACGGCGAAGAGTATTTCGAGGCCGTCAAGTCGTGCCTGGATGCGATTATCGGCGATCTCCCACCGGAACACGTGCGGGCCGCCTTCATCAGGGCGGCACAGGAGGCCGGCATTGCCGTCATAGAAGCGGCGGACTGAATACGCTCCGCGCTTCCCCACCTATCCTCAAAGCCAGATCGTCCCGACGCTTGACTTTTCCTGCCGAAGTTCTAACTTAGAACAAAACAGGAACATTGGAGATGATCATGACGCATACGGAACAGGTGATCGCCAACGCCCTCGCGCTTGTCGAAGCGTCCCGCGCAGCCCGCGAGCGAGATCAACAGCGACGTGCCGCCTGGCAGAGAAAGGTCGAACTCAGCCGGCCGCTGCCGCCCTTGCCGCGGCCGGTTCAATTGCCATTGGCGCTGAACTGATGCAGCCGGCAAAAACCTTGGAACCCCATCGGGCACGCCCCGAACAAACTGGACCTGGTCAAGCCTGGCCGGACCAAACCTGGCCCGATCAAGCCTGGGAAGTCGAAGCCGTGCTTGCCTGGCATGACGACAATGCCAAGGCGGCGATACGCTCGCTGCTCGATGACTGCAAACATCTCCGCCAGCAATTGGCGCTGGCGGAAAGCGTGATGAGCCGCGGGATGGCCCGCGGATGGGCGCCGCGATACGAGCGGGATGCTCTCTGAAAGATTCGATGCCGCTTGGTCTATGGTGCGGCATCCTCCAACGCTCCTCAGGATGAGGCTCTCTTGGGCCTTGTGCGGCGGCTAGCAAACGAAAGCGCGCTACTCGGCGTGGCGATTGGCTACGGCACACCTGTTTTCAGACGCGCCGAGACCGTGGCGCTTTGAGTTGCCGCTTACGCAGCAAGGCCGACATTTGCGAGATAGGCTTCCAGAGCCCAGGCGTGAGCAGACGCAATGATAGCGCCCACGTAACCGTCCGGACGCACGAGCACCCAGTCGCCCGATTCCAGACCGTAGGCATCATGGAAATGCCGGCCTTCGTCGATGACATCTCCGCGCTCGCCGATCCTGTGGATATGCAGGCCCGGGCGCGGCGGCACGGCGGCTTGCTCGGCCTCGTAGCCCAGCAGCGTCCAGTGCGGCCCCCTGAACAGTTCGAACAGACGCGTCGGCTGGCCGGTGACACCTTTGAGCGGCGCATCGGGCGCACGGTCGCCCGCAAGCAGGCCGGCGTTCCGCTCCGGCTTTTCCAGCGCGAAGGAGGAGGAGGGATAGCCGATATCGAGTTGATGCACATCGCGGCCGCGCCGCATATCGCCTCGCTTCATGGCGTCGAGAAGATTGGTCGCCAGACCGAGCACGGCGGCGGCGACCGGGCGGCGCTCTTCCTCATAGCTGTTGAGCAGTGCGTCAGGAGCACCGGCAGTTGCCGCAGCCAGTTTCCATCCGAGATTATAGGCGTCCTGAACGCTGGTATTCAGACCCTGTCCGCCGGTCGGCGGATGCGTATGGGCGGCATCGCCGACCAGGAACACGCGGCCGAGCCGGTAGCGATCGGCAAGCCGGGCGTTCATATGGAAGGCTGACGCCCAGGAGACTGATTGGACCTCGATGTCGTCGCGGCCGGTGCGTTCCTTCACCAGGACAGTCAAGCCTGCCGCGGAGAGGTCGACCTCGCCTTCGAGCGGGATGGGTGCCTGGATCTGGAATAGATCCGTCCCCGCGAGTGGGCAAATGGCGATCTGCTGCTGCATGTCGCCATCGCCGAAGCGATGCCATACCTCTCGGTCCAACCCTATCAGAATGACATCGGCGACCATGGCGCGCACGCCGAGCGTCTTGCCGGGAAAGCCGATATCCAGCGCATGGCGCACGAAGCTGCGGCCGCCATCGGCGCCGACGAGCCAGCGCACGCGGATGGCCTCTTCACCGGATGTGCCCTTAAGCCGAGCAGTCACGCCCGCCTCATCCTGTTCGAAGCCGATCAGTTCGCATCCAAATTCGGGGCGATGCCCAAGTTCGAGCAGGCGCTCGCGCATCACGCCTTCGGTCAGGAACTGCGGCACCATCAGCGGAAGATGATAGGGCTCTGCCGGTGTCGGCTCCCCACCCACCACGGCGTCAGATTCGCTGACGCTGCCGTCGTCACGATATTCCCGCTGCCGGGGATAGGTGCCGCCTTGGGCGACGATCCGGTCGAGAATGCCGAGATCCTCAAACACTTCCTGGCTCCGCGGCTGAATGCCCTTGCCGCGGGAACCGCGGAACGGGTCGTTCAATTTTTCGATCAGGCGGAAGGATACGCCCCGCCGCGCCAGCTCGATTGCCAGCGTCAGGCCGGCAGCCCCGCCGCCCGATATCAGCACGTCGACTGTGGAATTCTCTGTCATTGATCTCTCCATGTGTGTATTATGCACACAATAGGAGAAGCAGCATGACGTCAACAAAGAATGTGCAAAATACACATATAAGCGGAAAACTGCGCGAACTGCATGGGGCTTTGATCGAGATCGTCAGCGTCATGAACCGCCCGCAGCGCGACGAGCAGATGGTCCGCGAGGCGGGGATTTCGCTCGATCGCGCGCTGTTTCCGCTGCTGGTCACGATCGAACGGCTCGGTCCCATCGGCGTGGTCGAACTCGCCGACCGCGCCGGGCGCGACTACACCACCGTCAGCCGCCAGGTCGCCAAGCTCGAAAGTCTCGATCTGGTGGAGCGCCGCGGCAATGCCGCCGACCGCCGCGTGCGCGAGGCGGTCATCAGCCCGAAGGGCAAGGCAATGACCGATCGCATCGACGTCGCCCGCGAGCGGATGGGCCGGGCCATTTTCGAGAGCTGGGACGAACACGATTTCAATGAACTCGTGCGCCTCATGCGGAAGTTTGCGGAGGATATCAGCGGCGATATCGGCAATGGCGCGGGTAAGACGCAGGGCGAGGACGGACCGCAGGCAGATTAGGCTCTGAATCACTCCGGAATGTGCCTTTTGAATTCACCGGAGCCATTGCGCCGGCGTCTCTGCAATGATCTTGTAGCGTCCTGCAATCGCAACGTTTTCCGGTGATTCCCAATGTTCGATATTCTGTGGCGCGGCCTGGTGATCGGCGCCGGCGCAACCATCCTCATGGACCTCTGGGCGATCCTGCTCACCCAGTTCGGCCAGTCGGCGCCCAACTGGGCACCTGTGGGACGCTGGTTCTGGCACCTTCGCCGCGGCAAGGTCTTTCACGACAGCATTGCCGACGCCGAGCCCTATGCCCATGAACTGGCGCTCGGCTGGATCAGCCATTACGCCGTCGGTATCCTCTATGGGCTGATCTTCGCCATCATCATGGGCTCGGCCTGGCTGGCGGCCCCGACATTTTTTCCCGCCTGGATCTTCGGCATCGTCACCGTCGGGGCAGGGTGGTTCCTGCTGCAGCCCGGCCTCGGCATCGGCTGGGCCGCCTCCAAACATCCGACCCCGAACAAGGTCCGCTGCTTCAATCTGCTGGCTCATACGGTTTTTGCGCTGGGGCTCTACGGGACGGCATTGATCATCCGCTGAGCCCGGGGTCGGTTTCGTCCGCCCCAGGGCGAAGGGACATGCCGCAACGTCTCGATTCCCTCTTCTCCCCAGCGGGGAGAGCCCGTAGGGCGGATGAGGGGGCCGGCGAAGCCGGTCGTGTCGTCTCGACCGAGGTCAGGGCGCTGGATCTTGGCGTTGCCGTCGGTGTGGCGGGATAGGTGGATTATGTGCGAGGTGTTCCGTGTGGCCCCCCTCATCCGCCTGCCGGCACCTTCTCCCCGAGGGGAGAAGAGATTATGCCGCGACCTCTCCGTCCCTCGCCACATCTCGCAAGGCACGTCCTTCGCCGCGTTTACAGGGTCTGGAGGGTCGAGACGAGTGGCTCGACCCCGATAAGGTTAGATGAGAGGCAGCCATCCGCACGAACCGGACGGCCTAGCCTACCGCGCAGCCCAGTTGGCGCCGCGGCGGAAGATGGTTTTCATCTGGGGAACGTCGAATTCCTTGGCTTGGTGGCCGAGCGAGGAATAGAAGACGCGGCCCTTGCCGTATTTCCGCTTCCAGACGACGGGCATGACGACGCCGTCGATCCAGTAGGCGTGTTCGCCGGTGAACTTGGTCGTCGCCAGAACCTCGTTCGACGGGTCGACATGCATGTAATATTGCTCTGACGTATAGGGGAAATCGGCAATACCCTCCATGAGCGGATCGTCAGGGCGGGTGATGTTGACGGTATAGTCGATGATGTTGCCGGGGTGAGCCACCCACTGGCCGCCGATGATGAACTGGTAATCGACGGAGTCGCGGAAGGCATCGCCCGCGCCGCCATGATAGCCGGCGATACCGACGCCGCTTTCGATCGCGGTCGCGAGGTTCTTGACCTCTTCCTTCTCGATCTTCGACATCGTCATGATCGGCACGACGAGGCTGAGATCATGGACGGAAGGGTCGGCAAGCGCCTCGGTGCCGTGTTCGAGGTAGACCTTGAAGCCGTCCTCCTCGAGCATGGTCTTGATGATTTCGGCGCACTCCTGCGGCTCATGCCCGCTCCAGCCGCCCCAAACGATCAGTGCTTCACGCATAGTCTTTCCTCCTGAAACTTATTTCGCCAGCCGTCCGTCGACGATGGAATCGGACAAGGGGGCAGGGCGCTCCGTTGCCGTGGTGATCGTGACCGTCCGGCCGGTTGCGGCAGCGGTGTGGAACGCTTCCATAACTTCGAGCACATGCAGCGCCAGATCGCCATTGGCGCGATGCGGCCGGTTGGAGCGGATCGCATGCGCCATGTCGGCGACGCCGAGCGAGCGGTAGTTGCCGTCGGCATAGGGTGATGTGACCGGCTGGTCCTCGAACGCACCGCCCTTCTTCAGATATTCCACCGGGCCGGCGAACTTGTTCGGATCGGGAACGATCAGCGTGCCCTCGGTTCCGTAGACTTCCAGCGGCACATGCTTGTGGCCGGCGACATCGAAGCTCATGGCGATCTGGACGACGGCGCCATTGGCAAAGGCCATCATGCCGGTGACATGGGTCGGCACATGCACGGGAATGCGCTCGCCGTTGCGCGGCTCGCTTGATATCAGCCGTTCCGATCGCGGCGTCGTCGCAAAACCCGCAACTTGAGAAACCGGCCCGAGAAGATTGACGAGATCGGTGATGTAGTAAGGACCCATATCGAGCATCGGCCCGCCGCCAACCTCGTAATAGAAGGCCGGGTTCGGATGCCAGCGCTCATGGCCCGGGCACATGAAGGTTGCCGAGCCGCCGACCGGCTGGCCGATGACGCCTTGGTCGATCAACGCACGGGCCGTCTGGTGGCCGCCGCCGAGGAAGGTGTCGGGGGCAGCGCCGATGCGGAGATTCCTCGCCTTTGCGGCTTCCGCCAATTTTTTCCCTTCCGCGAAATTAATCCCGAGCGGCTTTTCCGAATAGGTATGTTTGCCGGCCTCAAGCGCCTGCAATGCCACGGCAACATGGGCCTTCGGGATCGTCAGATTGACGATGATCTCGACCTTGGGATCGGCGAAAAGCTCCTCGACGGTCTTGACGGGAACATTGAATTCCGCAGCCTTTGCTTCTGCCAACTCCCGGTTGAGATCGGCGACGCCGCGGATCTCGAGAATGGGAAAGGATGCCATCGCCGTGAGATAGGCGCCCGAAATATTGCCGCATCCGATGATGCCGATACCGACCTTGTCCATGAATTCCTCCATTGAGTCTTGATTGTGACGCCCGTCAGAGCGCCGGCCCTGTCGTGCTCCAGGGCGATTCGTAGAGTTCGTAGAGCGCCACCGCCGCCGCACCTTGCGCCCAGAAATCGTCGGTCGAATCGTCGAAGACGAGTTCGCTCACCCCGCGCAGCGATGGCGGAATGGCGAGCGCATAGGCATCGCGCAGGCTATTGAGAAAGGGTTCGCCGAGCGCTAGGCTCGATCCGACCAGGATGACCCGCGGCGGCGCAAACAGCGTGACGATGTTGGCAATGGTCAAACCTACCGCTTCGCCGGCGCGGATCGCGGCACTGATCAGCCGGTCGTCATCGGCCTTGATCAGCGCCTGGGCATGGTTCATGCCGCGGCCGAGACGGATCGCTTCGGCAAAACGCCCGTCGGCCTGCTGTTCGCCGAGGATCGCGCTTTCGCCGGCCTGGCTGAAAAGCCGGACGACGCCGTTCGGTCCCATGCCGAGCACGAGGTCGCCGAGATTGTGGCTGAGTCCGCCGGCGCCGCGAAACAGGCTGTTGCCGTGCAGGACCCCGAGCCCCAGCGTCTGTTCCAGCGAAATCAGCACCATATCCTCGAGATCGCGGGCCTTTCCGAACCAGTGATGGCCAAGCGTGATGGCGTGGGCGTCGCTTTCGACAATGGTCGGCGTTGCCAGCCGCGTCGACATTTCGGCGGCGAAATCGACATTGGTGTCGCGAAAGATCGGGCTGCTGCGGATATATCCGGTGCGGTGCTCGATGACGCCGGGAAAGCCGAGGCAGACGCTGTCGACATCCTCCAGCGAAAGCCCGGCATCGACGACGCAGCGCCTGACGCCATCCTCGACCAGATCGGCGATGACGCCGATCGGCTGCCGGTCGATGCGGATCGGCAAGGCGAGCTTCGACAGCACATCGCCGCGGAAATTGGTGACGACGAAGACCATCCTGTTGGCGGCGATCTTGGCGCCGACCACGCGGGCGGCATCGGGATTGAGCTCCAGCATCACCCGCGGCCGACCGCGCACCGCCTCATTGCGGATATCGCCTTCGTGACGCGGCAGGATCAGCCCGTCGTCGAGCAATGAGGCGGTGATGGCCGAAACGGTGGTAGTGGAGAGTTCGGTACGCTCGCTGATCTCTATCCGCGAGATCGGACCATGGCGCCTGATGGTATCGAGCACGTTCAAGCGATTGATCGCGCGCATTAATTCGGGATCTGCGGTCTTCATTGGAACTAGCCAGGCGAGCGTTTCGTTGGGGCGGAACCCAAATATTTTTAACGGGTTACGAAATAAATAGCAGGGAATTCAGCGGTCCTGTCAAGCGCATTTGATAAAAATAGAGGCATTGGGTTGACAATATGCGAAAGCTCCGTTGAATTAATCCGCATAGGGGAAAAATTGTGAGGACAGGACCCCTGGGAGGAAAAATCATGACTTTTAGGTTCAAGAGCGCCGCTTTTGGCGGCAGGCGTATCGCATCCATGGCCGCGGCTGCCGGCATGTTGCTGGCCGGAGCAGGTGCTGCCTCGGCGGCGACAGTCGTCAAGTGGCTGCATCTCGAGCTCGACCCGAAATATGTCGCGGCCTGGGAAGACATCGTCAAGAAATACGAAGCCCAGCATCCCGACGTCGATATCCAGATGCAGTTTCTCGAAAACGAGGCCTTCAAGGCCAAGCTTCCGACATTGCTGCAATCCGACGACGTGCCGGATTTCTTTTTCAGCTGGGGCGGCGGCGTCTTGAAGCAGCAATCCGAGACCGGCGCCCTCCAGGATGTGACGCCGGCGCTGGATGCCGATGGCGGCAAACTGCGCGGCGCCTATAGCCCGGCTTCGGTCAGCGGCCTGACATTCGAGGGCAAGACCTGGGCTGTTCCCTATAAGGTCGGTCTGGTCAGCTTTTTCTACAACAAGGAACTCTTTGCCAAGGCCGGCGTGAAGGCCGAGGACATCAAGAACTGGGCTGATTTTCTCGGCACGGTGAAGAAGATCAAGGCCGCCGGCATCGTGCCGATCGCCGGCGGCGGCGGTGAAAAATGGCCGATCCACTTCTACTGGAGCTATCTCGTTATGCGCGAAGGCGGCCAGAAAGTCTTCGAAGCGGCAAAGACCGGCCAGGGCGAAGGTTTCCTTGATCCTGCGATCATCAAGGCCGGCGACGATCTCGCCGAACTCGGAAAGCTCGAACCGTTCCAGCCCGGCTATCTCGGCTCGACCTGGCCGCAGGCGCTCGGCGTTTTCGGTGACGGTAAGGCTGCGATCATCCTCGGCTTTGAAAATACCGAGGCCAACCAGCGCAAGAATGCCGGTGACGGCAAGGGCCTTGCTCCAGACAATATCGGCCGTTTCGCCTTCCCGGCGGTCGATGGCGGCGCCGGCAAGCCGACGGATACGCTTGGCGGTCTGAACGGCTGGGCCGTCACCAAGAAGGCCTCCAAGGAAGCGCTCGACTTCCTCGCCTTCCTGACGAATGCGGACAATGAGCGGGCGATGGCCAAGGCCGGCATGCTTCTGCCCGTTGCCGTCGGCGCCGGCGACGGCGTCACCAACCCGCTGCTTGCCGAATCGGCCAAACAGCTGGCCGGCTCGACGTGGCATCAGAATTATTTCGACCAGGATCTCGGTGCGGCGGTCGGCCGTGTCGTCAACGACGTGTCGGTGGAAATCGTCTCCGGTCAGATGAATTCCAAGGACGGCGCCCAGATGATCCAGGACGCTTTCGAACTGGAACAATAACCAGCGCCTGCAGACCCTTCCTGGCGCTCCAGTGAAGAGCTGGAGCGCCAGCATTGCTGCCGACATGCCGAAAGCAGGAACAATGGCCAATATTTCAGTCCCATCGATAACCACGGCCGCAAGGCCGGCAAAAAGAGCTGCAAACAGCAAGAGCTCGGTCGCCCATGACCGGCTGGCGGTGCTGTTGATCTTCCTGCCGCCGGCGCTGCTGCTTTTCACGCTCTTCGTCATCATGCCGATGGGCGAGGCGGCCTGGTACAGCCTCTATAAGTGGAACGGCTACGGCACGCCGACCGAGTTCATCGCGCTCCGCAATTTCCAGGTATTGTTTCGAAATGCGGCCTTCACGCAGGCGCTGGTCAATAACGGCCTGATCATCGTGATCTCGATCTGCATCCAGGTGCCGCTGGCCATCTGGCTGGCGACCATGCTGGCGCACCGCATTCCGGGTGTCGTCGGCTACCGCCTGATCTTCTTCCTGCCCTATGTGCTGGCGGACGTTGCCGCGGGCCTTATCTGGCGCTTCGTCTATGATGGCGACTATGGCCTGTTTGCCGCCGTTTCCAACTTCTTCGGCTTTGCCAACCCTTATGTGCTCGCCGACAAGGACGTGGCGATCTATGCCGTGCTTGGGGTGATCGTCTGGAAATATTTCGGCTTCCACATGATGCTGTTCATCGCCGGCCTGCAATCCGTCGACAAGAGCGTGCTGGAGGCCGCCGAAATCGACGGAGCCACCGGCTGGCAGAAGTTCCGTTACGTCACGCTGCCGCTGCTCGGCTCGACCTTGCGTCTTTCCATCTTCTTTGCCGTCGTCGGCTCGCTGCAGCTCTTCGACATGATCATGCCGCTGACCGGCGGCGGGCCATCCAACTCCACCCAGACGATGGTCACCTTCCTCTACACCTATGGCGTCATGCGCATGCAGGTCGGCCTCGGCAGCGCCGTCGGCGTCGTGCTCTTCATCATCTGCGTGACGCTCGCCTTCGGTTACAAAAGGATATTCATGCGCCATGACTGATATGAGCTCTTCCATCCGCATGAGCACATCAACACGCGTCTATCTCTACGTGTCGCTGAGCCTGATTGCCGCAATCGTGCTCGTGCCGCTGCTGACGACGGCGCTCGGCGGCTTCAAGACGCTGGGCGACCTGCGCACCAATCCCTTCGGCCTGCCGACTGAGTGGCAATGGGCGAACTATACCGACATTCTTTTCGGTGAACGCTACTGGCTGCAGATCGGCAATTCGCTTGTGATCGCGTCGCTCACCGTCCTCCTGACGCTGATCGTCTCGTCCATGGCGGCTTTCGCCTTTGCCCATGTCCGCTTTTTCGGATCGTCGTTCCTGCTCAATTATTTCCTACTCGGCCTGATGTTTCCGGCGGCGACCGCGATCCTGCCGCTCTTCATCCGCATCCGCGATCTCGGCCTGCTCGATACCTATTGGGGCGTGGTGCTGCCGCAGGTGGCTTTCGGCCTTGGCATGAGCATCCTGCTGTTTCGAAACTATTTCCGCAATCTTCCGGAAGAATTGTTTCAGGCGGCCTTCGTCGACGGCTGCGGTTATCTCCGCTTCTTCTGGCACATCTCGCTGCCGCTTTCGCGGCCGATCGTCGCCACCGTCAGCATCATTTCCTTCGTCGGCAGCTGGAACAGCTACATCCTGCCGCTGATCATGCTGAACTCGGAATCCAAATATCCCTGGCCGCTCGGCATCATGGTTTATCGCGGCGAGTACGGCACGGAATGGCAGCTGGTGCTGGCCTTCATCACGCTGACCATCCTTCCCACCATCATCGTCTTTTTCGTTGCGCAGAGACACATCATCGCCGGTCTGACCGCCGGCGCCGTGAAGTCCTGAGCCGAACCGTTGGAGTGCAATCATGGCATCCGTTGAACTCACCGATATCAGCAAGACCTACGGCGCCGTCGACGTCATCCACGGCATCTCACTTCATATTGAGGATGGCGAATTCGTCGCGCTCGTCGGCCCGTCCGGTTGCGGAAAATCGACGCTGCTCAGAATGATCGCCGGCCTCGAGGAGATCACCGATGGCGAGATCGCCATCGGCGGCAAGGTCGTCAACAGCATGACGCCGCGCGAACGCAACATCGCCATGGTCTTCCAATCCTATGCGCTTTATCCGCACATGACGGTTGCCGAAAACATGGGCTTCAATCTGAAGCTCGCCGGCATTGCCAAACCGCAGATCGAGGCCCGGGTGGCCGAGGCCGCCCGCATGCTGGATCTCGCCGAGCTCCTCGACCGCAAGCCGGCCCAGCTTTCCGGTGGCCAGCGTCAGCGTGTCGCCATGGGTCGCGCCGTGGTGCGCAATCCCGCCGTCTTCCTGTTCGACGAGCCGCTGTCCAACCTCGATGCCAAGCTGCGCGTGCAGATGCGCTCGGAAATCAAGACGCTTCACCAGAAGGTCAGGACGACCTCGATCTATGTCACTCATGACCAGATCGAAGCGATGACGCTGGCCGATCGTATCGTCGTGCTCAATCAGGGCAGGGTGGAACAGCAGGGAACACCGCTCGAGCTCTACAGGAAGCCCGCCAATCTCTTCGTCGCCGCCTTCATCGGATCGCCGGCGATGAACATGCTCGAAGGCACGGTCGACGGCGAAAATGGTGGGCCTGCTGCTCGTCTCAGCGACGGAACGGCAATCCGCATTGCGCCCGACCGAAAGGTCAAGGCCGGCCAGGCCGTCACCATCGGCCTGCGCCCTGAACATCTCATTCCCGGTGTTGCCGCCGGCACGCCGCTCGCCGGCCGGACGATGCTGGTGGAACCGACAGGCGCCCAGACCCATGTCGTCTTCGATCTTGCCGGCCAGCAGGTGACCGCCATCGTCGACGGCGAATATCCCGCCCGCTACGGCGCCGTCTTCGAGGCAAGCATCACCAGCGATCAGGTGCATGTGTTTGACCGAGGCACCGGCGTGGCGCTCTAGGCGCAAGAACCGGTGGGGCATACGAATCCTCGGCCCCGGAGATCGCCGAAGCCCGCTCCTCATCCGGTTGCCGCCACCTTTGCCGAGGGTCGAGCCACTGGTCTCGACCCGGTCCTTCGGGCCTCCGCCTGCGGGGAGAAGGGAAATGCCGCGACCACTCCGTTCCTCGCCGAAGACCCGTCACTGGGTCGGTTCGGGCATACAGCTGATGTCGATATGGCCGCCTGGGCGGAATCAGCCGCAATGTGGACCGTCCTAACGTGCCGAACGATTGGCACCCACCGGCTACGGACTGACGCCGCGGGTCCAGCCAGTTTCCGGCACCGTGGAGTTCCTCGTCAGCGTTGCGCAATTGCCTTGATTATAGTGAGATGCACAGAGCTTATCTCGTTACGTGAAGGCGCGACAAGAGGTCGCATGCAATGGCACCGAGACGAAGGATGACTTTCGAACTGACCGCTGAAGTTGTCTTGCAGGTCATCCAGCAGCATGAGCCTGGGCTCGCCATCAGCGGCTTCTCTCGACTGGAGGGCGGCAGCACCGAGGTCTACAAGATCGATCTCGCGGGTTCCGATTACGGGTCGCTGGTTCTCAAGATTTATCCGCACGAGCCCGAGTGGGGACCCTCCAAGGAGGCGCTCGTAGCGGGCTGGCTCAAGGATTTGACGCTGCCGGTTCCTACCTGGCTGCGCGTCGATGAATCACGGTCCGTTCTCCCATTACGCTATTCCTTGTTGACTCATCTGCCCGGCCGCTCGCTTCGTCACTGGATGGCCGAGCCTGATATCAAAAGGGTCTATCGCCAGATGGGGAGCTTCTGAGACGCATTCATGCGGTGCCGATGCCTGCTTATGGCTACGTGCATGGCCAGGGCATCGACAAACCGACACCCACGAACCGGCGTTTGACGACGTGTTTCGGCGGTTTCGCAACCTTGGCGGCGACCCCGAGCTGGCACGTCCTCTGCAACGATTTGCCCAAGGCAGCTTCGATCTTTTTGACGCAAGCGACGGTGCAGTCCTCGCCCACGACGATCTTCATCAGGGCAATGTGTTAGCGTTGCGTGGCAAGGCTGGCGGACTTGAGTTGAGTGGGCTTGTCGATTTCGGAAACGCACGCGCTGCGGACAAGCTCTTCGACTTGGCCAAGGCGCTTTTCTGCTCTGCACATGAAGACCCGCGCAGCTACCAGCCAATTTTGGAAGGTTACGGCTCGATCGATCACCCGGACACCGAAAGGGCGCTTCGGCTCTACACTCTTTTCCACCGGGTCAGCATGTGGTGCTGGCTAACGAAGATTGGCGTAGACGCTGCAGCCGAGGACGGCCCCGGCGGAATTATCCGCGATTTGCGCGAAATGGTGATCTAGCAAGGCAAGTCCGAAGGAGGCCGCCGATGTCGAAAGTATTCGGGGTTTAAAACGGCTCGATGATGCGAAAGTCCACTATTTCATCGGATATCGTCCTGACACGATAGACATGACGGCCACAGTGGTTGGAGAGCGTGTCGAGATTTCTGTTTTCGACGATGATCATGTTGAGATATCGCGTTTTTGGCAACGAAGACGTCTCTGATGAAGATACTTTGGACGAAATCCTAAATGGGGACGAATGACGGCCGTGGTCCGACAGTAGCCATGGGCTGCGGCTGCTTTGCGCCCTCATATCGGTCGTCTACGGCGCGTTGGGCCCACCCTACAAGCGGACATCGTTGGGGTTCGTTTGACCGCCAAATGACAGCTTAAATGTAGGCGTTCGAATCGCACCGATAGGCCGCGGCGGTGCTGTCGTGTTGCTGAGAACTATTTGACCTCTACCGCCTCCAGCACCCAGACCGTTCTCTCTGCCATTTTGGGAATCTCGGCCAGATAGGCTTGATAATGAGGTGTCATGCGATGCACCTCGACGGCGGCGGCGTCCAGATAGAGTTCGTCGAGCACGTATCGCTCGCCATGCGCCCGGTCGCACCAGACATCCCAGCGCAGATTGCCGGGTTCGGCGCGGCAAAGCGGTGCCATGCCAACAAGCAATGCTCGTAACTCGACGGCCTTGCCGAGATGAGCTGTCAGGATGGCTGTGATCTTGGTCGGCGACTGTGTCATACAGAAGGTTCCTGATGGAATGCATTAGGTAACTCGCTTGGGCGGACGAGACGTTGCGGGTCGGGACAACGGCATAGAAGGCACGCCATCACCTTCCATGCCGCGTTCCATCAGATCACGCCGAAACCGTCACCCGGTTGAGGGCCTCGACCAGTTTCGCCGCAAGAGGATGATCCGATCGCGGATTTTGGCCTGTGATCAGCTCGCGGTCCTCTATCACATGGGGGGAGAAGTCGACCGGGTTAGTCGTGACGTCGCCACCCGCCATGCGCAATGCGTCTGGCATGTTGAAATAGAGCTTGCCGTGAAGGACCTGTTCTTCGATCGGTTTCTCCTCACTGGCGGAGAACACCGTCATCTTATAACCGGCATACTGCCAGCCCCTGGCGAGTTCAGACGCTTTCGAAACATCACCAGCAATCAGGGCGGCCCGATATTCCTTTGCGTGCGGCAGTGCGGCCAGCGAGCCGATCGGCCCGTGGCAAAGAAAGGCCGTGGGCTTCCGGCGAGCATGAAATCGGCGGAGGATCTCGCCGAGATCGGCATCCTGCATAAGATCGACGACCGGTGCCTGACCGCCGGGTACGAAGACGCCGGCATAACCATCGATCCCGTTTTCGATGACTGATCTCAATGTCCTGGCATCGTTCATCGCCCGATGGTCGTCGAAGAAGTCGCGCCCGCGCTTGTGAGCAGCTTCGTTGCCGTCAAAATGCTGTGCCGCGTCCGACACGGGATCGATGTGCGGCTTGGTTCCGTCGGGCGTTGCCAACACGATCTCGTATCCGGCGGCAACAAGAGCCATGGCTGGCACCACGGTTTCGTTGAGATATTGGCCGGTTGGGCCAGTTCCACCGCCCTGAATTTCAATCCGGGTGGCATTCGACCCCACCACAAGAACTTTACCTTTGCTCATAGAGTCCTCCTTATTTGATGTGGTTAATGGGTGCGGTACGGCGGATGGTCACGATGGTAGAACCCTTCAGGGATGTCACCTTGGCCTCGCCTTCCGTAAGCACCCACTTCGCTTCGAAGCGTAAGGCTATAACGAGGGGTGGCATCGTCTTATTCGCCGTTCTCGATCCGGATTTCAGTTGTTTCGCCCCAAGGGAAAGAGGCGTGCTCGCCCTTGCCACCTATTGGGCCGCCTTCACAATGAGATCCGCTACCTCTTCGGGGTGGGAGAGCATCGCCACGTGGCCGGAAGGTACCTCGATCATCTCCGCCTTTGCAGATTTCACCTGATCCCTTTGCATCTGGGGAGCGATGATCTGGTCCTGCGTTGCCACGACCATGAAAGACGGTTTGTCACGCCAGGCGGCATGGCTGACGGGCGTGGTGGTGGCACGCACATGGAAACGTCCCTGCACGACGGCAACGAGCCTCTGCTCGTCCGGGGAGAGGCCGGCCGCGAAATACCTGGAAATGCCGTCATCGCTTATCTTCAGATACCCATCCTCGTCCTTGACGAATGTCTTCCGGCTTTCCTGGTCAGGGTACCTGGAGGCGACATCGACCAGCGATTGACCGGCATCAGGCGCGTAGGCAGCTACGTAGACCAGGGATCTCACCTTCTGGTCATCACCCGCCTCCGTGATGACTACGCCGCCCCACGAATGACCGACGAGTACGATGGGTTCTTCGGCATCGCGGATCGCGCGCTTGGTGAAAGCCACGTCGCTCTCCAGGGACTCCAACGGATTTTGGACGGCGACAACTTTCAATCCGGCCCTTTCCAGAAGAGGGATGACTTTCTGCCAGGACGATCCGTCGGCGAAAGCGCCGTGAACAAGGACAACGGTCTTGGCTTTGAGATCCGCAGCGACCGCGGCGGGAGATGTGCTTGCGAACGCCACCAGGGCGCTGAAGATAAGTCCAAGGTTTCGGGACATGCGACGTTCTCCGATCATTGATCTCGATGGCGATACGGGAAATAATCGACCAACCCAGCCTCGAACGCATATTAATTGTGGTTAAATCCTGCGATTTTGCCGTGCTTGGCCGCGTGTTGGACAACCTTCTATTCGGGCTTTCCTCTCGGAGCCTTCGCCGCAATCCCGTTTGACAAGATGATGTCGCCGATGGCATCGCTTGCTGAAAAGGGCCTCCAGAGCCGAGGCTACCGCTTCCAAGACGGCCGTTTCATCATCGATGATGCCGAGATCGACAAAACACGCATGGTCAAACATGTGGAGGGCGTGCGCCACCAAGATGGCCAGAGTCGTCTTGCCGACCCCTCCTGCAACCACAACGGTCACGAAGCGGCGCTCAGCCACCATCTGCGAAAGTTTGGAAATATTCTCGTCTCGGCCGATAGGGTGGCTCAAACGAGGCGGAAAAGAGGTATTCGTTGCGCCGTCAGATCCATTGCAGCAAACCTGAGCAGCTCAAGGGCGCATACCTGTCCTCCGGCTCGGACGCCTCTTCCCATATGACGGGGGCGACGAAGCTGTAGCCGCGGCCCGCCACGCTGACGATATAGCGATTGCCGTTTTCGCCACAGCCGATTTCGCGCCTCAGATGCGTCATTTGCACTCTTATGTTGGAGGCTTCGACGTGGAGACCGGGCCATGCGAATGCCATGAGCTCCGCGTGAGAGAGGACCCGTCCATGATTTTGAACGAGAGCGGCAAGGATATCGAAGGCGCGGCTGCCTATCGCAAGCAGATCGTCGCCTCGCCGGAGAACTCTTGCAGCAGGATTCAAGCGATATGGTCCGAACCCGAAATAGCCGTTCCTAGCGTGAGAGCCCATATTGGTTCCCCTCAATGGTTTTGCACTCGTAGGGCAGTCAATCCATATTCAGCTTCAATATTATAAGAGTTCGCTCCCGTTGGGAGGTAAAATCCGGTAAATATTGGCGTGGGATGGTTTGCCGCGGCAGAAAACTTCGCGCCGGCGGTCCGAGATTTTACAGGCTGCAACCAGTTGCGCGCGACGGAGGCACTGACGAGCAGACCTGTGCGGCGACGTTGTTTATTGATTTGAAGATCCAAGCATCGGGTGTTCCGTTGAGGAAAGACTTAACGGCGAGCGGTGGCGCGGCCCGTAAAAATGAGGCAACTGGGGTAAGTTCGTCCGACAGGCCCACAGGTGGGAGGCAGACCCTCCCGTGTTCGTTAGCTTAGAGTGATGTTGAGATGCCGCGTCCACCCGCGCGATAGTGACATTGATATCATTCTTGCGCCAGGTCGATCATCAGCACGCTAAGAGGAACACATGGTACCGACGGAACCGGATGATGTGGTGGCATTTGGTCCCTTTCGCCTTCACGGGGAGCATCGCCGTTTGTTTTGCGGTGCCGAAGAGGTTCAGCTTGGCGGTCGGGCAATGGAGATGCTCGTGACCTTGGCCCGGAAGAAGGGTGAGTTGGTATATAAGGAGGAGCTGTATAATGCCGCGTGGCCCGGCATCTTTGTCCATGAAGCCAATCTGAAAGTGACAATCGCTTCGCTTAGGCGGGCACTGAGGGAATACACTCCAACAGAAGACTATATCAGGACGTTCGTAGGCCGCGGCTACCGGCTGACCGATCAGGTCATTACCGGAGAAATCCCAAAAATTGCGGATCTGCCCGTTGTGGCAAACACCCGATTTCCCGAATTGGCCACGGTTATCGGACGGGATGCCGAAATCGCTGAATTGCGAGCTAGGATTGCCGCCAACCGGCTGACGACGATCGTTGGCCCCGGGGGCATCGGCAAGACAACGGTTGCAGTCGCCACAGTGCAACTGCTCGAAGACGAAGAGGGAGATCTCATCACCTTCATAGATTTCTCCCGAGTGGCCGGCGAGGAATTCGTTATCCCTTCAGTTGCGGCTGCGCTCGGCATCAGTTCAGGTAGCCAGGATCGCCTCGACGCGATCTCATCCATCCTCGCTCGAAGGAAGACCTTGCTATTGCTGGACACGTGCGAGCATGTGCTCAATGCCGTTGCGCATCTTTGCGATGTCATTCTTGTGAACACTAGTGACGTCAGGATCGTTGCGACGAGCCGCCAGGCTCTCCGCGCGAAGCGAGAAGAGGTCTTCTGGCTTGCTCCTCTGGAGGTGCCGCCGCCTGACCATATCTACACGCCCGAACAAGTCCTCCGTTATTCCGCGCCACAACTTCTCGTCGAGCGAGCGTCCGAGAAAGGGAAATACAACATGGAGGATGGAGATGCATCTGCGGTTGCCAAGATCTGCAGGCTGCTCGATGGATCGCCTCTCGCCATAGAACTTATCTCATCCCGGCTCGGAAGCCGAAGTGCTGCTGATGTTCTCAAAGAACTTGACGATCGTTTCGCCACGCTAGTCGGACCTGACCAGGAGGGACCACTTCGTCAACAGACTCTGCTTGCGACGATGCAGTGGAGCTACGCACTCCTAACGAAGAGCGAGGCATCCGTGTTGCGCGCCACCTCGATCTTCATGGGCACGTTCGATATGGATGAGGTTGTCAGCATCGTTGTCCACTCGGGTTTGGATCCAACCGTCGTCTTTGATGCCATTGCCGGCCTGCGCGCCAAGTCGATGCTGAGCGTCGAACAAATGTCAGGTGGGATGCGATACCGGCTTCTCGACAGTACTCGAGCATTCGCAGGCAATCTGCTGGAAGCCGCGGGGGAACTGACCGCTGTATCTCAGGCCCACGCCCGACTTGTGCTGGACATCTTCGCTCGTGTGAATGCCGACCAGGCAAGACTTTCGACGCGGCAGTGGCATATCGCCTACGCCAGTCGTGCGGACGATTTGCGCAGGGCCATCGGTTGGGCACTCTTTCTTCGCGCCGATCCGCTGCTTGGCATGCAGTTGGTGGCATCGGGATTGCCACTGTGGCATGAATTGTCGTTGAGCGAAGAGGCCCGCAGGAACTGCGAACAGGCGCTCGCCGAGTTCGATCGCCTCGGCTGCGATGATCGAGCCCTGAAGCTCAAGCTGCTCGTCGGGCTTGCGGCAGTGAGCAGCTATATATCAGCCGATGCGGAGAAGGCCATTGAGACCTTTGAAACCGCAATCCAGTTATCACGCAAGATCCGCGATACATATGCCGAATGCCAGGCCTTGGGTGCCTTGGCGCGATATCGGCTCCTGCCTGGCAACCAGACCGAGGTTCGGAAGATTCTCAAGGAGTTGAAGCGTGTCGCAACGCGCTCTAACAATCGCTCCGCGCAGTGGGAGCACGAGATCCTTCTTACGGAATTGGAGATCATACACTGCCAGTACCCGCCCGCGATAGCCAGGATGGAGAGGTTGAGTCGGGAGGTGCGGGGCTTTTCCGACGGTACGGCTTCTCGATTTGATCTTGATCCGAAGATCAGGAGCGAAACGACACTGGGCGCTTTGCAGTGGCTGGGCTCTGTCAGACCCGGGACGGGTCTGAATACAGTTAAGATTTGCGCACAAGAAGCTCTGGAAGCTCATCATGGATGGACCCTCGTCTCATGCTACACCCACGGAGCGCTTTTCATTCTAAGCGAATGTCAGGAATGGACGCTGGCGATCCACTACGCCGAGCGACTGAAGGATACGATTTATCGTAACGGCATGCCGACGTGGATCCCGGTGGCCAACTGCTACGCAGAAGCACTTTACGTGCTTTCGGGCGCTCGGCTTGATCCGGATGGCCCCATGTCAGCGTTCGACGAACTCCGCACCGGCCTTCGGCAGTTGGGTCGTCATGCCTACTATGCACTTCTGATCCGCGCCCTTTATGCGATCGGACATATGAACGAAGCAGTACGTATTCTCGACTATTTGTTCGACATCGGACCGCAACGTTCGATGGTGCCCGAATTGCTCCGCCTTCGGGCTGTCAAGGAGCGATCGGTCGGGCGCGACGAAGAAGCGGAAGTCACCTTGCGGCAATCCTTGCAAGCCGCAGAAGAAAACGGTGCGTGGGCTTGGCGGATCCGTGGTGCCACAGATCTTGCGGCCCTGCTGCGGGACCAAACGCGGATCGACGCGGCCAGGAGCGTTCTTGAGCCAGTGTATGGTCAGTTCATGGATGGGTTCGATACGCCTGACTTGCAAAGAGCCCGCAACCTCCTGACGGAGCTGCAGAATTTCGGTCGCATCTGGAGTTCTTAGCGGCTTGCCCGGTTCTTTCTCAGACGGCCACCGATTGATCCGCTGTTTCGCGGTTCACCGGATTGTGCGTCAGCCAGCCGTGGATCGAGTGGACCACGACTGATCCTTCGCCCAAACGGATAGCAAGGTGCAATCGAGACGCCGCGCCGCCTCGGCGACGGCGAAACGTGCGCCGCACTTCTGAGCCTGTATTTGCGCTCGCCGGGCAAGATCCTGTCCCGAAATACCCATTGGAAATCCGAGATAGTTCTCGATGCGCGAACTCGTGCCCGCCTGTCCGCCAGGCCCAACTGCCTCTATGACCAGCGTGTTCAGTCCTTCGGATGCGGCGTAGACCGCCGCGGCGAGACCGGATGGCCCGGCACCCACGATAACCACGTCATATGTATGCGAAGAGTTCAGCCGCTCCGTGATCCCGAGAGCCTCGACAAGATCATGGTTGGTCGGTTGAGTGAGCACGCTGACGCCATTGAGAACAACGATCGCAGGCTATCGACATCGGCATGGAATGACCCCATTGCCGCCCGTGCACCGTGGTCGACGTCGGTGTCGAGGCAGCGATAGGGATAGCCGTTCCTTTCCAGAGGTGAGCGGCGGCTGCCAGTGCGGTGCCGTGCGCTACCACGCAACCGCTATGATGGGCGGGTGAGGAGGCGTGATGGCTGAGTCCTATTCCGGCGGTTTCCCGTGCGGCGCTGTCCGAGGCCATGGCGCGTGGGCAGGGGGGCTTTGCTCGAGCTATTCGCCGCGGTCGGAGACGCGTTAAGACGGCCAGTTTGAAAGTCGCCATTATCACAGTGTTGCCAGTGACAAGGGGTCAGCGCTGCGAGTGCGACCCTGCGAACTGGGATCGTTGCACATCGATGCTACCGACCACCGCTAGGCGGGCGATAGCATCGGTTGACGAGGGCTACTTTGCTCCTGCGGCCGCTTCTATGACCGCAGCCACTTCCTTGGCGTGCGAGGCCAGCGAGGCGTGGCTACCCTCGACTGTCGTCACCTTGGCCTTCATCCGTTCGGCAAAGAAAGCCTGTGCGTGGGGGTCAAGGACGAGGTCCTTGGAGCTCAGGACGTACCAGCTTGGCTTGTCGTGCCATGCCGCGACCTCAGCAGGCGCATCGAAGGCAGTATGGTTGATCGGCATCTGGTGCGCTGCCAGATGTTCACCGATCTTCTTGGGCAGGTCGCCCGCCACTGCACTGGGGAATACTGCAGGATCGATGCTCAAGTAACCCTTTGCGTCGGGCCGAATGGCCGCCGCTCCGGGGGTTGCCGGACCGCTGGCTGCCAATGCTGTGATGGTTTCACCTTTCTCGGGCGCAAAGGCCGAGACATAGACGAGTGATGCCACCTTGGCGTTGTCGCCCGCCTCGCCGATCACCACGCCACCCCAGGAATGGCCCACCAGGACAACCGGGCCATTTTGCGCATACAGCACCGCATTGGTGGCAGCGACGTCGTCAGCAAGCGAGGTCAACGGGTTCTTCACCGCAGTCACCTTGTAGCCCTTGGCGGTCAGGATTGCAGCGACGCCGTCCCAACTGGTTTCGTCGACGAAGGCGCCGTGGACAAGAACGATATTCTTAATTGTCTGATCCGGGAGAGCCGGCTGGGCCCTTGCGGGTGCAGCACCAAGCATGGCGGTCGTCAGCATTAGGGCGGACATGAGAAGAGATTTCATTTGGAGCTCCTATAGAGCGCATCAGCGCGATTGCTTAATTCGGATAATCTGCAATGCTGTCGGCTACACGACGGCAGGAAGACCGGGATGGCCTTGCCTTCGCGCAAACACCTGAACTGCCAGATAATTCCTCATTGAAGACAAAACCAAACTAGGGCTTGCCGAGATGGATCACCATGACCAGAGCCCCGCAATGCATGCTCCGTCGTCCAAAAATGCGATCATGCTCGCCTCTCGGGTGGATCTGCTTTCCCAGATTTTGGCCATGGTCAGCCTGCATGGCGAAATCGTCTTTACAGTCGAGCTCAGGCAACCATGGGCGCTACGCTTTCATCCAGGAGCGGCTTATTTCTTCATCGTGCTCGAAGGGGGCCTGACGGTTGTGAACGATCAGGGCCATGCCTTGCAGGTGGCAACCGGCGATCTGATCATGCTGCCGAGAGGCCTTGGGCACGGCTTGAGCGATGGCGAGTGTGCAACTGAAGCTGACTT
Source organism: Rhizobium indicum (assembly GCF_005862305.2). NCBI lineage: Bacteria > Pseudomonadati > Pseudomonadota > Alphaproteobacteria > Hyphomicrobiales > Rhizobiaceae > Rhizobium > Rhizobium indicum. The sequence continues at coordinate 399,942 of NZ_CP054021.1, read as the reverse complement.
GGCAGCCCTGATGGCGGCGCAGGTTACCGCCGAAAAACTCAATGTCTCCCACGGCGGAGGCGGCCAACAGACCAAGCTTATCGCTGGAGCCTTTCGGTTCGAAAGCGCTTCCGTGCCCTGGCTCGTATCGGCACTGCCGTCGGTCATTCACATTCCAAAAGCCAGCGGCGAGACCGCCGGATGGGCCGAGGGGCTTGGCTACTTCATGATGAAGGAAGCCCAGGACGTGTATCCCGGCGCGTCCATCATGATTTCACGGCTGATCGACGTACTGGTGATCAGTATCCTGCGGAGCTGGGTGCGGATCGAGCGGGGCGGCAATGTCGGCTGGCTTGGAGCGCTCGGGGATGCGCGCATCAGCCGCGCGCTCAAGGCCATCCACGACAAGCCTTATCGGCGCTGGACCGTGCTCGATCTGGCTCGCGTGGCGGGCCTGTCCCGGTCCGGCTTCGCGGCGCGATTTACAGCATTGGTGAAAGAAGCGCCACTTGCCTACCACAGCCGCTGGCGGCTGACGCTCGCCTTGGGCTTGATGCGCCAGCCTGATGCCAAGGTTGGGTCGGTCGCCCGGCAAGTGGGCTATGATTCCGAAGCAGCCTTCAGCCGAGCCTTCAAGGCACAGTTTGGTTTTGCGCCCATGAATGCCAAATCGACAACTTAGCAGGATCGATGAGTGTGTAGATCCGGCGCAATGCATACCAGATTATAACGCGGCGAATGTCCGACGTGGGGTCGAATGCCGAATGGCAGCTTCTGCTGAACTCGCCCCGATAACAGATGCGCCGCTTCCGGCCCCATAGCGGTCGTCTACCCAAGCCGTGCCGATGTCCGTGCGAACCGGACAGCCGCCGGGCCACCCCGGCGGCCTACTGCCGCGATATTTTATTCCGCCGCGATCCGTGTGACGCCGTTGGCCTGGACGATCTTTTCCAGCAGCGCGAGTTCGTCCTGGGTAAGGTCCGTCAGAGGCGGGCGTACGGGGCCGGGGTTCTGCCCGAGGACACGAAGGCCGGCCTTGATGATCGAGACGGCATATCCCTTCTTGCGATTGCGCAAGGCGACGAAGGGGAAAAAGAAGCCCTTGAGGATCTCATCGACAGTCGCCTGATCGCCGGTGCGCAAGGCGCCGTAAAAGCGCTGGGCGAGCGCGGGCACGAAGTTGAAAACGGCCGATGAATAGGTCGTCACGCCTGCGGCAAAATAGGCCTGGGCGTAAACCTCGTGGGTCGGCATGCCGCCGACATAGACGAGGCGGTCGCCAAGCAGCGTGGTGATCTCGATCACCTTGTCGACATCGCCGACGCCGTCCTTGAAGCCGATCAGGTTCGGGCATTCCTCCGCCAGGCGCGCGATGCTGTCGGCGGTCAGGACGGCGTTGTCGCGATTATAGACAATGACGCCGATGCCGACCGATTGGCAGACTGCCTTGACATGGGCGATGAGACCCGCCTGTTCGGCAAACATCAGATAAGGCGGCAACAGCAGCAGTCCGTCCGCGCCGGCCTTCTCGGCCGCGACTGCGATTTCGATGGCGAGCGATGTGCCGTAGCCGGTTCCCGAAATGATCGGCGTCTTGCCCGCCGACGCCTTGGCCGCCCGGACAACCTGCGGAATTTCGGCCGGGTTGAGAGAGAAGAACTCCCCGGTGCCGCCGGCGGCAAACAGCGCTGCAGCGTCATAACCGGAAAGCCACTCGACATGACGGCGGTATTTGGCTTCGTCGAATTTGAGTTGATCGTCGAAATGGGTAACCGGAAACGACAGGAGACCACTACCGACGGCCTTCTTCAATTCAATCGGGTTCATCATGAAGTCCTATTCTTGACGTGTTGAAAACCGGCTCACTCGCTTTCGAGCACTTGCAGAAGTGCGGCGATATAGCCGTAGCAGAAGGCAAATGCGGTGGCGGTCGGATCCTTGCCGCTGACGGTCGGCACATGGTCGGGCATCAACATGTATTTGAAGCCCACCTCCTTATAGATCCTGGCCGAGCGGACCATGTCCATGTCGCCTTCTTCAGGGAAGGTCTCCATGAAGGACAGCTTGCCGCCGCGAATGTTGCGGAAGTGAACATTGAAGATCTTGCCGCGCTGGCCGAACCAGCGGATGACATCGTCGATTTCCTTGCCGGGATTTTCCAGCATCTCGCCGATCGAACCCTGGCAGAAATTGAGGCCGTGATACGGGTTTTCGTGCATCAGCACGAATTTCTTCAGGCCTTCCACCGTGCCCAGCACCCGCGTGACGCCGCGATAACCTGGCGGCGTATAGGGATCGTGCGGATGGCAGGCGAGCCGGACGCGGTTGCTTGCAGCAACGGGAACGACGCGTTCCAGGAAATAGTCGATCCGCTCCCAGTTTTCGTCCTCGGAAAGCACGCCGGCAAGACCGGGCTCGGCCTGCTGGTCCGTCTTGTCCCAGCGGAAGCTGGCATTCAGCGATCCGCCGCGTCCCGGTTCATCCGGCGTGCGGGGAATGCCGATCAGGTTGAGATTGTACTTCACCGCAGGAATGCCTGCGGCTGCGGCATTCTCGATCAGCTTGCAGACGGCGTCGATCTGTCTGTCGCGCTCGGGGCCGGCAAGCAGGATATCGGGATAGGAAGCCTTCTCGATCGGCTGCGAGGGCAGGGGCAACTGGATCATATCGAGGATCAGGCCGAAGCTTTCGACCTTGTCGCGATGCCGCTCGAGATCGGAGAGCGTCCAGCTGCTCGGCTTTCCCGGAGGGTCGGCGTTGATATGCTTCACACCCAGTTGCGCGAAGATACGATAATCGTCGTCATCCCGCGCTGCGACCTGCGTTCCCAGATACATTTGAGTCTCTTTCGAAATTACACAATGTCATATGACATAATATGAATTTCGAAGGGTGTCGAGCCCTATTGCTGCTCGGCAAGCATGCGGTAGCGGCGCTGGCTGGCCAGCATATGGGCGCGCATTGCCTGGCGGGCGCGTTCTGGATCCTGGTCGGCAATTGCCGAGAGGATTTCGACATGTTCGGCATAAACCTTCTGAAGATAGCTGCGGTCATTGGCCTCAGGCAGCGTCGGAAACTGGCCGCGGGGGATGGCTCTGGGGCCGAAATGGCGCAGGACATCGACATAGAATCGGTTGTTCGTGGCGGCGGCAATCGCCATGTGGAAGGCATAATCCGCTTCCACCGTTTGCTGTCCGGTTTCGATTAGGTTTGCCATTCTGCGGTTGGCTTCGCGGATCGCCGCTTCCTGCTCGGCGGTGCGGCGATAGGCGGCGATCGCCGCCGCTTCACCCTCGGCGGCCATGCGAAACTCCAGCAATTCCAGGGTTTCCGGAATGCTCTTGATTTCCACTGGCGTTAAAGAAAGGACCGAATGCGCCTTCGGATCCGCGACGAAGACGCCTTTGCCCTGGATCGGCTTGACGAAGCCTGCAGACCTCAGATCGGCTATCGCCTCGCGCACCACGGTGCGGCTGACGCCGAATGTCGCTTCAAGCTGCGGCTCGGTCGGCAGCTGGTCGCCGACCCGTAGCTTCCCCGTCTCGATCTGCGCCCGCAACTGATCGATGACCTGCTGTGCCAGTCTTTGCCGGCCACCGCCGAGTGTCGTCATTGTCCGTTCCCCCAATCCCTTTGCATCATGTCTCCCGCTCGGGTCTTGCAAATCATATCAGACTTCGATAAATCATAATACGACATACGGGCGACATAATATGTCTTTTATAGTAGTCTAGGGAGGACTGACAATGAAGCATTTTTCTAAGGGCTTGTTCGTCGGCGCCGTGATCGGCGCCCTGACGATCGCTGCACCGCTCTCGCAGGCCGCCACACCGCAGGACCAACTGGTGGTCGGCACATCGCTGGCGCAGGTTCTGTCGCTGGATCCGCAGCAGGCGACCGAAGGCAAGGCGGTCGAGATCATGTCGAATCTTTACGATCGGCTGGTCGCCAGCACAGCGGATGGCAAGATCCTTCCGCAGCTGGCGGAAAGCTGGAAAGTTGACGACAAGGGCATCACGTTTACGTTGCGCAAGGCCAATTTCGCCTCCGGCAATCCGGTCACCTCAAAGGATGTCGTCTACTCGCTGGCGCGGCTCCTGAAGATGGACCAGGCCGCCGCCGCTAACCTCAAGCGCGTCGGTTACGACAAGGACAATGTCGAAAAGCTCGTCAAGGCCGTCGACGATCAGACGGTGCGGATCGATCTCTCCGACCAGGTGACGGCAGAGCTTCTGCTCTACCGGCTGACGACGACGACGACCAGCGTGGTCGACAGCGTCGAGGTCGAGAGCCACGCCGTCGATAACGACTACGGAAACGCCTGGATGCGAACCCATTCGGCCGGCTCAGGTCCGTTCACCCTCAATCGCTGGTCTCCGAACGAACTGGTGATCCTCGATGCCAACAAGGATTATATGGCCGGCGCGCCGAAAATGCGCCGCGTCATCGTCCGGCATGTGCCTGAAAGCCAGGTCGAGCGGCTGATGCTCGAACGCGGCGATATCGATATTGCCAGCGCGCTGACCGCATCGGATCTCGCGACCTTCCAGGACAAGAAGGGCTTTGCCATCCAGCGTATTCCGACGGGCGGTTTCTACGTGCTGTCGATGAATGCCGGCAACAAATACCTCGCCAACCCGAAGGTTCGCGAAGCCATTGCCTACGGCATCGACTACAAGGGCATCGAAAAGACGATCATGGGCCCTTATGGCCGGGCCAGAAACGTTCCCGTTCCGGAGAATTTCGAATATGCCATCCCGAACCCCGATTGGCATCTCGACGTCGAAAAGTCCAAGCAGCTGCTGAGCGAGGCAGGTTTCAAGGACGGCTTCTCGCTGTCGCTGAAGACCATCGCGCAAACGCCGCGCATCGATCTGGCCACCGCCATCCAGGCATCGCTTGCCCAGATCGGCATCAAGGTCGACATCCAGCAGGGCAACGGCTCGGAAATCATCGCCGCCCATCGCGCCAGGGATTTCGATCTGCTGATCCCGCAGACCAGCGCCTATATGCCGAACGTCCTCGGCTCGATGGAGCAGTTCTCCTCCAATCCCGACAACTCGAAGGAAGCCAACAATGCCGGCAATTTCGTCTGGCGCTCGGCCTGGGACATCCCGGAACTCACGGCCCTGACGGCCAAGGCATCGATGGAGCCGGACGCCAAGAAGCGTGGCGAAATCTACGTTCAGATGCAGAAGATGTTCGTCGAACAGAAGCCGGCGGTGCTTCCGCTCTTCGAGCGCTTTGAGCCGATCGTCCTGTCAAGCAAGGTCGAGGGATATGTGGGACATCCGTCTCAGCTGACGCGTCTCGAGAACGTGACCAAGGTCGAAACCCAGTAATACTCTCAGGACAGCCGATCATGAAGGAACTCTCCGTAGCCGAATTTGGCCGACGCCTGGCGCATTTGCTGGTCAGCCTGTTCATCCTCTTATGTGTGACCTTCGTGATCGGCCGCGTCTTGCCCACCGATCCGGTCGGCGCGATTGTCGGCGAGCTCGCCGATCCCTCAGCCTATGCGGCCATGCGGGCGCGCCTGGGGCTCGATCTGCCGATCTACCAGCAGTTTTTCCTCTATCTGAACGGGTTGGCGCATGGTGATTTCGGCACGGCCGTCCTCACCGGCAATCCCGTCTCTTCGGATCTCGCTCAAGCCTTTCCGGCGACGTTCGAACTCGCGACGCTGGCGGTGATCATTTCGACCTTCGTCGGAGTTCCGCTCGGGCTGGTCGCGGCGCTGTTTCGCGACAGCTTCATTGACAAGACGGCCCGGGTGGTCGCACTCGTCGGTCATTCGATCCCGGTTTTCTGGTTCGGCATCGTCGGCCTTGTCATCTTCTACGCCGGCCTCAACTGGGTCGGCGGGCCGGGCAGGATCGATGTCTTTTACGAAGGCCTCGTCACGCCGCAAACCGGGCTGTTGTTGGTCGACAGCCTGCTGCAGGGCGAGACGGAAATCTTCTGGAATGCGCTCGGCCATATCATTCTGCCGGCCGTCATCCTCGCCTATGCGGCGATGGCCTACATCACCCGCATGACACGCAGCTTCACCCTGGAGCAGTTGAGCCAGGATTATGTCATTGCGGCCCGAGCCAAGGGTGTGAGCCCGCTCGGCACGATCTGGCACCACGTCCTGCCGAACATTGCGGTGCAGCTGATCACCATCCTGGCCATTTCCTATGGCGGTCTGCTCGAAGGCGCTGTCGTGACCGAGATCGTTTTCTCCTGGCCGGGCATTGGCCAGTACATGACAAACGCCCTGATGATCGGCGACATGAACGCCATCGTCGCCGGCACCATCATTGTGGGATTCATTTTCATGTTGTTGAACTTCCTGGCCGACGTCGCTTACGCCGTCTTTGATCCGCGTATGCGGGAGGCGGCCCGATGAGCGACGTCATCCGCAGCGAGATTCATATCCGCCCGCCAAGTGTGTTGACCCGTATCGCGGCGTCGTTTGCGCGCGCCGGCCGCAAATTGGCCCACGAGCCGCTCGGTCTTGCCGGTTTCGTCATCCTCGGTCTACTTTGCATTGTCGCGATCTTCGCGCCGCTCCTGGCGCCCTACGATCCGGCCATACAGTCGCTTGGCGAGGCCTTGCAGCCGCCGAGCCTCGCGCATCTGGCGGGCACGGACGAATTCGGTCGGGATATCTTGAGCCGCCTCATCTTCGGCACGCGCATCACCATCCAGACCGTGCTGTCGATCTCCTTGATCGTCGGGCCGATCGGCCTGCTGATCGGCGTCGTTGCCGGCTTCTTCGGAGGGCGCACCGATGCGCTGCTGATGCGCGCCACCGATATCGTTCTCTCTTTCCCGTCGCTGATCCTGGCCCTGGCTTTTGCTGCGGCACTCGGCGCCGGCTTGACCACGGCCATCATCGCGATCTCGCTGACCGCATGGCCGCCGATTGCGAGGCTCGCGCGCGCCGAGGCCCTTGTCGTCAGAAACGCCGACTATGTGGTCGCCGCCCGTCTTTATGGCGCCTCGCCGATGCGCATCCTTCTTCTCTATATCGCGCCGATGTGCGTTCCCTCCGTCATTGTTCGCCTGACGCTCAACATGGCGGGCATCATTCTAACGGCGGCTTCGCTTGGCTTCCTCGGCCTTGGCGCCCAGCCGCCGGCGCCGGAATGGGGCGCGATGATCTCCAGCGGCCGCAAGTTCATGCTGGATTATTGGTGGGTTGCCGTCATGCCGGGTATCGCCATCCTCCTCACCAGCCTTGCCTTCAACATCGCCGGAGATGCTCTGCGCGACCTATTGGATCCTCGCCATGCCAGATCGTGAAATGCAAGATCGTGATCTGCAGCCCGTTCTTTCCGTCGAAGGATTGACCGTCCGTTTCGGCCGAGGCGCCGTGCCCGCCGTTTCCAACGTCAGTTTCGACGTCGGGCGCGAACGCGTCGGGATCGTCGGAGAATCCGGTTCCGGCAAATCGACGACGGGTCGCGCCATCATGCGCCTTTTGCCGCCGGCCGCGGTGGTCTCGGCCGAACGCATGGATCTCGGCGGCGATCCGTTGCTTTCAAAGAGCGAGCGTCAGATGGGAGCGCTACGCGGCAAGGACATCGCGCTGATCATGCAGGATCCGCGCTATTCGCTGAATCCGGTGCTCTCGATCGGCAAGCAGATCGCCGAAGCCGCGCGCCTTCACCTCGGTCTTCACAAGAAACAGGCGCATGAGGCTGCCCGCGCCATGCTGGAGCGCGTGCGCATCAGCGATGCGGAGCGGGTCATGGCGCTTTATCCGCACCAGATATCGGGCGGCATGGGCCAGCGCGTGATGATCGCCATGATGCTGTTGGCGCGGCCGAAGCTTGTCATCGCCGACGAGCCGACCTCGGCGCTTGATGTCAGCGTCCGAAAGGACGTGCTGCTGCTGCTCGATGAGTTGGTGCGCGAGAATAATTCCGGACTGCTGTTGATCAGCCACGACATTCGCATGGTGGCAGCCTTTTGTGAGCGCATCATCGTCATGTATGCCGGCCGGATCGTCGAGACCCTGACCCGTCTCGAGGATGCTCGCCATCCCTATACCCGCGGGCTGATCGCTGCGCTGCCCGACCCCAGGAACCCGGTTCGCCGGCTTGCTGTTCTCGACAGGACGAAACTCGATCTGGAGACGGCGCAATGATCAATGTGCGTGACCTCGATGTCGTCTTTGCCTCCGGCAAATCAAGCAACCATGTCGTCAGAGGCATCAGTTTTCAGGTTGGCCAGGGGGAGACGCTGGGTATTGTCGGTGAATCCGGATGCGGTAAATCGACGGTGCTGCGTTGCCTCGCCGGCATGGAGTCTGGTTGGACCGGTCACATCGAGCTTGGCGGCAAACCGATCGGCAAGAAGCGCTCCCGCGAGGAGCTGAAATTCGCTCAGATGGTGTTTCAGGACCCTTACGGATCCCTGCATCCGCGCCATCGCATCGGCACCGCCTTGGCCGAGCCGCTACGCGCCATGGGCCATTCGGACATCTGGTCGAAGGTCGAGAGGGCGTTAATCCAGGTGGGTTTGCCGGCGAGCTTCGCAAACCGTTTTCCGCACGAGCTTTCCGGTGGCCAGCGGCAGAGGGTGGCAATCGCCCGGGCACTGATCCTGTCACCGCCCATCCTGTTGCTCGACGAGCCGACATCGGCGCTCGACGTCTCGGTCCAGGCCGAAATCCTCAACCTGCTGGCCGATCAGCGCGAGGAAAAGGGCCTGACCTATCTGCTTGTCAGCCACGACCTCGCGGTCATCGGCCATATGTGCGACCGGGTGTTGATCATGAAGAATGGTTGCTTCGTCGACGAACTCACCAAAGCGGATCTGCAAGCCGGCACCACGCATGATGCCTATGCGCGAGAACTGTTCGAAGCGAGTTTTATCGAGGCTTGATATCCCTCGGTCTTGTGCCACTGCTGTCCGGTTTGCGCGGATAGCTGCCCCTCGGAACGGAGAGGGTGCGGCATATCCCCTTCGCCCCGTTTACGGGGAGAAGGTGGCGGCAGCCGGATGAGGGGCGATCTCCGCAATCTCCAGGGCTGAGGCGTCGAAGATGACATTGAATCGACTAGAACCAACGCCATGCACTTAGTGGCGTGGCTCGTCAGCGATCTTCCGTAACTGCAGGCACATGCCTGACGGCTGCAACGCTACCCCTTTCGACGAGATGGCAGGCGAGCTCGACCCGTCGCCGCGGCGCCGCAAGGCCGAGCATCATGTCGCGCAGCAGATCGAGCGCGGTGGCACCGAGTTCGCGCATCGGAATATGCACCGTCGACAGCGGCGGATTGAGAAAAGCCGACTGTGGCAGGTCGTCTATGCCCATGACCGAGATGTCCTGCGGTACGGCATACCCCATCGCCTGCAAGCCGCGCACCGCGCCATTGGCAAGACTGTCGCCCGCCGTCAGGATGGCGGTGAAGGAGAGGCCTTTCTCGCGGACAAGACGGGTAACCGCCTCGGCGCCGAGTTCCGGCAGCCAGTCGTCGACCTCGAGCACCAGATCGGCATCCGCGGTCAGCCCATGATGCTGCAGGGCATCGCGCCAACCCTCAAGGCGCCGCTCGATCGTCCGCCGACCCGGCCTCAGCATGAACAGGATGCGTTCATGTCCGGCCTTGATCAGCCGCTCGGCGGCGATGAAGGCGGCCGAGCGGTTGCAGGGCGTCACACTCGAAAGCCGCATATAGGGATCGTCGCTGTTGACCAGCACGACGGGCTTTCCGAGATCGGCCGCCGCCGCCAGCATCTCCTCTTCGTCGACGGTCAGGATCAGCATGCCGCCGAAGCTCGGATCATCACGCATCTCGGCGACGACGCGGGCTTCATCTCCCTTGTCGGCGACCGGGCGCATCGCCAGTTCGATGCCGAGGGCGGCGGCACGCGCATTCAATCCTTCGAGCACATAGAGTGTAAACTGGTTGCGGACATAGTCGATCATCGCTGCGCCGGAGGCGACGAGCATGACCTTCTTGCCGGCAACGCTGGCCGGCAGGGCGTAGCTGACCGCACTTGCCGTTTCCAGCACCAGCTTGCGAATCTCCGGCCTGACGCCCTTTTCACCGGCCAGCGCACGCGACACCGTGCTGATCGAGACGCCGCATCGGGCGGCAATGTCGTCGAGGCGCGTGCGCCTGCCTTTTTTCTCTTCCGCCGCCATGTCGTCTCCTCGCTTCCAGCTACTATGCAAAAATCTTTCAGATTGCGCAAATGGAATGCCTATGCACAATTGTTGCCTGAGGAGTCCGCGACAAGCGGCAGAGCAGGGAGGCTTTGAAGATGCGGCTAGACGGCCAGTCCATGCGTCGGCGTTTTACCCGGGGTCTCAAGGATCGAGCATGATGCCGAAAAGTGTGAGCGGTTTTCGGACGACATCATGCTCTAGCTGTTCTGGGGCGGGCTGAAGCATGACCGCTGAGCAGCAATCCCATCTCCTCCGTGCAACGGCGAAGGATAGCCCGATCGTCTACTGGCAGCTCGCCAATCTGTGGCAGGAGCGCTATGACGTCGCCGACCGTCCGATGGAAGGCAGCATGGATCCGTTTTTCTTCGTCACCAAGACGAAGAATTTCATCCCGCATGAATATCCCTGCCGCACCGAATTCAAGAAGGCCTTTTCGGACAGGCGGCCGCAGCCGGCTGCCGAATTCGAGGCCGTTCGCTGGTGGCTTCCCTTTGCTTCCCCGCGTGTCGATCTCTCCGGCTTCTGGTTTCGCCCGACGCGCATCGGCTGCTGGGCGCGCACCTTCCTCGATGCCCGCTCAGTGGGGCGTGCGACGCTTCGCCTGTCGACCTGCGGCGGCGCGATCCTCTTCGTCAATGGCTGCGAGCAGGGCTTCATGGCGCCTTACCAGCGCAATCTCGAAGCCGAGCAGCTGTTCGAGGTCGAGCTGGCGGCCGGCCTCAACGAGATCCGCGTCTATTTCGACGATCTCGCCGAGCGCGACGCCCGTTTCTATTTCCAGCTGGATTATGTCGAAGGGCCTGAGGTCGAAACATCAGTTCCCGTTCCCATCGCCGCCGGCGATGCGGATGCGCTGGAGACGATCCTCGAAGGCATGCGCTTCGACCGCACCGCCTATCTCGGCGAAGATGTGACGATCCTTTTTCCCGCGCCGCTGCCGGTGGCGCTGAGCTGCCATGTCGAGATCGAAGGCGACTTCATGTCGATCGAGCGCTTCGATTATGATTTCGATCTGGAAGCCGGAGCAACCAAGCTGGAACTCGGCACCTCGGCGGATATGCCCGCCGATTTCCGCCATTTCCGCATCACCTTCAAAACAGGCTCGCTTTCGCTCGGTCGCACGCTCGGCGTCGAGATCTGTCATCCTGAGCGACAGGGGGAGGCACCCGCCACCCCTGAGGACCGCGTCGCCGAGGCGCTGGCCGAGGTCGCTGCCCATTCGGAGCCCGACACGGTCTGCGCTTTCGCGCGTCTTGCGCTGGGGCAGGGTGGCGAGGAAACCGAAGCGATGATCTCGGCCATGCTGCCGGTCATCGAGGATTGTCACGACTGCGCCGATTTCGTGCTGGTGCCGCTGCTCTTTGCCTATACGCGCTGGAGCGATCTGCTGTCGCCTGCGCTGCGCGAGAGGATCGAGCACGCTGTCCTCAATTACCGCTTCTGGATGGATGAGCCCGGCAACGACGTTCAGTGGTATTTTTCGGAAAACCACGCGCTTCTCTTCCATACCGCCGCCTATCTCGGCGGCAGGCTGTTCCCGGATGCCGTCTTCGTCCGTTCCGGCCGCACCGGCGCTGAGCAGATGCAGGTCGGCGAGCAGCGTGTCCGCGCCTGGCTCGATCATTTCGAGCGCTGGGAAATGGCCGAGTGGAATTCCGTCCCCTATTTCCCGATCGATCTCAAGGGGCTGACGGCGCTCGCCGCCTGCGCGCCGGATGAGACGATCCGCAACCGGGCGGCCGCCAGCATCGTCCGCCTGATGGAGATCGTCGCCCGCTCGGCCCATCACGGCATGCTGACCGGTAGCCAGGGCCGCTCCTACGAACATACGCTGCGCCCAGGCCGCTCGGTCGAACTCTCCGCCATCGCCCGGCTGCTCTGGGGCCGCGGCTGGTACGGCCGGCGCGTTCACGCTTTGCCGCAGCTTGCCGTCTGCATTCGCGATCATGGCCTGCGTTTTCCAGAAGCGCTTGCCGAAATTGCCGCGCACCAGTCCGACGACGCGCAGGAATGGACCTTTTCCCAGGGCGAGAACCGTTTCGCCGCCCTCTATCACTATAAGACCCGTGACACTGCACTCGGCACCATCGCCCATTATCGTCCCGGCGCCTGGGGCTACCAGGAGACAGTGCTGCACCTGCGTCTGGGCAGCCGGCCGGAAGCGCAGATCTGGATCAACCATCCCGGCGAAACCATCCAGTTCGGTTATGGCCGGCCGAGCTTCTGGGGCGGCTGCGGAACGCTGCCGCGCGTGCATCAGTATCGCGATCTGGCGATCCTCGATTTCGAGATCCATGAGGGCCAGCCGGATTTCACTCATGCCTGGTTCCCGCTCGAGGCCTTCGACGACACGGTGTTCGACGGCAATCTGGCGCTCGCCCGCTCCGGCAACGGTATTGCGATGGTGATCGGCAACGGAGCATTGGAGCCGGTAAAGCAAGGCCCGACGACGGATATCGAGCTGCGTCTGGCCGGCCGCAACGGCCGCTGGATCGTCCGTCTCTCCGATCTCGGGCGCGAGGGTAGCGTTGACGAAATGCAGGCGCGTTTCGCCACGCTTTCGGCCCGCCGCGACGACGAGGGCGCGTTGATCGTTATCGATCCGGATTATGGCCGGGTCGTCTTCGAAGAGGACGGCACCGTGCGTGCCGAAGGCCGTATTCTTCGCCCGACGGACTGGTCGGTGCGGGGAGACGCGGTACATCTGAAGATACCGGCCAGGCAGCCTCGGCGCGCGGCCTCGTAGACGACGTGTCCGGCAGGTGGAGGACCGGCCGGACGCAGGAATTGATCGGTCAAGTGGAGGAGAAAATGACCAGAATGAAATCGATCGGCGCGGCTTTTGCTGCAGTTCTCTTGAGTTCCGTTGCCGCCCATGCCGGTGACGTGCGCATCATGTGGTATTCCGACGGCGGCGAAGGCGAGGTGATCAAGGACCTGCTCTCGCGCTTCTCGAAGGCCAATCCAGACGTCAACGTCATCCTCGACGAGGTCTCCTACGACGTCGTCAAGGAACAGCTGCCGGTGCAGCTTGAAGCCGGGCAGGGGCCGGATATCGCCCGCCTCACCAATCTGAAGGCGCCGGCGCAGCACTGGCTCGATCTTCGGCCCTACCTCACCGATGCGAAATATTGGGAGGATAATTTCGGCGCCCAGGCCGACTGGATGCGTCCGGACGGCTCGAACGCCATCACCGGCTTCATGACGCAGCTGACGCTAACCGGCGGCTTCGTCAACAAGACGCTGTTCGAGCAGGCCGGCGTCGAGATCCCCGGCCCGAAAGCCACCTGGGACGACTGGGCGGCGGCCGCCAAGAAGGTTGCCGACAGCCAGAAGGTCTTCGCCATGGCGATCGACCGCTCCGGCCACCGTGTCTCCGGCCCGAACATCTCCTACGGCGCCAACTACATTGCCGCCGACGGCAAGCCGGCGCCGATCGATCAGGGCGCCAAGGACTTCCTCAGCCGCTTCGTCAAGTGGAACGAGGACGGCACCATCAACAAGGATGTCTGGGTCAGTGCTGCCGGCACCACCTACCGCTCCGCCGCCGAGGACTTCATCAATGGCGGCCTTGCCTATCTTTATTCGGGCAGCTGGCAGGTTTCGGGCTTCGCCCAGAAGATTGGCGACAATTTCGACTGGGTGATGGCGGGCAGTCCCTGCGGTTCGGCCGCATGCTCCGGCATGCAGGGCGGCGCCGGTCTGGTTGCCGTCAAATACACCAAGAACCCGAAGGACGTCGCCAAGGTGATGGATTACCTGGCAGGTGCCGACGTGCAGAAGGAATTTGCCGAACGCAGCCTGTTCATTCCCGCGCATAAGGGTGTTGCCGCCGGCCAGATGGACTTCAAGACCGACAATCCGCATGTGCAGGCGGCGCTGAAGGCCTTTGTCGAAGCGGCCGGCCAGACGGCGGCACCCGCCATGAAGCTGCCCGGCTGGAAGTGGTCGGATGCCTATTACAGCGCCATCGTTGCCCGCATCAGCCAGGTGATCGCCGGCGAAATGAAGCTCGACGACGCCTATGCCCGCATCGACGAGGATATCAAGGCCAAGGTCGCCGGCAACTGACGGAAGAACAGATGACGGCGAAGACGGTTTCTTCTGAACCACCGGCGAGAACCGGTCTGCGGCAGGCGCTCTTGGCGCCTGTCCGGCTTGCCATGGGGATCGTCGACATTCCCATGCGTGGCTGGCAGAAACTGACCGGGCTGAACGGCATGGCGGGCGTCTTCCTGGCGCCCAACATGCTGATCTTCACCGTCTTCGTGCTGCTGCCGCTGGTCATCAATTTCATCTATTCGACGACCAGCGGCAGCGCCATCTTCCTGCAGAACAGGACCTATGTCGGCGCCGACCAGTACCGCATCCTCTTCGATTGCCGCAGCTATCTCGATCCCTCGACCTGTGCTGCCGACACCTTCTGGGCGGCGGTGCGCAACACCGCCGTCTTCGTCGTCTTCCAGGTCACAGTGATGCTGATCGCAGCGCTCGCAACGGCGCTGATCCTCAACCGCGAGCTTTCCAATCGCGGCTTCTGGCGCGCCGTCTTCTTCTTCCCGGTGCTGCTGTCGCCCGTCGTCGTCGGCCTGATCTGGAAATGGATCCTGCAGCGCGAAGGCCTGTTGAACTATGCGCTGAGCCCCTTCGGCTTCGAGCCCTTCTCCTGGCTCAGCGATCGTTTCTGGGCCTTCTTCTTTGCCGTCTTCGTCTCGGTCTGGGCGCATATGGGCTTTTATGCGCTGATCCTGCTCGCCGGCCTGCAGGCAATCCCGCGCGATCTCTACGAGGCGGCGGCGATGGACAGCGCCCGTCCGATCCGCATCTTCCGACGCATCACCCTGCCGCTGCTGATGCCGAACCTCATCGTCGTGCTGGTCTTGGCGCTGATCCGCGCCGTGCAGATCTTCGACGAGGTCTTCGTTTTGACCGGCGGCGGCCCGGGCACCAGCACCATGTACATCACCCAATATATCTATGAGACCGGCTTTGCGAGTTCGCTGCGCAATCCGGGACTGGCGTCGGCCGCCTCGATCCTGATGGGTATCGTCCTCGTCATCCTGACGCTGGTCCAGCTCGGCGTCAGTAGCCGCAATGAGAAGAAGGGAGCACGCCAATGAGCGCTGTCTCTGCCTTTCTGCTCCGCCGCCGAGGACGAGGCTGGCACTGGACGGATGTGGTCACCTGGATCTGGCTGATCTCCGGCGTCTTCCTGATGTTCGGCCCGGCCGTCTGGCTGGTCTTCTCTTCCTTCAAGACGCCGGCGGCCCTTGCCGAGTTCCCGCCCTCCTTCCTGCCCTATGTCACCGAACAGGCAGTGGTGCCGGGCTACGACAAGCCGTTGCCGCTCTATAATGTCGCAATGCCGGATGGCAGCACACGTGTGCTCGCCGAAGTGCGCCGCATCGGCATCATCGGCCAGATGGTCGATCCGAAACAGCCCGGCGAAATCGTCAAAGCGAATATCAAGGACCGCACACCGGTGCGCCAGGTCGAATTCGCCGGCGGCAACTACACCGAACCGTTCCAGCGCTTCGATTTCTTCCTGTTCCTGCGCAACTCTGTCTTCGTCACCGTCGTGGCGACGGCCATTACGCTGCTCGTCAATTCCATGGCCGCCTTCGCGCTGTCGAAATACCAGTTTCCCGGCCGCACCGCCGTCATGCTGATGATCCTGGCGACGCTGATGGTGCCGCTTTCGGTCATCGTCGTGCCGCTCTATTCCGTCATCGGCACGCTGAACCTCTTCGACAGCCTCTGGGGCGTCATCCTGCCGACGGTCGCCACCCCGACGGGCGTCTTCCTGCTCAGGCAATACATGCTGACGATCCCCGACGAATTGCTCGACGCCGCGCGTATGGACAAGGCCAGCGAATGGCAGATCTACTGGCGCATCATCCTGCCGCTGTCGGCGCCGGCGCTGGCGGTGCTGGCGATCTTCTCGGTCGTCTGGCGCTGGAACGACTTCCTGTGGCCGCTGATCGTGCTGTCGCGCAAGGAACTCTATACGCTGCAGGTCGGCCTTAACGTCTATGCCGGCGAGCTCAATGTGCAATGGCATTATATCCTCGCCATGACGGTCGTCTCGATGATCCCGGTCGTGCTGATCTTCGTCTTCCTGCAGCGCTTCATTACGACGGGCATTGCCGGCTCGGGGCTCAAATAGGCCAATCTTAGTATAAGAAACAGGAGAGTGCATGAGCGGGCTCGAGCTCAGGAAAATCGTCAAGAATTTCGGCGCCGTCGAGGTCATTCGCGATGTCTCGCTTCATGTCAACGACGGCGAGTTCGTCGCTTTCGTCGGCCCTTCCGGTTGCGGAAAATCGACGCTGCTGCGCCTGATCGCCGGCCTCGATAAGCCCACAGGCGGCAGCATCGCCATCGACGGCAAGGATGTTACCGCTATCAGCGCCGCCGATCGCGGCCTGGCCATGGTCTTCCAGTCCTATGCGCTCTATCCGCATATGAGCGTCAGGGAAAACCTCGCCTTCGGTCTCGAGAACACCAAGGTGGCGAAAGCCGAAATCGAAGCGCGCATCACCGACGCCGCGCGCATGCTGGAGATCGAGCCTTTCCTGCAGCGCCGTCCGGGCCAGCTCTCCGGCGGCCAGCGCCAGCGCGTTGCGATCGGCCGCGCCATCGTGCGACGGCCGGATGCCTTCCTGCTAGACGAGCCGCTATCCAATCTCGACGCCGAACTCAGGGTCAGCATGCGCGCCGAACTGGCGGCCCTTCACGCTCGCCTGAAGGCGACGATGATCTATGTCACCCACGATCAGGTCGAGGCAATGACGCTGGCCGACCGCATCGTCGTGTTGAGAGGCGGCAGGATCGAGCAGGTGGGAACACCGCTGGAACTCTACAACAAGCCGGCCAACCGCTTTGTCGCCGGCTTCATCGGCGCGCCGCACATGAATTTTCTCGAAGGTGCGATTGTCGGTTACGAGGGCGGTTTCGCTGAGGTCGAAACCGTCGGCGGCCATCGTCTTTCCGTGATTGCCAAGGAGGCACGCGCGACGGGCGAAAGGGTCAGCATCGGCATCCGGCCGCAACACATCACGCTTGCCGATGCGGACTCAGCGGGCAGGCTGGACACCCGCGTCACCCTTGTCGAGGAACTGGGCTCGGAGACCGTCGTCCACGCCGACGCAGCCGGGAAGAAATTGATTGCGGTTTTTGCCGGCCAGCAGCGGATGAAATCGGGCGACAGCCTGCCGCTGCATCTCGACCCCGATGTGCTGCACCTCTTCGGCGAGGATGGTCGGCGCCTGTCTTAACGAATGTCGCGCAAAAGTGGGCAGCGGTTTTCCGTTCGAACAGAGCGGAGGAGGAAGCGTACCGGGCGGGTAGGGAGCTCGACTGCCATTGGCCACCGGGAGAAAGCGGAAAAATCCCGATGTTCTCCAGCACCGCCGCGTCCGCTTGGCGCGGCCCGCAACCTCGGTCCGAAGATGCGCATATCGGCGAAAAGGTTCCAGGAAAACAACCGCATTCCCGCATGCCGGAAGCCTTGATGCGGCGCGCCGGCTCTTTCCAAATCGACAGGTCGCACTAGCTTAAAGGGGACGTGACGAAAAGGAGAAAACCATGACCGACGCACCGAATACGGCGACCCCGGCGCGGAGAGTGTTGCGTGGCCGCCCCTATAGCATCGGCGAATTTGCCAGGAAATACCGGTTGGATGACAAGGAGGCAAAGCGCCTCTACGACAAGTTCGGCCCGTCGGCCACCGAACTCGACCTGTTGATGGCGGCAAAGCGGCGTCCGCCGGGCCTGCCGACCAATCTCGACGCCTGAAGGCGTTCTATGAGGATCCGAACCGGAAGCTGCCTTTGCGGGGCGGTGGCCTACAGGCTGGAGGGCGAGCCGTTGCGCACCGGCCTCTGCCACTGCGCCGATTGCCGCAAATCTAGCGGCTCCGCCTTCACCTTCTTCGCGGTCTGGCCGCGCCGGGCTTTTTCCCACAGCGGCGAGATCGCCACCTTCGCCGGCCGCAGCTTCTGCCCCGCCTGCGGCAGCAGGCTTTTCTGCCTTAGGGATGACGAGGCGGAAATCCGCCTGGGGTCCCTGGACACTCCGCCGACCGACCTTGCGCCTGGTTATGAAGTCTGGATCAAGCGGCGCGAGCCTTGGTTGCATTCGTTGCCCGGCGCGGACCAATATGCCGAGGATGCGGATTGACGGACGCTTTCGGCGCCTGAACCAACCTTTCCTTACCAAGATTTCATTTCACCCATCCGCAATTCCGTGCCAGTTCGGCGGCACGCTAATCGCCGGTTCATCTGCACTGTGATTATTTCACCACAGAGGCCGCAGGCGGCCACTGACGGATTGAGGACGACATGAACAAAATCGTAAGCGGCAGCGAGACCGGAGCAAAGACAGGCGCAGCGTCCGATCTCGCAGCGATCCTGGCCGCATCGGGACGGCAGGGCAAGCGTGGCCGCTGGCGCGGACGCCTGCTCATCCTGCTGATTCTCATCGTTGCCGCAGCAGTCGCCGCTTATTTCTACATGGGCCGTGGGCAAAGCGAATTGAGCTATGCCACCCAGCCGGTAAAACGCGGTGATTTGACGGTGCTCGTCACCACCACCGGCTCGGTACAGCCGACCGAGCAGGTGGATATATCGAGCGAGCTTTCCGGCACGGTCCGCGACGTCAATGTCGATTACAACAGCACGGTCAAATCAGGCGAAGTGCTTGCCCTGCTCGACACCAACAAGCTCGAGGCCGATGTGAAGAGCTCGCGCGCCAAGCTCAATTCGGCCAAGGCGAACGTCGTCAAAGCCAATGCCGATATGCAATCGGCAGGCACCTCTCTCGAGCGGCTGAAAAGCCTGGTCAGGAGCAACGTCTCCACCCAGCAGAGCCTCGATGACGCCAGCTACAAATATGATTCCGCCGTCGCCGCCAAACAGATCAATGAGGCCGAGGTCCTGGCCTCGGAGGCCGACCTGCAGCTTGCCGAAGTCAATCTCGCCAAGGCGAAGATCATATCGCCGATCGACGGCGTCATCCTCACCCGCTCCGTCAATCCGGGCGCCACGGTCGCAGCCTCGCTTTCGGCGCCGATCCTTTTCACCATCGCCGGCGACCTGAAGAAGATGGAGCTGCAGGTCGATGTCGACGAGGCCGATGTCGGCCAGATCGCCGTCGGCCAGAAGGCGAAGTTTACCGTCGACGCCTATCCCGACCAGACCTTTCCCGCCGAGATCGAGCAGATCCGCTTCGCCTCCGAAGTGGTCAACAATGTCGTGACCTATAAGGCGGTTCTATCCGTCGACAATGCCGATCTGCTGCTGCGCCCCGGCATGACGGCGACCGCCGACGTCACCGTCGAGGCCGTCAAGGATACGCTGATGGTGCCGAACGCTGCGCTGCGCTACGCCCCGGCGCAGGCGGAAAGGCGCGGCCGCGGCATTTTCGGCATCTTCGGCCCGCCGCGCCAGCGCAACAATGCCGGTCCGGCGCTGAAGGGCGCTGAGCGCCGCGTCTGGGTGCTGCGCAACGGCCGCCCGGCGCCTGTTGTCATCCAGGTCGGTTCATCCGACGGCCAGTTTACCCAGGTCGTCTCCGGCGACATCAAGGAAAACGACGCACTGGTGACCGACGCCACGACGCGTGCGAACTAGGCGGAGAGACGGATGGCAAGCCCGCCGCTCATCGAATTCAGACAGGTCTCGAAAATCTACGGCGAGGGCGAGGCGGCGATCCGCGCGCTCGACCACGTCGACCTTGCGATCAACGCCCATGAATTCGTCGCGATCATGGGGCCGTCTGGCTCCGGCAAATCGACGGCGATGAACATTCTCGGCTGCCTCGATGTGCCGAGTGCCGGCGACTACATCTTCGAAGGCATTCCGACCAGCGGCTTCGACCGCAGCCAACTGACGCTGCTGCGCCGCCACATGCTCGGCTTCGTCTTCCAGGGCTTCAACCTCCTGTCGCGCACCTCGGCCGTCGAAAATGTCGAACTGCCGCTGATCTATCGCGGCATGGCGGTGCGCGAGCGGCGCGAGCGGGCCCGCGAAGCGCTGGCGCTGGTCGGTCTCACCGGGCGCGAACATCACAAAACACAGGAACTGTCAGGCGGTCAGCAGCAGCGTGTCGCCATCGCCCGCGCCATCGTCACCGAGCCGGCGCTGCTGCTGGCCGACGAACCCACCGGCAATCTCGACACGAAGACCAGCGTCGAGATCATGGATCTGATGACGCGGCTGAACCGCGAGCAAGGCATCACCATCGTCATGGTCACCCACGAGCCCGATATCGCCGCCTATGCCCAGCGGCTGCTGCGTTTCGTCGACGGCAAGCTGGAGACCGAGGTCGAGCACCGGAGGAGGGCGGATCATGTTCTTTGAGACGCTGAAGCTGGCGCTGCGGGCCATCAGCCGCAACATGCTGCGCTCGTTCCTGACCGTGCTCGGCGTCGTCATTGGTGTTGCCGCCGTCATCGCGCTGGTGACGATCGGCAACGGCACCACCGCGCAGGTCTCGACCGAGTTGTCGCGGCTCGGCACCAACATGCTGTTCGTCCGTCCCGGCCAGTTCGGCCCCGGCCGGGCGAGCTCCGAGGCCAAGCGCTTCAGCGTCAAGGACGTCGCGGCCATCCGCGACCAGATCGGCGGCCTCAGGGCCGTGGCGCCGCTCAACCAGTCGACGGCGACCGTGATTTTCGGCGGCCAGAACCATTCGACCAGCGTCTCCGGCACCACCAACGACTATTTCATCGCACAGGACTGGAACCTGGCGCTGGGCCGCAATTTCCTCCCCGCCGAGGAACGCGGCCAGGCGCGCTGCATCATCGGCGAAACGGTGCGCTCGGAGCTCTTCGGCAGCGCCGACCCCACCGGCCAGCAGATCCGCGTCGGCAAGGTCTCATGCCCCGTCATCGGCGTGCTTGCCAAGCGCGGCCAGTCCGGCATGGGCAATGACCAGGACGATGTCGTCATCATGCCGGTCAAGGTGTTCCAGCGGCGCATCAGCGGCAGCAGCAACGTGCCGCAGATCATCATCTCGGCGCGCGACGGCGTCTCCACGGCCAAGGTGCAGTCCGATGTCGAAAATCTCCTGCGCGAGCGCCGCAAGATCGTGCCCGGCCGCCAGGACGATTTCAATGTCAACGATATGACCCAGATCGCCGAGGCGATGACCGGCACGACGACGCTGCTGACCGGCCTGCTCGGCGCCGTTGCCGCGATCAGCCTGCTCGTCGGCGGCATCGGCATCATGAACATCATGCTGGTCTCCGTTACCGAGCGAACCCGCGAGATCGGCATCCGGCTGGCGATCGGCGCGCTCGAAAGCCAGGTTCTTACCCAGTTCCTGGTCGAGGCGGTGGCGCTGTCGCTGTTCGGCGGCATCACCGGCATCGTGCTCGGCCTGAGCCTCGGCTTCGGCGCCGTGACGCTCCTGAAGGTGCCCTTCGTCTTCAGTCCGCTCATGGTCGCCGTCGCCTTCCTCTTCTCTGCCGCGATCGGCATGATCTTCGGCTATTTCCCAGCGAGAAGGGCAGCGCAACTCAATCCCATCGAGGCGCTGCGGCACGAATAATGCGCCGTGGCAAAACGCATGATGTCTCTCTACTGTTGTCAATCGAACGCAACCGCTATCGGAGGCCAAGCACATCATGCCGCTCAATAGGCTGGTGATCTATGCTGGGAATGTCGAGGAAACGGCGCGCTTTTATGAGAGGCACTTCGGTTTCAAGGCGACCAGCCTGCCGGGCGACAGGATCATTGAACTCATCGCTCAGGACGGCGGTGCGAATATCATGCTGCACCAGGCCGCCAAGGGGCAGCGGAGCGGCCAATCCACGGTCAAGCTGGTCTTCGACGTGGAGGATGTCGAGGCCTTTTGCAGTCGATGCGCGGAGAATGGCCTGGAGTTCGGTGCCATCCATAAGGCCGATGGCTATCAGTTCGCCAATGCAAAAGACCCATGTCAAAATTCGATCTCGGTTTCCAGCCGGGCGTTTCGCAAGGGGTGATCGAGGGAAGGTGCCGGCCTGAGGAAACAGCCGACGCGGTTTGCCCTCTATAGGCGAGGGCGAGGTTGGCGAGAAAGCCAACCGCTCTCCGTCCTCCTCGGCCTTGAGCCGAGGATCCATGCCGCCGCTGCTGATGGATGCGTAGTGGATGCTCGGCTCAAGCCCGAGCACGACGGAGAGTGGGGTGGTCGGCAGGAGCCATTCACGGAGTAGATGCCCGCGCCTGCAATGCCATTCGCCGATTGTCAGCAGGCTCGCGAATGTTATCTATCTGTCTCTATTCTGATATTTCAATGCCGACTTGCCTTCGGTTTTTGACCATGTCACTATGTGATATATCAGACTTGGCGACGGAGCTCCTTATTGCAGACTTCTCAGAGCCATCTTGCCTATCTGGCGCTGGAGCATCTGATCGTGACGCTGGCGTTGAAGCCAGGCGCGCTTGTCACTGAAAAGCAGCTGATCGATATGGCGGGCCACGGGCGTACGCCGGTGCGGGAGGCGATCCAGAAGCTCGCCTGGCAGGGGCTGATCCTGGTGAAGCCGCGCGTCGGGCTGCAGGTCACCGAGATCGCGCCTGCGGATCATGGCAATGTCATGCAGGTGCGCCGCGAGTTGGAGCCGATCGCAGCAGGCCTCGTTGCCGAACATGCGAGCGACGAACAGCGCGCGCGCCTCATCGATTGCGCCCGCGCGATGGAGGAATGTGCCGTCACCGGCGATCTCGCCGGCTTCTTCGCCGCCGACAAGGCCTTCGATGAAATCCTTGAAGATGCCTGCCCGAACGGCTTCATCACGGCAGCACTCGGCCCGGTGCAGACACATTCACGTCGCCTCTGGTACTCCAAGGCAAGCCCGGAGCGCATGGATCGCGCTATCTCGCTGCACGTCGCCGTCATCCGCGCCATCCATGAGGGCAGGCCGGATGAAGCGCGCGCCACCATGGCGACGCTGATCAACTATCTCAGCCAGGAATAGAAACGGCCCCGTTTCCGGAGCCGCTGTCAGATCTGATTGTCGAGAAAAACCTCAGCCGACGAAAGCGCGCTCGATGACGAATTCGGCGGGCTTGCTGTTGGCGCCTTCATCGAGGCCGGCCTTCTCGAGCAGTTCCTTGGTATCCTTCAGCATGGCCGAGGAACCGCAGATCATGCCGCGGTCGATCACGGGGTCGAGCGGCGGCACACCGAGATCGGTAAACAGCTTGCCGGAAGAGATCAGGTCGGTGATACGGCCGCGATATTCGAAGTCCTCGCGGGTGACTGTCGGATAGTGGCGCAGCTTGTCGCCGACGACTTCCTTCAGCAACTCGTCGTTCTGGATTTCGTGCACGAGGTCGAAGCCGTATTTCAGCTCGGCGACATCGCGTGTCGTATGGGTGAGGATGACTTCCTCGAACTTCTCATAGGTCTCGGGATCACGGATCAGGCTGGCGAAAGGCGCAATGCCCGTTCCCGTCGAGAACATGTAGAGACGACGGCCGGGCGTCAGCGCATCGAGCACCAGCGTGCCCGTCGGCTTCTTGCGCATCAGCACCTGGTCGCCCGGCTTGATCGCCTGCAAATGGGAGGTGAGTGGGCCGTCTGGCACCTTGATCGAGAAGAATTCAAGCTCTTCGGCCCAGGCGGGGCTGGCGATCGAATAGGCGCGGAACACCGGCTTGCCCTCGACCATCAGGCCGATCATCGCGAATTCGCCGGAACGGAAACGGAAGCCCTGCGGCCGGGTCATCGTGAAGCGGAAGAGCCGGTCGGTATAGTGCGTGACATCGAGCACCGTCTCGGCATAGACGCCGGCGGGGATGGACAAGGCGAAGTCTTCGGTCTTTGCAGGCGCGTTCATTTCGGTAGCGGATCCCGTTTTCGTCGGATGAACTGTCGGATGCGAGCGAGATATTACATATCGGGCCGGAATTAAAGGCATTCCATTCCACGCGACGCTTCTAAAGGGAAATATGCATGTCATTGTCAGGATTCAATGGCTGGCGGGGAATGTCGTATTTCCCGCTGGCGAAGCCCGGCAAAGGATGCATATTAGAGCAGCACGCCGGAAACGGATGCCGATTTTCGGCAAAAACGGTGCGACAACAAAGACCTACGGCGTCGAACCCGATTCAGCAACAGGGTTCGGCGATGGTGGCGAAAAAAAAGATGCTTGCCGGGGCGAGCGCGATAGGGCGGTCGGGGGAATATGAAGATTTTCAACTACAAGCGTGTTCCTTACGCGGAGATGCGCGCCTTTTCCGTCCATATCCTGACGGCATCCGGCTCCTTCCTTGCCTTTCTCGGTGTCGTTGCCGCCGCCGAGCACCGCTTCATCGACATGTTCTGGTGGCTGGGACTTGCGCTTCTCGTCGACGGCATAGACGGGCCGATTGCCCGCAAGGTGCGCGTCAAGGAAGTGCTGCCGAACTGGTCGGGCGATACGCTCGACAATATCATCGATTACGTCACCTATGTGCTTCTGCCGGCCTTCGCGCTTTATCAGAGCGGCATGATCGGCGAGCCCTGGTCCTTCGTCGCCGCCGGCATGATCGTCGTCTCCAGCGCCATCTACTA
Organism: Rhizobium indicum; assembly: GCF_005862305.2. Lineage (NCBI taxonomy): Bacteria > Pseudomonadati > Pseudomonadota > Alphaproteobacteria > Hyphomicrobiales > Rhizobiaceae > Rhizobium > Rhizobium indicum. The sequence goes on along the minus strand of NZ_CP054021.1, from coordinate 375,248 downwards.
TGCCGATATGGGCATGAAGACGGATGAGTATTTCTTCTCCGGCTTCCCCGTCGTCTGGAACATGATCGTCTTCACGCTGTTCGTCATCGATGCCAGCGCCACGACGGCGCTCACCGTTGTTATCGTTTCGGTGGTGCTGACCTTTCTGCCGATCAATTTCCTCCACCCGGTTCGGGTCAAAAGGCTGCGCCCGTTCAACCTCGGCGTCTTTTTCCTATGGTCGGCGCTCGGCATTTTTTCGCTGCTGATGCATTTCGACACGCCCGAATGGGCGCTCATTCTCTTCATCGTGACCGGCGCCTATCTTTACGTCATCGGCGCGGTGCTGCAATTCTTCCCCGCCCTTGGACGCGAAGCTTAGGATAGGCAGATGACCAAAACGCAGGCGGTTTCATTCTCGAGGACGGGCGGGCCGGAGGTTTTCGACTATGTCGAGATCGATCTTCCCTCACCCTCGGCGGGCGAAGTGCAGATCAGGCAGGCGGCGGTCGGGCTTAATTTCATCGATGTCTATTTCCGCAACGGCACCTACAAGACGCCGCATCTGCCCTTCGTCACCGGCAAGGAGGGCGCCGGCACCGTGACATCGGTCGGCCCCGGCGTCGAGGGTTTCAAGGTCGGCGACCGTGTCGCCTACGCCAGTGCCGACGGCGCCTATAGCGCCGAGCGCAATGTCGAGACGCGGCATCTGGTGCATGTGCCCGAGGGAATCGAGCTCGAAACGGCAGCGGCGATGATGCTGAAGGGCATGACTGCCGAATATCTCTTGAACCGCACCTTCAAGGTCGGCCCGCAGACGGTCCTGCTGTTCCACGCCGCTGCCGGCGGCGTCGGCTTGATCGCTGGCCAATGGGCAAAGGCGCTCGGCGCCACCGTTATCGGGACGGCGGGGTCGCAAGACAAGATCGAGCTGGCGCTCACCCATGGCTACGACCATGTGATCAACTACAAGAGTGACAGCTTCGTCGACCGTGTCCGCGACATCACCGGCGGCAAGGGCGTGGATGTTGTCTACGATTCGATCGGCCGGGATACTTTTCCACAGTCGCTCGATTGTCTGAAACCGCGTGGCCTTTTTGCCTCCTTCGGCCAATCCTCCGGTCCGATCGAGAATTTCACCCTTGCAATGCTGGCGCAGAGGGGCTCGCTCTTTGCGACGCGGCCGACGCTCTTCACCTATATCGCCGCGCGCCAGGAACTGATCGACAGTGCGAAAGCGCTATTTGATATTGTGCAAAGCAACAAAGTGCGTATCAATATCAATCAAACCTATCCGTTGCGTGAGGTTGGGCAGGCTCACGCAGATCTGGAAACAAGAAAAACAACAGGAACGACGCTGCTGATTCCATGAGATCCGAACGGACCGGTTGGCAGAAGAAATGAGGGGAACGTGTCGCCATTGAATGTGCCGGATTCCGGCGCGTTATTATCGGTCCAGAAGCTGACGAAGTTCTTCGGTGGCTTTGCAGCCTGCAATGAAATCGATCTCGATATCGCGCCGGGCGAAATTCATGCGCTTCTCGGCGAAAATGGCGCAGGCAAATCCACCCTGGTGAAGATGCTGTTCGGCGTTCTCGAGCCGACGGGCGGGCATATCCTCTGGCAAGGCCAGCCGGTTGCGATCACCTCGCCGGGCGAAGCCCGCAAGCTCGGCATCGGCATGGTCTTCCAGCATTTTTCGCTGTTCGAGGCGCTGACGGTTGCCGAAAACATTGCCCTGTCGCTCGATCACGCCATCCCGATCGACAAAATCGCCGAGGAGGCGAGGGCGCTGTCGGTCGCCTACGGCCTGCCGCTCGATCCGCATGCCCATGTTGCCGATCTCTCAGTCGGCGAGCGCCAGCGCATCGAGATCGTCCGCGCGCTGCTGCAGAACCCGAAGCTGATCATCCTCGACGAGCCGACCTCTGTGCTGACCCCGCAGGAGGCGGACAGGCTGTTCGAGACGCTGTTCAAGCTCCGCGCCGAAGGGCGCTCGGTTCTCTATATCAGCCACCGCCTGGAAGAGGTGCAGCGTATCTGCGATCGCGCCACCGTCTTGCGCCATGGTCGCGTGACCGGCGCCTGCGATCCGAAACAGGAAACGCCGGCCTCGCTCGCCCGCATGATGGTCGGCAGTGAAGTGGCTGTTGTCACGCATCCGGAGCGTAGTGACAGAGGCGAGGTGCAGCTTGCCGTCGCCAGTCTTTCCGTCGCCGCGCGCACCCCTTTTGCCATGCCGCTGCGCGATGTGTCGATGGCGGTGCGCTCCGGCGAGATCCTCGCCATTGCCGGTGTCGCGGGCAACGGCCAGAGCGAGCTCTTCGATGCTCTCTCCGGCGAATATCCGGTCGCCGCGGCCGAGGCGATCGTCATCCGCAAAAAGCCGGTCGGCAACCAGGGTATTACCGCCCGCCGTCTTCTCGGCGCCGGCTTCGTGCCGGAGGAGCGCCATGGCCATGCCGCCGTCTCCGCCATGAAACTGTCGGACAATCTCGTCCTTGCCCGCAATCAATCGGATCGCAAGGCGTTTCTGGGCCTGCTCGGCATCATCCGCCACGCGGCAGTGAAATCCGCCGCAAGGCGCATTTCCGAGGCCATGGATGTCCGCAAGAGCGGCGATGACCCGGCCGCTGGCTCGCTGTCGGGCGGCAACTTGCAGAAATTTATCGTCGGCCGCGAGCTCGACCGCCAGCCGGCGGTGCTCGTCGTCAACCAGCCGACCTGGGGCGTCGATGCCGGGGCGGCGAGCCGCATCCGCCAGGCGCTCGTTGATCTCGCAAGAAGCGGTTCGGCCGTCGTCGTCATCAGCCAGGATCTCGACGAGATCTTCGAAGTGGCTACCGATATTGCCGTCATCTGCGAAGGCCGTCTTTCCCGCCCGTTTCCGGCGGGCGAACTGACGCGGGAAAGGATCGGCTTGCTGATGGGCGGACTGCACGAGAGCAGCTCCGCCCCGGAGGCGCCCCATGCGCATTGAACTTGAAAAACGGCCCGACGTCTCGAAGCTTTTCGCCTTCGTCTCGCCGCTGCTTGCCCTTGTCCTGACGCTGGTATTCGGCGCCATCATGTTCGCCATGCTCGGCAAGGATCCGGTCGAAGCACTCGACGCCTTCTTCATCGAGCCGCTGCTCGAGGTCTGGTCGCTGCACGAACTGGCAATCAAGGCCGCGCCGCTGATCCTGATCGCCGTCGGCTTGGCCGTCTGTTACCGGTCGAACAACTGGAATATCGGCGCCGAAGGCCAGTTCACCATCGGCGCCATCACCGGCTCCTATCTGCCGATCATCTTCTACGACTGGCATTCGCCGCTGGTGCTGCCGCTGATGCTGATATTGGGCGCGCTCGGCGGTGCGCTCTTCGCCGCCATTCCGGCACTGTTGAAAGCGCATTTCAACACCAATGAGATCCTGACATCGCTGATGCTGGTCTATATCGCCCAGCTCTTCCTCGACTGGCTGATTCGTGGCGCCTGGCGCGATCCGCAGGGCTTCAACTTTCCAGTCTCGCGTGATTTCGCGCCGGAAGCGGTGCTGCCGGCGATCTGGGAAGAGTCGGGCCGCGCCCATTGGGCCTTCATCTTCGCCATCATTGCGGCGGTCGGCGCCTGGTTCATGCTGCGCTATACGTTGAAAGGCTTCGAGATCGTCGTACTCGGCCAATCGGAGCGGGCAGGGCGCTTTGCCGGCTTCTCGTCGAAGAAGATGATCTGGTTCAGCTTTCTCTTCTCGGGCGCTCTTGCCGGCCTTGCTGGCATCAGCGAGGTTTCCGGCTCGATCGGCCACCTGCAGCCGGCGATCTCGCCGGGCTACGGCTTCACCGCCATCATCGTCGCCTTCCTCGGCCGCCTCAATCCGCTCGGCATCATCGCATCGGGCCTGGTGCTGGCGCTGACTTATCTCGGCGGCGAGGCAGCTCAGCTTTCGCTCGGCGTTTCCGACAAGGTCACCCGCGTCTTCCAGGGGCTGCTGCTCTTCTTCGTGCTCTCCTGCGATACGCTGATCTATTACAAAATCCGCCTGGTCTGGTCGCGGGTAAGGGGCGGGGCGGCATGAGCATCTTCGAAGCGATTCTGCTGACCGTCATCACCGCCTCCACACCGCTCGTCATCGCCGCACTTGGCGAACTCGTGACCGAGCGCTCCGGCGTTCTCAATCTCGGTGTCGAGGGCATGATGATCATGGGCGCGGTCGGTGCCTTTGCCACGGCACAGCTCACCGGCTCGGCCTATATCGGCATTGTCGGCGGCGTCGTCAGCGGCGCGCTGTTTTCGCTGCTCTTCGCCTTCCTGACGTTGACGCTCGTCGCCAATCAGGTGGCGACAGGCCTTGCGCTGACGATCCTTGGCCTCGGCGCCTCCGGCATGCTCGGCGAGGCTTTCGTCGGCGCGCCCGGCGTCCGTTTGCTGCCAATCGAAATCCCGGTGCTTTCGGCCATTCCCTATGTTGGAACGGTCCTCTTCAAGCAGGATCTGATCTTCTACCTGTCGATCCTGCTTGTTATCGCCGTCAACTGGTTCCTCTTCAAGAGTCGCACCGGCCTGAAGATCCGCGCCATTGGCGATAATCACGCCTCGGCGCATGCGCTCGGTATCGACGTCATCCGCATGCGCTACCTCGCCGTAATGTTCGGCGGCGCCTGCGCCGGCCTTGCCGGCGCGCAGCTGTCGCTGATCTATACGCCGCAATGGACAGAGAACATGTCCGGCGGGCGCGGCTGGATCGCGCTGGCGCTCGTCGTCTTCTCCTCCTGGCGGCCTTGGCGCCTGCTGGCCGGCGGTTATCTCTTTGGGGCGGTAACGATCCTGCAACTGCACGCGCAGGCCTTCGGCATCGGCGTTCCCTCGCAGTTCCTCTCGATGCTGCCCTATGCGGCGACAGTTGTGGTCCTCATCATCATCTCGCATAATCGGCGCACGACGTTGATCAATACGCCGGCCTCGCTCGGCAAAGCTTTCGTGCCGGACCGGTGAACAACAACAAACAGACGGGTTTCGAAACTTCCAACCAACAGGGATCAATATGAGAAAACTTGCACTTGCTCTCGCAGCGACAGCTGCTCTCGTCCTGAGCATCGGTTCGGCCGCCGAGGCGGCTGACAAGACCAAGGTCTGCTTCGTTTATGTCGGCACCCGCACCGACGGCGGCTGGACGCAGGCCCATGAGAACGGCCGCCTCCAGGTCGAGAAGGAATTCGGCGACAAGATCGAGACGCCCTACCTCGAAAGCGTCCCGGAAGGCCCGGATGCCGAACGCGCCATCGAGCGCATGGCCCGCTCCGGTTGCTCGCTGATTTTCACCACGTCCTTCGGTTTCATGGACCCGACTATTGCCGTCGCCAAGAAGTTCCCGAAAGTGAAGTTCGAGCATGCGACAGGCTTCAAGGCCGCCGACAATGTAGCGACCTACAATTCCCGCTTCTATGAAGGCCGCTACATCAGTGGCATTATCGCCGGCAAGCTCTCGAAAACCGGCACGGCCGGCTATATCGCCTCCTTCCCGATTCCCGAAGTGGTGATGGGCATCAATGCCTTCGAAACTGGCGCCAAGTCGGTCAATCCGAACTTCAAGATGAAGGTTATCTGGGTCAACACCTGGTTCGACCCGGGCAAGGAAGCTGATGCCGCCAAGGCGCTGATCGACCAGGGCGTCGATATCCTCACCCAGCACACCGACACGACGGCTCCAATGCAGGTCGCCGAGCAGCGCGGCGTCAAGGCCTTCGGCCAGGCTTCCGACATGATCAAGGCTGGTCCGAACGTCCAGCTGACCGCGATCATCGACACCTGGGGCAATTATTACGTCAAGCGCGTCAAGGCGCTTCTCGACGGCACCTGGAAGTCAGAGCAGAGCTGGGATGGCCTCAAGGACGGCATCCTGACGATGGCGCCCTATACCAACATGCCCGACGACGTGAAGAAGATGGCCGAGGAAACCGAAGCCAAGATCAAATCAGGCGAACTGCACCCCTTCACCGGCCCGATCAACAAGCAGGACGGCACGCCCTGGTTGAAGGCCGGCGAAAAGGCCGATGACGGCACGCTGCTTGGCATGAACTTCTATGTCGAAGGTGTGGACGACAAGCTGCCGGGTAAATAATCCCGCAAGCCATCTCGCGGATGCGAAGAGCGCCCTTTTGGGCGCTCTTTTTTTGCTGCAATGCATCCCAAGATTCCGATTTACAAAAGTAATACTATATGATTTTTTGACCCTGCGCCGCGAGATGCGGCATTGGGAGGAAATCATGAAATTGAAGACTGCACTTTTGAGTGCCACGGTTCTGGCTGCCTGCATGTTCGGTTCGGCTTCGGCCGCCGGCCTCACTGTCGGCTTCTCGCAGATCGGCTCGGAATCGGGCTGGCGTGCGGCTGAAACGACCGTGACCAAGGAACAGGCCAAGAAGCGCGGCATCGATCTGAAGTTTGCCGATGCGCAGCAGAAGCAGGAAAACCAGATCAAGGCTCTGCGCTCCTTCATTGCTCAGGGCGTCGATGCCATCCTCATCGCTCCGGTCGTCGAAACCGGCTGGGACGACGTTCTCAAGGAAGCCAAGGAAGCCGAAATCCCGGTCATCCTTCTCGACCGTACCATCAAGGCTCCCGACGATCTCTACCTGACGGCGGTGACGTCGGACCTGGTCCATGAAGGCAAGGTCGCAGGCGACTTCCTGGTCAAGACCGTCGGCGACAAGAAGTGCAATGTCGTCGAGCTTCAGGGCACCACCGGTTCGTCGCCGGCCATCGCCCGCAAGAAGGGCTTCGAAGAAGCTCTTGCCGGCCACGACAACCTCAAGATCGTTCGCAGCCAGACCGGTGACTTCACCCGCACCAAGGGCAAGGAAGTCATGGAAAGCTTCCTGAAGGCCGAGAATGGCGGCAAGGATATCTGCGCTCTCTACGCCCATAACGACGACATGGCTGTCGGCGCCATCCAGGCGATCAAGGAAGCCGGCCTGAAGCCTGGCAAGGATATCCTCGTCGTCTCCATCGACGCCGTGCCGGATATCTTCAAGGCGATGTCCGAAGGCGAGGCCAATGCCACGGTCGAGCTGACGCCGAATATGGCAGGTCCGGCCTTCGATGCGCTCGAAGCCTATCTGAAGGACAAGAAGGCTCCGGCCAAGTGGATCCAGACCGAGTCGAAACTCTACACGCCGGCCGACGAACCGATGAAGGTCTACGAAGAGAAGAAGGGTCAGGGCTACTGATCTGATGTGACGCCGCTGCACAATTCCTGAAATCGGCATTCGATTTCTGGATAAAATCATGCAGCAATTCAAAGCGCTACAGCGTCCTTATGCGTCTCGAAAAGATGCGGGGCGCTGTAGAACCGCACCGGCCCGTCATGGACCGGTGCGGAACTGCCTTTGCCGCCTTGGGACCTCATGTCCGGCCGCGGCGCGGCTTTTGCCGTCAATATCAGGAAAACAGACCCTTATGATTCACGATTTCGAGAACGTTCTCGCGGCCTCCGGAATATCGAAATTCTTTCCCGGCGCAGTGGCGCTGGATAAGGTCGATTTCACGCTCCGCAGAGGCGAGGTGCACGCACTGCTGGGCGAAAACGGCGCCGGCAAGTCGACGCTGATCAAGTGCATCACTGGCGCCTATCATCGTGACGAGGGCAGCCTGATGCTGGACGACCAGGAAATCAATCCGGCCAATACGCTCGCCGCCCAGAAGCTGGGTATCGGCACGGTCTATCAGGAGGTCAACCTGCTGGCCAATCTGAGCGTTGCCGAAAATCTCTTTCTCGGCCGCCAGCCAAGGCGCTTCGGCATGACCGACGTGCGTGCGATGAACCGCAAGGCGCGCAACCTGCTCACCGGCTACGGCGTCGATATCGACGTCACCGCCGAGCTCGGCCGTTTCTCCGTCGCCGTCCAGCAGGTGGTTGCCATCGCCCGTGCCGTCGATCTCTCCGGCAAGGTGCTGATCCTCGACGAGCCCACTGCAAGTCTCGACAATCAGGAGGTGGCGCTGCTCTTCCGCATCATCGACGACCTGAAGAAGCGAGGCCTTGGCATCGTCTTCATCACCCATTTTCTCGAGCAGGTCTATACGATCAGTGACCGTATTACCGTGCTGCGCAACGGCAAGCTCGTCGGCACCCGCGACGCCGCCGATCTGCCGCGCCAGGGCCTGATCGCCATGATGCTCGGCCGCGAACTGGCGCATGTCGAGGAGACGGTGCGGGAACGCAGCCTTGCGGCCGGCGATGTCCGATACCGTTTTTCAGGCTACGGCAAACGCGGCAAGGTCAAGCCTTTCGATCTTGAGGTGCGCGCCGGAGAAGTGGTCGGCGTCGCCGGGCTGCTCGGTTCCGGCCGCACCGAAACCGCCGAACTGCTCTTCGGTATCGAGCATGCCGATAGCGGCAGCGCCACGATCGACGGCCAGCCGGTGACGCTTTCGAGCCCGCGCGCGGCGATCGCAAAGGGCTTCGGCTTCTGCCCCGAGGACCGCAAGACCGATGGCATCATCGGCGACCTGTCGATCAGGGAGAACATCGCACTGGCGCTTCAGGCCCGCCGCGGCTGGACGCGGCCGCTGTCGCGCGCCGAGCAGAATACGCTTGCCGACCGCTACATCAAGGCGCTCGATATCCGCACCACCGATCGCGAAAAACCGATCCGGCTACTGTCAGGCGGCAACCAGCAGAAGGCGATTCTTGCCCGCTGGCTGGCGACCAATCCGAAGTTTCTGATCCTCGACGAGCCGACCCGCGGCATCGATGTCGGCGCCCATGCAGAGATCATCCGGCTCATCGAAGAGCTCTGCGCCGGCGGCATGTCGCTGATCGTGATTTCCTCGGAACTTGAAGAGCTTGTCGCCTATAGTTCACGTGTCATCGTACTGCGCGACAGACAGCATATCGCCGAACTGACAGGCGAGCGTATCACCGCTGCCGGCATCGTCGAAGCCATCGCCGCCGCCGAACACAAGATGGAGGATGCATGAGGTCCTCGCTGAAAGCGCTGGCATATCGCCTGGCGCCGCAATTGATTGCGCTCGTTGTCATTCTTCTGTTGAATTTCATCACGTCGCCGCAGTTTTTTAATGTCGTGGTTCAGAATGACCGCCTCTATGGCAGCCTGATCGACGTGCTGAACCGCGGCGCGCCGGTGGCGCTGCTGGCGATCGGCATGACGCTCGTCATCGCCACCAAGGGCATCGACTTGTCCGTCGGTGCGGTCATCGCCATCTGCGGCGCCGTCGCCGCTTCGTCGATTGTGTCAGGAAATTCAGTTGCTTATACTATTATCTTGACGCTAGCGATCGGGCTTGCCTGCGGCGTCTGGAACGGTTTCCTGGTGGCGGTCCTCAATATCCAGCCGATCATCGCCACGCTGGTGCTGATGGTCGCCGGCCGCGGCATCGCCCAGTTGATCACCGAAGGCGCCATCCTGACCTTCAACGATGACGGGCTGACCTTCTTTGGCAGCGGTTCGCTGGCTCTCCTGCCGATGCCTGTCGTCATCTGGTTCCTCGTCGGCCTGCTCGTCATCCTGCTCGTCCGCCGCACGGCGCTCGGCATGCTGATCGAGGCCGTCGGCATCAATCGCCGTGCCAGCACGCTCTCCGGCATTCAAACGCCGGTGCTGTTGATGGCGGTCTATATGCTGAGCGGGATCTGCGCCTCGATCGCGGGCATCATCGTCGCAGCCGACATCAAGGGCGCCGATGCCAACAATGCCGGCCTATGGCTGGAATTGGACGCGATCCTGGCCGTCGTCGTCGGCGGCAATTCGCTGCTTGGCGGCCGGTTCAGCATTCTCGGGTCGCTGATCGGCGCGATGATCATCCAGGCGGTGAATACCGGCATCCTGTCGGCCGGCTTCCCGCCTGAATTCAACCTGATCATCAAGGCCGTCATCATTATCATCATCCTCGTCATCCAGTCGCCGGCGGTACAATCGCTCGCCATCTTCGCCAGCCGCCGGCAGGGCGGTAGGGAGCAGCCGAAATGAACTCCAAATACCTGCCGCTGCTTGCGACCATCGTCATCTTCGTGCTCGCCTATGCCGGCTGCGCGTTGCAATATCCGAACATTCTGTCGACGCGCGTCATCGGCAATCTTTTGACCGACAATGCCTTTCTCGGCATCGCTGCCGTCGGCATGACCTTCGTCATCATTTCGGGCGGCATCGATCTGTCGATCGGCTCGGTCATCGCCTTTACCGGCGTCTTCCTTGCGGTGATCCTGCAGAACACCTCGATCCATCCGCTGCTCGCCTTCGCGATCGTGCTCGTCATCACCACTGCCTTTGGCGGTATCATGGGCGCGATCATCCACTATCTCGAAATGCCGGCCTTCATCGTCACCCTTGCAGGCATGTTCCTGGCGCGCGGCATGGCTTTCGTGCTCTCGATCGACAGCATCCCGATCAACCATGAATATTATTCGACGCTGACAAGCCTCTATTATCGTCTGCCGGGCGGCGGGCGGCTGACGTTGATCGGCGGCATCATGCTTCTGGTCTTTGCCGTCGGCATCTTCATCGCCCAGCGCACCCGCTTCGGCACCAACGTCTATGCACTCGGGGGCGGCACGCAGACGGCGCGGCTGATGGGCGTGCCGGTCGGCCGCACGACAATCCAGATCTATGCGCTGTCGGGCTTTCTGGCGGGCCTATCCGGGATCGTTTTTTCGCTGTACACCTCTGCCGGATATTCTCTTGCAGCAGTCGGCGTCGAACTCGATGCCATCGCGGCGGTGGTCATTGGGGGGACGCTGCTGACCGGAGGAGCGGGATTCGTGGCGGGAACCTTGATCGGTATCCTGATCCAGGGGCTCATTCAGACCTACATCACCTTCGACGGCACGCTGTCGAGCTGGTGGACCAAGATCCTGATTGGCCTTCTGCTATTTGCATTCATCCTGATGCAGAAAGCCATCCTGTTCGTTTCCAGTCTGAACAAGAGGTACGCCTGAGGGGGAGACGGATCGCTTGCGCTACAAATTGGACGAGACACGCAAGACGGGGCGCAGAACCCGTACGAGCCATGCCCAGGTCGTCGACGAACTCGGCAAGGCGATCGTCGCCGGCACCTATCCCGTTGGCTCGATCCTGCCAGGCGATACGGAACTGGCGCAGCGTTTCAAAGTGTCCCGAACCGTTTTGCGCGAGACGATGAAGACGCTCGCCGCCAAGGGCATGGTCGTCGCCAAGGCGCGGGTCGGCACGCGTGTGACCGAAAAGAACCTCTGGAACATGTTCGACAGCGAGATCATCGCCTGGCACTTCGACAACGGTGTGACGGAAGAGTTTCTGCTGCAGCTCTACGATATTCGCCTCGCCTTCGAACCCTTCGCCGCCGGTCTCGTCACCGAGCGGGCGAATGCCGAGGATATCGAGATGCTGCGTGGGCTGGCGCTCGAAATGGCAGCGGCTGGTCATACGGCCGACAGCCTCGCACTCGCCGACCTTCGTTTTCACCTGGCGATCGCCGAAGCCTCGCACAATCCCTTCATGCGGACGCTGGGCAGCCTCATCGAAGCGGCTCTCGTCGGCATGTTCCGCATCAGCACGCCGCCATCCGAAAACGGCTTCGCCAATATCGCCGACACCCATATGCGCATCGTCGACGCGATCGTTTCCGGCGATAGCAGTGCTGCGCGCCGCGCGATGGAGGACGTCATCCTGGACGGCCGCCATCATGTGCACGAAGCCTTCGTGGCCCGCGGTTCCGAGGCGGTAATAGGGTCGATTTCGGCCGCAATTTCACCTTTGTGAAGGCTTTGCTTATCGACAGCGCCACGCGTCTTTTCGGAGCCGCAAAGGACGCTGCAGCACTTTGAATGGCTGTATAATTTATCCTCAAATCGATTCCGATTTGGGGAATTTTGCAGTATGAGGCGATAAAGCCGCCTCGTGGCGCGGATTCGCGGAGCAAATCATGGAACGCACTTGTCTTGCCGTCATCCTTGCCGCCGGTGACAGCACGCGGATGAAATCCTCGAAATCGAAGGTGCTGCATCCTGTCGCCGGACGGCCGATGATCGCCCATGTGGTCGAGGCGGTTGCCTCCGCCGGCATCTCGTCCGTCGCCCTTGTCGTCGGCCGCGATGCTGAGGATGTGGCAAAGGCGGCGAGCATCGGCGGCGTCAGCATCGAATCCTATCTGCAGAAGGAACGCCTCGGCACCGGCCACGCAGTGTTGGCGGCCCGCGACGCGATCGCCAAGGGTTATGACGATATCCTCGTCACCTATGGCGACGTGCCGCTCCAGACCGACGGGCCGCTCAAAGCCGCCCGCCAGGGCCTTGCCGATGGCAGCGATGTCGTCGTCATCGGCTTCCACACCGACCGCCCGACCGGCTATGGCCGCCTGCTCGTCAAGGACGGCGAACTCATCGCCATCCGCGAGGAGAAAGATGCGACCGATGCCGAGCGCACAGTCACCTGGTGCAACAGCGGGCTGATGGCGGTCAATGGCCGCAAGGCGCTCGATCTTCTCACGCGCATCGGCAATGCCAATGCCAAGGGTGAATTCTATCTGACCGATCTCGTCGAGATCGCCCGTTCGCTCGGCGGACGCGTGACCGCGGTCGATGCTCCTGAGATCGAGATGACCGGCTGCAACACCCGTGCCGAACTCGCCGTCATCGAGCGTTTCTGGCAGGAGCGTCGCCGTCACCAGATGATGCTTTCAGGCGTCACCATGATCGCGCCGGAAACGGTCTTTCTGTCCTACGATACCACCATCGGCCAGGATGCGCTGATCGAGCCGAACGTCGTCTTCGGTCCCGGCGCGGTGATCGACAGCGGCGCCGTCATTCATGCCTTCTCGCATATCGAAGGCGCCCATGTCAGTCAGGGCGCGACGGTCGGCCCCTTTGCGCGGCTGCGGCCGGGTGCGGATCTCGGTACCGGTTCGAAGGTCGGCAATTTCTGCGAGGTCAAGAACGGCCGGCTGGGCGAAGGCGCCAAGGTCAATCACCTCACCTATATCGGCGATGCCGTCATCGGCGCCGGCAGCAATATTGGCGCCGGCACGATCACCTGCAACTATGATGGCGTCAACAAGAGCGAGACGGTGATCGGCGAAAACGCCTTCATCGGTTCCAATTCCTCGCTGGTCGCGCCGGTGACGATCGGCGACGGCGCCTATATCGCCTCCGGCAGCGTCATCACCGTCAACGTGCCGGCCGACGCGCTGGCGCTCGGCCGTGCCCGGCAGGAGATCAAGCCCGGCCGCGCGACGCTGCTTCGCGAGCGTGCGCTCGCCATCAAGACGGCGAAGAAGGCGAAAGCCTGACAGGCCGTGCGTAACCGGCGGAAATTGAAAGTGACCGCCGAGGTGATTGAGAAATAAGCAGGAATCGTTAGGACTGGCCTCATTGTTGAGGCCTAGTGGGGAATGTTGCATGTGTGGAATTGTGGGGATCGTCGGGACTGCGCCTGTTGCCGGGCGCCTGGTCGATGCGCTGAAGCGTCTCGAATATCGCGGTTACGATTCCGCCGGTGTCGCCACTATTCATGACGGCGTGATGGATCGCCGCCGCGCCGAGGGCAAGCTGTTCAATCTGGAAAAGCGCCTCGACAGCGAACCGCTGCCTGGCACCGTCGGCATCGCCCACACGCGCTGGGCGACCCACGGCATTCCGAACGAGACCAATGCCCATCCGCATTTCGTCGAAGGCGTCGCCGTCGTCCACAACGGCATCATCGAGAATTTCTCCGAGCTTCGCGACGAACTAACCGAAGAGGGTTCGGTCTTCCAAACCCAGACCGACACCGAGGTGGTCGCCCATCTGATGGCGAAATACCTGCGCGAAGGCCTGGAGCCGCGCGCTGCGATGCTGAAGATGCTGAACCGGGTAACCGGCGCTTATGCGCTGGCCATCATGCTCAAGGCCGATCCCGGCACGATCATGGCCGCCCGTTCCGGCCCGCCGCTCGCCGTCGGCTACGGCCGCGGCGAGATGTTCCTCGGCTCGGACGCGATCGCTCTTTCGCCCTTCACCAACGAGATCACCTATCTCGTCGACGGCGATTGCGCCATCCTCACCCGCGACAGCGTCGCGGTGCTCGATTTCGCCGGCAAGCCGGTCAAACGCGCCCGGCAGATCTCGCAGGCGACCGCCTATGTCGTCGACAAGGGCAACCACCGCCACTTCATGGAAAAGGAAATCTACGAGCAGCCGGAGGTGATCTCTCACGCGCTCAGCCACTATGTCGATTTCGCCGAGAATACGATCGGCGCCAATGCCGCCGCGATCGACTTCAAGGCGGCGACCGGCCTGGCGATCTCGGCCTGCGGCACCGCCTATCTCGCCGGCCTCGTCGGCAAATACTGGTTCGAGCGTTATGCCCGCCTGCCGGTCGAGATCGACGTCGCCTCCGAATTCCGCTACCGCGAAATGCCGCTGTCGCCGTCGCAGGCCGCCCTCTTCATCTCGCAGTCAGGCGAGACTGCCGATACGCTGGCATCGCTGCGCTATTGCCGCGATAACGGCCTGAAGATCGGCGCCGTCGTCAATGTCCGCGAATCGACGATTGCCCGCGAATCCGACGCCGTCTTCCCGATCATGGCCGGCCCCGAAATCGGCGTCGCCTCGACCAAGGCCTTCACCTGCCAGCTTGCCGTGCTGGCAGCGCTGGCGATCGGCGCCGGCAAGGCGCGCGGCACGGTGAGTGCAGACGAGGAGAGGGCGCTGGTGCGCCATCTCGCCGAAATGCCGCGCATCATGAGCCGGGTGTTGAACCTCATCCAGCCGCAGATGGAAAGCCTGTCGCGCGAGCTGTCGAAGTGCAAGGACGTGCTCTATCTCGGCCGCGGCACCAGCTTCCCGCTCGCCATGGAAGGCGCGCTGAAGCTCAAGGAAATTTCCTATATCCACGCCGAAGGTTACGCCGCTGGCGAATTGAAGCACGGACCGATCGCGCTGATCGACGAGAACATGCCTGTCATCGTCATCGCCCCTTACGACCGGTTCTTCGAAAAGACCATCTCGAACATGCAGGAGGTCGCAGCCCGCGGCGGCCGCATCATCTTCATCACCGACGAGGCCGGCGCGGCGGCCTCGAAACTGCCGACCATGGCGACGATCACCCTGCCTGTGGTCGACGAAATCATCGCGCCGATGATCTTCTCGCTGCCGATCCAACTGCTCGCCTATCACACCGCCGTCTTCATGGGCACCGATGTCGACCAGCCGCGCAACCTGGCGAAATCCGTGACCGTGGAGTAAGCCTGTAACGCTGCGACCTTCGCTTCGAAACATATTGTGCGGGACCCCGAATTCTGGCAATTTTGGTCTGCGGACAAGGGGGAAGGGCCGGCGTTCCGGCCTGTCCACGACTGAGATGGAGATCATCAGGAAACGATGACCGACAACATCCCCAGAATGCCGGTCGCGACCCGGCTGAGAAATAATTTTCTCGCAGGGCTGATCATCTGCGCGCCGATCGCGATTACCATCTGGCTGACCTGGACCTTCATCCATTGGTCGGACAGCTGGGTCCGGCCCTATATTCCGGCGCGCTGGAATCCGGAAAGCTATCTCAATTTCGCCATTCCCGGTTTCGGCCTGCTGATCGCCGTCGTTCTGATCACCGTCGTCGGCTTTCTCGGCAAGAACCTCATCGGCCAGAGCATCGTCCGTTTCGGCGAATCGATCGTCCAGCGCATGCCGCTGGTGCGCACGATCTACAGAAGCGTGAAGCAGATTTTCGAAACCGTGCTGAAGGAACAGGCGAACTCCTTCAAGAAGGTCGGCCTCATCGAATATCCGGGTCCCGGCCTCTGGGCACTGATCTTCATCGCCACCGACGCCAAGGGCGAAATCGCTTCGAAGTTCAATGCCATGGGCCAGGACATGGTCGCCGTCTTCCTGCCGCCGACGCCGGTGCCGACAGCCGGCTTCCTCATCTTCGTGCCGCGCGAGAAGATCGTCATGCTCGATATGTCGCCGGAAGACGCCGCCAAGTTCCTGATTTCAGGCGGGCTCGTGGCGCCCGAACACAAGCCGGCCGATCCCAAGCAGAAGCATTTGCCACGGCCGAAGCCGGTGGCGGTTTCCAAGGCTGATTAACCCGCTCTAAGAAACCGGATCGCCTCGTCGCGGCGGAAAAGATAGAGCAGGGTGCGGATCGCCGTTCCCCTCTCCGTGGTCAATTCCGGATCGCGCTCGATGAGGTAAGCGGCATCCTTGCGGGCGATCTCCAGCAGGTCGGCATGCGCCTCGAGGCTGGCGATGCGGAAGCCCGGCGTGCCGGATTGCCGTGTGCCGAGCAATTCGCCTTCACCGCGCAGCTTCAGGTCCTCCTCGGCGATGCGGAAGCCGTCCTCCGTCTCTCGCATGATCGAGAGCCTGGCATGGCCGGTCTCGCCGAGCGGCCCCTTATAGAGCAGGATGCAGGTCGAGGCCTCGTCGCCGCGTCCGACGCGGCCGCGCAGCTGATGCAATTGCGCCAGGCCGAAGCGTTCGGCATGTTCGATCACCATGATCGTCGCATCCGGCACGTCGACACCGACCTCGACGACGGTCGTGGCGACGAGAAGTCGGGTCTCGCCGTTCTTGAACGCCATCATCGCCGCGTCCTTCTCCGGCCCGCTCATGCGGCCGTGAATGAGGCCGATGCCGGGGCCAAGTGCTGAGACCAGCGTGGCATGCCGCTCCTCGGCCGACATCAGGTCGAGCTCCTCGGACTCCTCTACCAGCGGGCAGATCCAGTAGGCCTTCTTGCCCTCGGCGATCGCGCTTTGAAGTCGGCCGACGATCTCGCCGGTCCGTTCCATCGGCACGGTGATCGTCTGGATCGGCTTGCGGCCGGCCGGTTTTTCGGTGAGCTTGGAGACGTCCATATCGCCGAAGGCGGCAAGCACCAGGGTGCGCGGAATCGGCGTCGCCGTCATGACCAGCATATGCGGCGAGAGGCCCTTGGCGGTCAGCCGCAGGCGCTGATGCACGCCGAAACGGTGCTGCTCGTCGACGACAGCAAGCATCAGATTGGCGTAGGCGACGCTGTCCTGGAACAGCGCATGCGTGCCGATGATGATCTGGGCAGCACCCGAGGCGATGCGCTCCAGGATTTCCTCCCGTTCGCGCCCCTTGGTGCGCCCGGTCAGCACCTCGATGCTGAGCCCGGCAGCGGCGGCGAATTTCGAGATCGTCGCGTGGTGCTGCCGCGCTAGGATTTCGGTCGGCGCCATCAGCACGGCCTGGCCGCCGCTCTCGATCACCGCCGCCATCGCCATCAGTGCCACCAGCGTCTTGCCAGAACCGACATCGCCCTGCAGCAGCCGCAGCATGCGCTCGTTGCCGGCCATATCCTGCAAAACCTCGGCGATCGCCTCGTTCTGGCTGCCGGTCAGCAAGAAGGGCAAGGTCTTCAGGATCTTGCCGCTGATGGCGCCGGTGGCATGCACCGGCTGGCCCGCCACCTTGCGTAGCCGCTGCCGCACCAGGCTCAGCGACAGCTGGCCGGCGAGGAACTCGTCATAGGCAAGCCGCCGCCGGGCAGGGGCCTGCGGGTCGATATCGCTGGGATCGCGCGGCTCGTGCAGCATGTGGAAACTGTCGCGGATCGACGGCAGGCCTTGCTTCTCAGTCAGCGCCAGGTCGATCCATTCCGGCAGCTCGGGAAAACGCGGCAGGCCGGCGTCGATGATCTTGCGGAGCGTCTTCGGCGAAAGCCCCGCCGTCAGCGGATAGATTGGCTCGACGAGCGGCAGGCTCTCCGCCTCGTCGGCCCTGACGATATAGTCGGGATGCACCATCGAGGCACGGCCGTTGAACCAGTCGATCTTGCCGCTGACCGTCACCTCCGCATCAACAGGCAGCTGCTTTTCCAGCCACGCCGCCTGTCCGCGGAAGAAGACCAGCGTCAGTTCGCCGGTCTCGTCATGCAGGAAGACGCGGTAGGGGATATTGCTTTTGCCGCCCGGCGGCACCTGATGGCGGTCGACGCGCGCCGTGATCGTCACGATCGCGCCTTGCGGCGCGCGGGCGATGCCTGGCTGGTTGCGCCGGTCGATCAGCGAGAAGGGCGCGTGGAAGAGCAGGTCGATGACCCGGCAATCTTCCAGCGTCTCGCGCCCGAGCAGCTTGACCAGCAGGTCGGCGATCTTCGGGCCGACGCCCGGAAGGCCCGAAATAGGGGAAAACAGAGGATCGAGAATGGCGGGGCGCATGCGGCCAAAATGCGATGAACAATGCGGCCTTGGCAAGGCTGACAAGCCGCTTTCCAGGGTCTATAGAGGCGCATCAACAGGAAGGTATGCCATGACAGGTGTCACGCTCACCAGTGCCGGTCTCGACCTGCGCCGCCGCCGGATCCTTTTCCGCTGCTGGCATCGCGGCATCCGCGAAATGGATCTGGTCTTCGGCCAGTTCGCCGAATCTGAGATCGCCAGGCTGTCGGAAGCCGAGCTCGACGAGTTCGAGACGATCATGGCGGAAGAGGACAATGATCTCGTTCGCTGGGTCATGGGAACATGGCCGGTGCCTGAGCGTTTCCAGACACCGATGTTTGCCCGCATCGCCGCCTACAAGCCCGATTTTGACAAGCCCCTCAGGACGCCGGAATGATCCCTGGTTTCGATGCGAAGAAGCTTGCGGCCATTGGCGAGCCGCTGACGATCGGCAATGTGCCAGCAGGTCTTGAAACGCTGCTGCTCGCCGAGCTCGCCCGAACGGGAGAGCCGGTCGCCTATGTCATGTCCGACGGCCACCGCATGGCCGATCTGGAGCAGATGCTGGGCTTCGTCGCCCCCGACATTCCGGTTCTCACCTTGCCGGCCTGGGACTGTCTGCCCTATGACCGCGTCTCGCCGAGCGCCGACACCTCGGCCCGCCGGCTGGCTGCGCTCGGCGGCCTCATCGCCCATCGCAAGAAGCCGCATGCGGCAATCGTGCTCGTGACCGCCAATGCCATGCTGCAGAAGGTAGCGCCGCAGGATGTCATCGAAAGCCTGAGCTTTTCGGCCCGCCCTGGCAACCAGTTGCGCATGGACGATCTCGCCGGTCGCCTGGAGCGCAATGGCTTCGAGCGGGTCGCCACCGTTCGCGAGGTCGGCGAATATGCCGTGCGCGGCGGCATTCTCGACGTCTTCGTGCCGGGTTCCGAAGAGCCGGTCCGCCTCGATTTCTTCGGCGACACGCTGGAGAGCATCCGCAGCTTCGATCCGGCCAGCCAGCGCACGACAGGGCAGGTGCGCTCCCTCGATCTCAACCCGATGAGCGAGGTGACGCTGACCCCGGATACGATCAGCCGCTTCCGCAAGAATTACCTCTCCGCTTTCGGCGCGACCACACGCGACGACGCGCTCTATCTCGCCGTCTCCGAAGGCCGCCGTTACCCCGGCATGGAGCACTGGCTGCCGCTTTTCTACGAGAAGCTCGATACCGTCTTCGATTATTTGAGCGGCTTCCGGATTGTCATCGACCATACGGTGCGTGAGGCCGCCGAAGAGCGCTCCAAGCTCGTTTTCGACTATTACGACGCCCGCCTGAATTCCGGCCAGCCGGCCAAGGGGATGACGCAGGGCACGCCCTACAAGCCGGTGACACCGGGCCAGCTCTATCTCGACAGCAAGCTTTTCGTCAAAACCCTCGACGCACTCGGCGCGATCCGTATCAGCCCCTTCAACGAGCATGAGGGCGAGGCGCGCCGGGTCGTCAATGTCGACGCCCGCCAGGGCCAGCGCTGGGCCCGTTCGAACGCCGAAGGTGGCGGCGATGCCGAACGCATCAACATCTTCGACGTCGTCGTCAAGCATATTGCCGACCGCCGCGCCGCCGGCGCGAAAGTGCTCGTCACAGCCTGGACCGAAGGTTCGCTGGAACGCCTGCTGCAGGTGCTGAACGAGCATGGCCTGGAAAAGGTCAAGTCGATCGAGGCGCTGAAGGATGTCGGTTCGCTGGCGAGAGGCGAGGCGGCGGCTGCCGTGCTCAGTCTCGAAGCCGGCTTCGAGGCCGGTGACCTCGTCGTCATCGGCGAGCAGGACATCCTCGGGGACCGCATGGTGCGCCGCTCCAAGCGTCGCAAGCGCGCAGCCGATTTCATCTCGGAAGTCGCGGGCCTCGACGAGGGCTCGATCGTCGTCCACGCTGAACACGGCATCGGGCGCTTCATCGGGCTGAGGACCATCGAGGCGGCAGGCGCCCCGCATGCCTGCCTCGAACTGCAATATGCCGACGAGGCCAAGCTGTTCCTGCCGGTCGAAAACATCGATCTGCTTTCGCGCTATGGCGGCGAGGGGACCGAAGCGCAGCTCGACAAGCTCGGCGGCGGCGCCTGGCAGATGCGCAAGGCCAAGCTCAAGAAGCGCCTGCTCGACATGGCCGATGCGCTGATCCGCATCGCCGCCGAGCGCCTGACGCGCCATGCGCCGATGCTGACGACGCCGGAAGGTCTCTACGACGAATTCGCCGCCCGCTTCCCCTATGACGAGACCGAGGACCAGGAAAACGCCATCGAGGCGGTGCGTTCCGATCTCGGCGCCGGCCGGCCGATGGATCGCCTCGTCTGCGGCGACGTCGGCTTCGGCAAGACCGAAGTGGCGCTGCGCGCCGCCTTCGTCGCCGCGATGAACGGTGCGCAGGTCGCCGTCGTCGTGCCGACGACGCTGCTTTCCCGCCAGCATTTCAAGACCTTTTCCGACCGTTTCCGCGGTCTGCCGGTGCGCATCCAGCAGGCCTCTCGCCTTGTCGGCGCCAAGGAGCTGGCGCTGACCAAGAAGGAAGTGGCGGAAGGCAAGACCGATATCGTCGTCGGCACCCATGCACTGCTCGGCGCTGGCATCAAATTCGCCAATCTCGGCCTGCTCGTCATCGACGAGGAACAGCATTTCGGCGTCAAGCACAAGGAGCGGCTGAAGGAGCTGAAGAGCGACGTGCACGTGCTGACGCTGTCGGCAACGCCGATCCCGCGCACGCTGCAGCTTGCCATGACCGGTGTGCGCGAACTGTCGCTGATCACCACGCCGCCGGTCGACCGCATGGCGGTGCGCACCTTCATTTCGCCCTTCGACAGCCTGGTCATCCGCGAGACGCTGATGCGCGAGCATTATCGCGGCGGCCAGAGCTTCTATGTATGCCCCAGGCTTGCCGACCTCGAGGACGTGCATGCCTTCCTGCAGTCGGATGTGCCGGAGCTGAAGGTCGCCATCGCCCATGGCCAGATGCCGGCCGGCGAACTCGAAGACATTATGAACGCCTTTTATGAAGGCCGTTACGACGTCCTGTTGTCCACAACCATCGTCGAATCCGGCCTCGACGTTCCCACAGCCAACACGCTGATCGTCCACCGCGCCGACATGTTCGGCCTTGCCCAGCTCTATCAGCTGCGTGGCCGCGTCGGCCGCTCGAAGGTGCGCGCCTTCGCGCTCTTCACCCTGCCGGTCAACAAGGTGCTGACGGCAACCGCAGAACGTCGCCTCAAGGTGCTGCAGTCGCTGGATACGCTTGGCGCCGGTTTCCAGCTGGCGAGCCACGATCTCGATATCCGCGGCGCCGGCAACCTGCTCGGCGAGGAGCAGTCCGGCCATATCAAGGAGGTCGGCTTCGAGCTATACCAGCAGATGCTGGAAGAGGCGGTTGCCGAGGTCAAGGGTGTCGACGAGATCCACGATACCGGCTGGTCGCCGCAGATCTCGGTCGGCACGACGGTGATGATCCCGGAAGGCTACGTGCCCGATCTGCACCTGCGCATGGCGCTCTACCGCCGCCTTGGCGAAATCACCGAGCTCAAGGAGATCGACGGCTTCGGTGCCGAGATGATCGACCGCTTCGGCCCGATGCCGATCGAAGTCCAGCATCTGCTGAAGATCGTCTACATCAAGTCGCTCTGCCGCACCGCCAATGTCGAAAAGCTCGATGCCGGCCCGAAGGGTGTCGTCGTGCAGTTCCGCAACAAGGAATTCCCCAATCCGGCAAACCTCGTCGGTTATATCGGCAAGCAGGGCACGATGGCGAAGATCCGCCCCGACCACAGCCTGTTCCTGACCCGCGACCTGCCGACGCCGGAAAAACGCCTGCAGGGTGCCGCGGTCATCATGACGCAACTGGCAGAACTCGCGAAATAGAGCAATTCCAGCAAAACTGTACCGCGGTTTTGCGTCCGGAATTGCGTGGAAAAGGGAGATGGAGATGGCGACATACGGCGCAACGATCGCCTGGCAGCGCAACGGCGAGACCTTCACCGACAACCGCTATAGCCGCGCCCACCGCTGGACCTTCGACGGCGGCATCAAGGTGAGGGCGTCCTCTTCCGCGCATGTCGTCCCGCTGCCCTATTCAGCCGAGAATGCCGTTGATCCGGAAGAGGCTTTCGTCGCCTCGCTGTCCAGCTGCCACATGCTCTGGTTCCTGTCGCTCGCCGCCAAACAGCGCCTTTGCGTCGACAGCTACACCGATGCCGCCGAAGGCACCATGGAGAAGAATGCCGAGGGCCGCTTTGCCATGACCATCGTGACGCTGCGTCCGCATGTCGTCTTCAGCGGCGAAAAACAGCCCTCACTCAGCGAACTCGAAGCCCTGCATCATCGCGCCCACGACGAATGCTTCATTGCCAATTCGGTGAAGACCGATGTGCGCTGCGTTCCGGTTCTGGGCTGAGCGGCGCCGTTGTCAGGTAGGAAATCGTCCAACTTCGTTTTACAGCGGCTCAGATTGTGCTCTTCACCGAAGCGTCTCCGCTATTTTGGTAAAAGCCAACTTGTTGGAAAGCAGTACCTCTAATACCTCTGTCTTTGCATATGTTCTTGAATGTTTGATCGCAAAAAAATGGGCCAGCATATTCAACCAAGCGAAACACGTGCGCGCCGTTGAGGACAGCTGCCAGAAAACACCAGTCGGCCCCGCCCGATATCATATAGCCGCCCGATCTCGTGACACGAATTAAAGGGGAGTTCTCGACATCCACCGCCTTGCGGTGTGAATCGACAACGCTGCACTGCCAGATTCTCGGACCGGTTTTCCCGTTCGAAAACTCGGTCTCGCAAAGCAGGTATTCGCATGACTTTGGAGCGAACTCATCGAGTAAGCTCTTCATTTTGTCGGAGATGAAAAGGAAATACTCCAAAGCATAAATATCTTGGACCTTCCGCTTTGGATCAAAGATCAGTTTTGGCGTTTCAGCATAGTCGGGTATTTGCCACGGGCCGCGCGGCAAATCGAGCATGCTATCCGGCCATGGAGTTCGGCTGTAATTCAGGCCGAGGTAGCCGCTATCTGGCAGCAGCCTGTCCCGGTTTGCGAACTCCCAGCCATAATTTCCATTTGAATCAAGTATATAAATTCCGTGAGGTTTCGCTCTGGCGCCACTCATGCTTCTTTCCAAGTCGTGCTTGAAAATATAAACGGTATCGCTGGCTCTCTCGGACAGCTTTACCGCGGCTGTACGATCTCGATTCGTATAGGTAGCCTCAGTTCAGCCCCGATCGCGCCTCGGCCTTCGCCTTGGCGATGTCGCGCAACGCGTTTGCCAGCACGTCGGGTGTCTGAGCGCCGCTGACGGCGTATTGCTGGTCGAAGATGAAGAACGGCACGCCGTTGACGCCCATCTCCTGGGCTGCTTTGATCTCGGCGACGATCAGATCGCGGTCGGCATCGGAGGCAAGCAGCGAGGCGATGACCGAGCGGTCGAGGCCGGACTTTTCGGCGATATCGAGCAACACCGCATGGTCGCCGACATTGCGGCCTTCCTCGAAATTCGCCTTGAACAACGCGGCAACGACCTTGTCCTGCTTCTCGCGGCCTTCGATCATCGCCCAGTGGATCAATCGATGCGCATCGAGCGTGTTCGGGCCGATCTTGATTGCCTCGAAATCGAAGGCGATGCCGACCTCGCGGCCGTAATCGGAGAGCATCTTATGCGCCTGCGCCACGCGCTCCTCGCCGCCGAGCTTCTCCGCCAGCGCCTTCTTCTGGTCGACGCCTTCCTTGGGATAGTCGGGATTGAGCCGGTACGGCCGCCAGTTGATGTCGACACCGATTACGTCCTGTACCTCGGCGATGGCGAGCTCCAGCCGCGCCTTGCCGAGATAGCACCAGGGGCAGACGACATCCGAGACGACGTCGATGGTGATACGCTCCATGATGATTTTCCTTATTCTGTGCGTCTCCAAGGGAGACATTTGAGCCGGGTGGTTCGGCTGCTTCTTATTGGGCGCTCGTATCCCACCAGAGCGGCAGCTGGTAGCCGTAGAGCGGCACCGTGTCGGGATGGCCGATGCGCTTGCTGCGCGCCACCCACTGCTGACCCATATGGTAGAGCGGCAGCACGTAATGGCTGGACAGCAGCAGCCGGTCATAGGAGCGCACCGCCGCGGTGAAATCCTCGGCCGAGCGCGCCCTGAGCAGGTGATCGATCAACGCATCGAGATCGGGGTCGGCAGCGCCTGCGAAACTGTCGCTGCCCTCGCGGGTCTTCGCGGCCGAAGACCAGCGGCCGAGCTGTTCGTTTCCAGGCGATAGCGAGGACGTGTAGGACTTCATGATCATGTCGTAGTCGAAGCTGTTCGTCCGGCTCTGATATTGCGAATCGTCGACCGTGCGAATCGAAACGGCAATGCCGATCGTCTGCAGCGAACGCTGATAGGCGACGGCGAGCTTCTCCTGGTCGGCATTCTGCGTCATGATCTCGAAGGCGAGCTGGCGGCCGGAGGCATTGAGCATCTTGCCGCCCTGGATCGTATAGCCGCCCTGTTTCAGCTGCTCGACGGCCTGTTTTAGTACATTTCGGTCGCGGCCGGAGCCGTCGGTGACCGGCAGCTTGTAGGTGCCGTCGAGTATCTCCGGCGCGATCTTGTCCTTGATCGGCCCGAGCAGGGCAAGCTCGGCCGCGTTGGCGGGAACCCCGAAACTCGACAGCTCGGAATTTTGCCAGAAGCTCTGCGTGCGTTTATAGGCGCCGGAATAGAGGTTCTTGTTCGCCCATTCGAAATCGAACACCAGCGACAGGCCTTCGCGCACCTTGGGATCGGCAAAGATCGGCCGGCGTGTGTTGAACACGAATCCGAGCATGCCGCTTGGCAGTTTCGGTGTGAACACGTCCTTGAGCACAGCCCCCGAGGTGACGGCGGGGAAATTATAGGCGTTGGCCCAATGACCGGGATTGCCGTCGGGATAGATATCGACATCGCCCTTCTTGAAGGCCTCGAACAGCGTCGTGTCCTGCAGGAAATACTGGACAGTGATCTGGTCGTAATTGTCGGTGCCGACCTTGGCGGGAATATCCTTGCCCCAGTAATTCAGATCGCGCTCATAGGTGATGCTCTCGCCGGGCTTCACCGTCTTCACCTTGTAGGGACCGGAGCCGACCGGCGGCGTCAGCGACGAACGGTCGAAGGCTTCGGGATCGATCGCATGTTTCGGCAGCACCGGGAACAGACCGAAGATCAGCGGCGTCTCCCGGTCGGCCTTGTCGTTGAAGGTGAAACGCACGCTGCGCTCGCTGACCTTTTCCATCTTGGCGACGACGTTGAGGCGGTTGGCGAAGGGCACGCGGCCCTTGTCGCGCATCAGCTCGAAGGTGAACATCACATCCTCGGGCGTCACCGGCTGGCCATCGGCCCATTTCGCCTTCGGATTGAGGTTGAACTGGACGAAGCTCCGGGCATCGTCCCATTCCACCGTTTCGGCGAGCAGGCCGTAGAGTGTGAAGGGCTCGTCCCTGGAGCGCTGCATCAGCGATTCGTAGACGAGATTGCCATAATCCGGATCCCACATGCCGCGCGCCGTCGTGCGCATGCTCTTCAGGATGAACGGGTTGAGGTTGTCGAAGGTGCCAACGACGCCGTAGGTGATCTTGCCGCCCTTTTTCACGTCGGGATTGACGTAAGGGAAGTGTTTGTAGTCCGGCGGCAATGCCGGCTCGCCATGCATCGCGATGCCGTGCAGCGGCTCGGCAGCGACAGTGCCGCACAGCAGCGAGAGGACGAGGGGAACGACAATCCGGAGCATTCGGCAATCCTTGATCCGTGAAAACGGTGCATGATTCACGCGAAGATTATCATGGGGTCGACCGATTCCCACACGGAACGGCGATTTCTTTGGCATCGCGACGAAATGCACCTCAAATTGCCAAAGAAATGCTGGATATCTTGAACGCTGCGATGTAACAGGTGAACCCGAAGTTTCGGGGTCATGCATTTGCCTTATTTTTTTAAGAGGTGGAGTGCCGAACGACCCGATGGTTGGGGCGGCAAGACGCTGCCCCGAACGGATATCAGGAGACGGAATTCGTTATGATGTTCAAGTCTGAAAAGAAAATGCGGGCAGCGCTGTCCGTTCTGGCAGTGGTGTTCGGCGCTTCGGCTCCGGTCTCCGCCTTCGCACAGGATGCGGCGGCACAGGCTCCGGCCGATGCCCCGGCACAGGCCGCAGGAGCGCCGAAGCTCGGCTGGTACAAGACCTGCAGCAAGCAGGAAGACAACGACATCTGTGTTGTCCAGAACCTGATCCTCGCCAATGGCGGCCAGCTCGTCACGGCCGTCGGCCTGATCTCGGTTTCCGGCAAGATCAACCGCAAGCTCCTGCAGGTCTCGGTTCCCACGGCACGCCTCGTTCCTCCCGGCGTCATCATGCAGATCGATGGCGGCAAGGGCCAGAAGCTCGACTACGCCGTCTGCCTGCCGGACAAATGCACTGCCGAAATTCCGCTGACCGACGCGATGATCGCCAGCCTCAAGAAGGGCAGCGACGTGATCTTCACCTCGATCAATTTCCGTCGCGCCCCGAACCCGATCAAGATTTCGCTTGAAGGCTTCACCGGCGCTTATGACGGCGAACCGGTTTCCGAATCCAAGCTCGCTGAAAGCCAGCGCAGCCTGCAGGACAGCATGCAGAAGAAGGCCGAGGAAGCTCGCAAGAAGCTGGAAGACGCCCAGAAGGCAGCCAAGGCGCAGTAATCCTGCCATCATTTCTAGACAGAAACCCGGCTTTGCGCCGGGTTTTTTGTTGCCCAAAGAAATGGCCTCGCCGGGAGTGCGAGGCCTGGTTTCTGCGGTCGGGCATTCGATCTAGTGGGCGAAGCTCATCTTGGGTTTGAACTGCCCTGACGGGGCCTGATCGAAAATCTGGTAGATCTGCGGGTTGCGAAGCGGCGTGCCGCTTTCGTCGTTCATCAGGTTCTGCTCGGAGACATAAGCGACATATTCGCTTTCGTCATTCTCGGCGAGCAGGTGATAGAAGGGTTGGTCCCTGCTCGGGCGCACCTCGGCCGGAATGGAATTCCACCACTCCTCCGTATTCGCGAACTCCGGATCAACGTCGAAGATGACGCCGCGAAACGGAAATACCTTGTGCCGAACCACTTCGCCGATACTGAACTTTGCTACTCTTTCTTTCATGGTACGACTTCCTTTCATCACCAAATTTGGTGATTGGTGCCGCGCAAATCAAGATTTTGCACGCCGTTCGTCACATGAACGTCATATCCTCGCCATTTGCCGTTCATGACCTGGGAGGCGAAAGCCCCGGCGGGCCGGGACTTTCTGTGTTCAGGCCCGATCAGGCCGAATAGTACATGTCGTATTCGACCGGATGTGGCGTCATTTCGAAACGCATCACCTCAGCCATCTTCAGCTCGATGAAGGCATCGATCTGATCGTCGTCGAAGACGCCGCCGGCTGTCAGGAACTTGCGGTCCTTGTCGAGGCTTTCGAGCGCTTCGCGCAAGCTGCCGCAGACGGTCGGGATCTTCTTCAGTTCCTTCGGCGGCAGGTCGTAGAGGTCCTTGTCCATGGCCTTGCCGGGATGGATCTTGTTCTTGATGCCGTCGAGACCGGCCATCAGCATGGCAGCAAAGGCGAGATAGGGATTGGCGGTCGGATCCGGGAAGCGGACTTCGACGCGCTTGGCCTTCGGGTTGGAGCCGAACGGAATGCGGCAGGAAGCCGAACGGTTGCGGGCCGAATAGGCAAGCAGCACAGGGGCTTCGTAACCCGGGACGAGGCGCTTGTAGGAGTTCGTCGACGGATTGGTGAAGGCGTTGATCGCCTTGGCATGCTTGATGATGCCGCCGATGTAGAACAGGCAGCTCTCGGAAAGGCCGGCATATTCGTCGCCGGCAAAGGTCGGCTTGCCGCCCTTCCAGATCGACTGGTGCACATGCATGCCCGAGCCGTTGTCGCCGAAGATCGGCTTCGGCATGAAGGTCGCCGTCTTGCCGTAGGCGTTGGCCACCTGGTGCACGACATATTTGTAGATCTGCATCTTGTCGGCGTTGCGCACCAGCGTATCGAACTTGATGCCGAGTTCGTGCTGGGCGGCAGCGACTTCATGGTGATGCTTTTCCACGACGACGCCCATTTCGGAGAGCACCGTCAGCATTTCCGAACGCATGTCCTGGGCGCTGTCGACGGGGGGAACCGGGAAATAGCCGCCCTTGACGCGCGGGCGATGGCCGAGGTTGCCGGTCTCGTAATCGGTATCGTCATTCGACGGCAATTCGGTCGAATCGAGCTTGAAGCCGGTATTGTAGGGATCGGCCTTGTACTTGACGTCGTCGAAGACGAAGAATTCGGCTTCAGGGCCGACGAAGACTGTATCGCCGATGCCGGATGCCTTGAGGTAGGCTTCGGCCTTCTTGGCGGTGCCGCGCGGATCGCGGTTATAGGCCTCGCCGGAGACTGGATCGAGGATGTCGCAGACGATGACCATGGTCGACTGGGCGAAAAACGGGTCCATATGCACCGTTTCGGTATCGGGCATCAGCACCATGTCGGACTCGTTGATGGCCTTCCAGCCGCCGATCGAGGAGCCGTCGAACATCACGCCGTCAGCAAACATGTCTTCGTCGACGCAGACAACGTCCATCGTCACATGCTGCAGCTTGCCCTTCGGGTCGGTGAAACGCAGATCGACGAACTTTACGTCGTTCTCCTTGATCTGCTTCAGAATTTCGCTTGCGGTCGCCATTAATGAGTTTCCTCCGATTTGCGATGACGGTGTAGGTCGGCGGTGACGGTAACGGACTTTGCGCGATTGGCAAAGTGGTCAGATGGCATCGATGCCGGTCTCGCCGGTGCGGATGCGGATAACCTCTTCGACGTTGGAGACGAAGATCTTTCCGTCGCCGATGCGGCCGGTCTGCGCCGCCTTGCGGATCGCATCGATAACGGCCTCCGCGTTCTCGTCGGCCAGTACGACCTCGACTTTGACCTTCGGCAGGAAATCGACGACGTATTCAGCTCCGCGGTAGAGTTCCGTGTGGCCCTTCTGACGGCCGAAACCCTTGGCTTCCGTGACCGTGATACCCTGCAGGCCAACTTCCTGAAGGGCTTCCTTCACTTCGTCCAGCTTGAAAGGCTTAATGATCGCTTCGATCTTTTTCATGAGAAAATGTCTCTCCGCTTCTCTTGTTATGGCAGGAATTTTCCCGCTCGCCGGATATGATGCAGATATCGTGCCAGTTTGAAATCCATCTTATCGAAAAAAGGCGTCGATTCTGCCAAAACCGGCGCGTTTGCGGGGAATTCTATGTGGTTTTGGTGGCGGAACAGTTGGAAAAACATTGTCTCCGATCAAAATCACATCCGAAACCGAAAAACTCATGTATTTTCGCAACTGCGAATACACGTCACGATGAGATTAAAATATAGGCAAATGCCTAAATAGAGTCCTTCTCTTTGGTGTTTCAGGCGGTTGTTTTTTAGGCGTTTTTTGATTGAATAGGATGATGAACAAACATCTGTCCGATCTTCTTCTCACGCCTGCCGAAATGGCCGCTGTCGACGCGGCTGCGGCCGCATCCGGCATTGACTCCTTCGGCCTGATGGAGAGGGCAGGTGCCGCGGTCGCGGCTGCTGCTCTGCGCCTTCATCCCGGAGCGTTGCGCTTCGTCGTCTTCTGCGGACCCGGCAACAATGGCGGCGACGCCTATGTCGCCGCACGTCATCTGCAGGGGAGCAGGGCGAGGGTGGCGCTCTTCCACGTCGGCGATCCCTCCAGGCTGAAGGGCGATGCCGCCCGCGCCCGGGCCGGTTGCGTGCTCCAGGGGCAAAACCTCGACCTCTACCGGCCGGAAAACGGCGACGTCGTCATCGATGGCCTGTTCGGGGCGGGGCTTGGCCGCGAAGTGTCGGCCGATGTGCGCGCGCTGATCGGCCGCGTCACCGAGGCCGCTATTCCCGTGCTTGCCATCGATCTGCCCTCCGGTCTTGATGGTCGCACCGGCAAGGTGCTGGGTGCCGCCTTCCGGGCCTGCAACACCATCACCTTCATGACCCGCAAGCCCGGCCATCTGCTGATGCCGGGCAGGGAGCTTTGCGGTGAATTGGAGGTCTTCGACATCGGTATCCCCGCCCGCATCGTCAGGGCTGAGGCAAGCGGCGTCATCGCCGAGAACACGCCGGATGCCTGGAAGGGTGCGCTGCCGGCCGAGCAACTGGAAACCCACAAATACAAGCGCGGTCATCTGGTCGTCTTCTCAGGTGAGGCCGACAAGACGGGTGCGGCGCGCATGTCGGCGATCTCGGGCCTTAAGGCCGGCGCCGGCCTAGTGACGATCGCCGCCCCCCGCGCGGCGATGGCCGCCAATGCCGCGCATCTGACCGCCGTCATGCTGCATGCCATCGACGACGAGGCCGACCTCGGCGACTGGCTCTCCGACAAGCGGCTGCAGACCTTCGTCCTCGGCCCCGGTTTCGGCATCGGCGCCAGGGCGCGCGGCTTCGTCTCGGCCCTTGCCGATCGTCATCTGGTGCTCGATGCCGACGGCATCTCCTCGTTCAAGGACGATCCGCAGCAGCTGTTTGATCTTTTCCGGGGTGAGCCGCGTCTGGTGCTGACGCCGCACGAGGGTGAATTCGCGCGGCTCTTTCCCGATATCGGCGGCGACGATGGGCTCGGCAAGGTGGACAAGGCTGTGGCCGCCGCCCGCCGCGCCAATGCCGCGATTATCTACAAGGGCGCCGATACCGTCATCGCAGCATCTGATGGACGTGCGCTCATCAATACCAACGCTCCCGTCTGGCTTGCCACCGCCGGTTCAGGCGACGTGCTTGCCGGCATCATCGGCGGCTTGCTCGCCCAGGGCCTACCGGCCTTCGAGGCCGCGGCTGCCGGCGTCTGGCTGCACGGCGAGGCCGGCCAACGCGCCGGCAAAGGGCTGACGGCGGAGGAACTCGCAGCCGAGGTATTGCCGCTTTAGCGCCGCCGCATCATCTTTCACCTCGAACGCAGAAGCAATCCGCACCGTCGGTCTGGCCGTGGCGCGCGCTGCGTTGTTTTACCATTGTAAATGCTGCCGATGTGTCAGTTGAGTGACGGTTTTATTTGGAATTTTTAGAGCGACATCGATCAACCAAAGAATGTCCTGCGGCGAGAATCAGAAACCCGCAAAACTAAACTGTCATTAAAATGTTAATGAATGGAAATACTTAGTGGTGGCAGGAATTCCTGTCGGCTGGACCACGGGTTCGTACAGCGGGTCCTGAGCCGATCTGGTTTGAATTCTGATCGAAGTGCGCAGTCAACGGTTGCGAGGGGAAGCGCCGATGGAACGTTTTTTTCGGCAAGTCCACAGAGTGACGACCGCCGCCGCCGGCTTTGCCGGACTTGCGGCAGTTGTGGCATCACTCTTCATCGCTCCTGCAGCCAGGGCCGAGCCCATTCGCGGCGCCGGCTCCACTTTCGCGGCACCCATCATCGCGAAGTGGGCGGAAATCTACGAGAAGGCGCGGATGGATGACGGCGACTTCAGCTCACCCGACTGGACGGTAGACTACGAGCTCGTCGGTTCGCTGGCAGGTCTGATGCGCCTTGATCAGCCGGAGCTGGGTTTCGCTGCGACCGATGTGCCTGTTTCCCATGACGAGCTTTTAAAGCATGGCCGCCAGCAGTTTCCGATCGTGCTCGGCAGCGTGGCGATTGCCGTTAACCTTGACGGTATCGACAAGGGCCGTATCAACCTGACTGGCCCGCTGCTTGCGAATATCTATCTCGGCAAGATCCAGTCGTGGGCTGACCCTGCCATCAAGGCGATCAACCCGGAGATCAGCCTTCCCGATCAGAAAATCAGGCCGGTTACCCGCAAGGACGGATCAGGCACCACCTTCATGTTCACCGAATTCCTGTCCTCGGCAAGCCCGGAATGGAAGGCGGCACATGGAGCGGATACGCTGATCGCGTGGCCTGTGGGGACGAGTGTCGAGGGAACCGGGGATCTCATTCGCGCGGTGCAGGCAACCAAGGGGGCGATCGCCTATGCCGATTTTGGCCAGGTCGAGCGTGCAAACCTGCCCTATGCCGCTGTTCAGAACAAATCGGGCCAGTTCGTAAAACCGGGACCGGATGGCGTGCGGGCTGCCGCCAGCACCGCCTCATGGGATGAAGCGAAAGATTTTTCGGTGTCGCTCACGGATCAACCGGGAGAGGCGGCCTATCCGATCAGCGGGGCGACATTTGCTGTCGTTCCAATGACGGGACAGGCGCCCAATCGCTATCGCCGCGTGCATGATTTTTTCCGTCTGGCGTTCGAGACAGGCAGCAAGGATGCCGAGGTGCTGGGCTATGTGCCTTTGCCGCCGCAGCTCGTCAGTCAGATCGTCAAATACTGGCTGAAGCAGGATGCATCCGCGAGCCAGTAATTCCTTTGCGCGCATACGCGGTCGGGACATCCCCGACCGTATGAAATCGGACATGTGAGACGCGGGGGCGTCGTTGAAAGCGCGCCATTTTGGCGCCAAGGGGGTAAGGCGTAATGAACATCGACATTTTCAAGGATATTCTTGTGCCTGTTATCGGCGGGCTGGGGATATTCATGCTCGGTCTGGAGTTCATGTCGAACGGCATCCAGGCACTCTCCGTCAACAAGATGCGCGCATTTCTCGCGAGAGCCGCAGGCACGCCGATCAAGGGCGTCATCGCGGGAACGCTCATCACCGGTGTCATCCAGTCATCGACGGCAATGACGGTCATGGTCGTCGGCCTCGTCAATGCCGGCGTTGTCGGATTGCGTCCGGCGATCAGCGTCATCATGGGTGCCAACATCGGGACGACGCTCGGAAACGGCCTGATCGCCTTGCCGCTCGGTCCTCTTGGCCTGATCTTTGCGGGCGTTTTTTCGCTGGTCTACTGCTTTGCCAAGAGCGAGCGAATCCGCAACGTCGCACTTGCCTGCATGGGCTTCGCGCTGATTTTCTACGGTCTCAATTTGATGACCGGCGGCCTTCGGCCGCTGCGCAACATTCCGGAGGTCATGGACGTTCTGTCGACGCTGACCGCCGACTCCTATTATAACCTGATCAAATGCGTGCTGATCGCCGCCGGCGTCACTGCGATGATCCACTCCTCGTCGGCGACGATCGGTATCGTCATGGGGCTCGGAGCGGCCGGTGTCCTTGACTGGACGACGGCGGTTGCCTTCTCGCTGGGTGCGGATCTCGGAACCACGATCACCTCCTGGATTGCCTCGCTCAATCTGTCGAAGAACGCCAAACGCGCTGCCTATGCCCATATGTCCTTCAATATTATCGGCGTCTGCATCACTGTGCCCTTGTTCTTCGTCTCGATCGACGTTCTGGCATGGGCGATGCAGTGGTTCGGCGGCGATCCCGGCGTTCCGGTCGTGGTCGAGGGCAAGGAGACATTTCCGCTGGTTCCGGTCGCTGTCGGTCTCTATTCGACCTTCTTCAACGTCTTCAACACGGCGCTGCTGTTTCCCTTCGTCAGCGTCTTCGAACGTGTCTTGTCGCGCATCGGCCGTATCGACGCCGAGGATGTGGAAGATTATTCGACCCCGAAATTCCTCGATCGCAGGCTCACAAGCGACTTCGCGCGGGCCGTTCCGGCCGTCCAGCAGGAGACCGCGCGTCATCTGCAGGCCGGCGCAATGTTCCTGGATATTGCCCGATCCGCCAAGTCGGCGCCATCAGATCCGGGCGAACACTATCTTGCCACCGATATCCTCAGCCGTGACATTCGCGATTATACCGCATCGCTGATGAAGGAGGATCTGCCTTACGAGCAACTCGATCTGGTCGCCAGCCTGATCGAGGAGGCGGATTTCACTGCTGCGTTGACGGAATCGATGCACCAGGTCGCGCGGCGCGTGAAGCGTGAAAAATTCAGCGAACCCGCTTTGGCGATCGTCAATCTGGCACTGAGCAAGCTCGATGCCTCTTTGCAGGATATCATGCCCGACTATGGCGTGGTTCGTCCCTCCATGCCGGCCGGCCATGTCAGCCTTCCCAATGTCACCGAACTGCGGGAACAGACACTGGCACTTGGCCCGAATGCCGGCGCAGCCGAACGCGGCACTATCCTGGCGCTTCTCGGCTCGGTCGAGCGCGCGGAGATCCTGATCCGCCGCATCGACGAGGAGCGCAAATCCGTGAACCGGCAGAGCGTTCTGTCGCGGGCTTCGCAGAAACGGGAACGGCAGGCACGTCCTCCGCTGGACGAGGGCGGCTTGAGCCCGATGCCGGCTGAATAACGGCCATTGTCGTCGCGATCCTTGCGTGGCATCTTCCCGCCGGAGGATGCCACGTTTCGTTGACTGGTTTTCCGTTTTTCACTGCGTAAGTCTGTCTTCCCGACGGAGGCTCGAATGAGTGTTGGCCTGATCGCCCTTCTTGATGATATCGCGGCTTTGGCCAAGGTGGCTGCGGCGTCGCTCGACGATATTGCCGGCCAGGCTGCCAAGGCAGGCGCGAAAGCGGCCGGCGTCGTCATTGATGATGCGGCAGTCACACCCCGCTACGTCACCGGATTTTCGGCAGCGCGCGAATTGCCGATCATCGGCAAGATCGCGCTCGGCTCGCTGAAGAACAAGCTTCTGATCCTGCTTCCCGCGGCGCTGATCCTGAGCCTTGTCGCACCGCAGGCGATCACACCGCTGCTGATGATCGGCGGACTTTATCTCTGCTACGAGGGTGTGGAAAAAGTCTACGCACTGGTGCTGCCGCATGCAGCTCACGCCCATGAAACGGCACTTGAGACGACAAGCCTCGATGCCAAATCGGTAGAAGACCAAAAGGTCGCCGGTGCCATCAAGACGGATTTCATCCTGTCGGCCGAAATCATGGCGATTACGCTCGCCGCAGTGCCGTCTGGCAGCATGTTCACGCAGGCCCTCATCCTAGCCGTTGTTGGATTGGGCATCACGGTCTTGGTCTATGGCGGCGTGGCGCTTATCGTGAAGGCTGATGATCTCGGTCTGATGCTGGCACGTGTGCGGACGGCATCTGCGATGGGCGCCTTCTCGCGTGCGATCGGAAAGGGGCTTGTCACAGGCATGCCTTATTTTCTGAAAGTGCTCGGCATTGTCGGAACGGCCGCCATGATCTGGGTCGGCGGCGGCATCATCGTTCATGGCCTCGAAGCCTATGGTATCGGCGGCCCTGCGCATCTGATCCATGATGCCGGCGAGGCGACGGCGCATGCTATTCCCGTTCTGGCATCCGTGCTGCGCTGGATCGTCGAGGCCGCAGGAGCGGGCATCGTCGGTATCGTCGCCGGCTTGATCGCAATCCCGGTCGCAGGCTACGCTGTCTCGCCGATATGGCGGTACCTCAAATCGTTCCTGCCGCGCCGCCGGAAAGAGGCGTTGGCGGACGGGAAGAAATGAGGCCCATCGACGAGCAAGGCGTCATATCCAGCGGGCGCGCTTGAAACGGATGAAAAGTGCGATGCACATGACAGCGATGACTGCCAAAACGACAAAATAGCCGTAGCTGGTTTTCAGCTCGGGCATATTGTCGAAATTCATGCCGTAAATGCCGGCGATCGCCGTCGGAACGGCGAGAATGGCAGCCCAGGCCGCCAGCTGCCTTGTGATTGTGCCCTGTCTTTGCTGTTCAATCAGATTGCTCGCTTCGAAAACCGATGTGATCACGTCGCGCAAGCTTGCAACCATCGTCTCGACACGGTGCATGTGCTGAAGCGCATCGCGGAAATAGGGCTTCGCTTCCTTGTCAAGCGACGGCAGGTCGAGATGGTAGAGCTTGCCGCAAAGGTCCAGCATCGCATCCAGCACCCGCTGAAACAGAATGACTTCCCGGCGCAACTTGAAAATGCGGGCGATCTGGTTGCGGTCGAGAAACGCATCGAGCATTTTTCGTTCCATCTCGAGAACGGAATCCTCGATTGTGCGCACGATGGGAAGATAGCCGTCGATAATGAAATCGAGAATGGCATGCAGAATGTAGTCGGTGCCATGGCAGAGCGTCTGCGGCGATGTCTCTAGCCGGCCGCGCAGCTCTCCGTGCCCGCGCTCAGACCCATTGCGGACGGTGATGATATAGCGCTTGCCGACGAAAATTGCGGTTTCCCCGTAGGTGATATGGTCCCCCTCGAGCTGTGCCGTCTTTGCGATCACGAACAGCTGGTCGTCATAAACGCTGAGCTTCGGCATCTGCAGAGAGCTGAGCGCATCGGCGATCGAGAGTTCGTGAAGGCCAAAACGGCCTTGCAGCAGCAGGAGCTCGTCCCGGCTAGGCTTGTGCAGCCCGATCCAGATGAATTCGTTGTCCGTCGCCGGAATGGAGGCCGCCTCGAAAGGTACGGCTTCGACCCGCCGTCCGTTGCGATAGAGATAGGATGCGGCAACGCTCATGCGGGCTCCCAGGTTGCCACGATCATGATGCCCTCATGGAATGCGTGACTGACGATGTGATACCCACAATGTTACGATCCTTTTGTGACTATCCAGCCCGGCCTATTTCGCCAGCGCCTGCTGCAGGGCGATCGCCCCGTGCGGCGCATTGACCTTGCCCTCATGGATCATGAAGGCGAAGACGTCGCGCGGCTCGGTCTTTACCTTGCGATCTCCATCGATCAGCGGCAGGTCATCAGGAACCTTGCCCTCGGCCCATGTCTCCAGCCGGTTTGCCCAGGCCCTCAGGTCCTTTTCCGGGTAGCAGGTCGGAATATCGTCCGAGCCCTTCTGCAGCCGCGCATAGACGAAATCGGCCGTCACGTCGGCGATCATCGGATATTCGAAATGTTCAGCGCAGACCGGAGCCACGCCGTATTTCGAAAGCAGCGCCACGAACTCCG
This sequence comes from Rhizobium indicum, assembly GCF_005862305.2. Taxonomy (NCBI): domain Bacteria; kingdom Pseudomonadati; phylum Pseudomonadota; class Alphaproteobacteria; order Hyphomicrobiales; family Rhizobiaceae; genus Rhizobium; species Rhizobium indicum. The sequence goes on along the minus strand of NZ_CP054021.1, from coordinate 338,313 downwards.
GCACCTTGAAGGAATCGTGCCGCACCTCGACCACGTGGCGGAGCGCCAACCCATCCTGTTTTGCCGGCAGCAGCTTCAGGAAGGCTTCGAAATCATCCGAATCGAACCTCTTCGTCGGTGCGAACTGCCACAGCAGCGGCCCGAGATGATCGCCGAGTTCGCTGATGCCCGATGATAGGAACCGCTCCATCGATTCACCGGCTTCGGCAAGCACCCGCCGATTGGTGACGAAACGTGTCGCCTTCAGCGAAAAGATGAAACCGTCGGGCACGTCAGCCGCCCATTTGGCGAAGACCGCGGGCTTCTGCGTGCTGTAATAGGTGCCGTTGACCTCGATCACCTTCAGCTGGCGGCTGGCATAGTTCAGCTCGTCCTTCTGCTTCAGGTCACCGGGAAAGAAATGCCCGCGCCAGGGCTCGAAGGTCCAGCCGCCGATGCCGGTGCGGATAGTGCCGGATTTCGTCATGTCGTCCTCCCCATTCGCAGCCGCTCAGGCCGCATTGATCTCTTTGGTCATGTCGACGAGTGTCCATCCTGACCGATAAGGGTTCGGCCGGCGACCCGTTTCCCGAAAACCGAAGGCGCTGTAGAGCGCGATGTTCCGCTCCATCCGCGCATTGGTGTAGAGCCGGATCTCCGGCACGGCCCATTCCCGCGCCTTGCCCTCCAGCCAGCGCAGCATCGCCAGCCCATGCCCGGCACCCTGAAAGGCCGGCGAGACCGCGATGCTGAACAGCATGAGGTGATCGGCGTGCTGCTCGACGACCACCAGGCCGGCCGTTTGCCCGCCGATCTCGCACAGCCAGACCTCGCCGCGTTCGATCCGCGGCGTGTAATCCTCCGTCACCGGGATCGGCGGAGCGCCGAACAGCTCGCTATAGGGCCGATAGGCGGCTGACGTCAGCGTCGCGATCGTTTCCAGATCATCGGGCGACGCTGGTCTCATCGTCATTCCGCCGCAACCGCCTTCTTCGCCGGCCGCCGTTCCAGCAATTCCTTCAGGAAGTGTCCGGTATAGGACCGCTTCTCCTTGACGATCGCTTCGGGCGTGCCGGTCGCGACGATCTCGCCGCCGCCGTCGCCGCCTTCGGGGCCGAAATCGAGCACCCAATCGGCCGTCTTGATGACTTCGAGATTGTGTTCGATCACCACCACCGAGTTACCCTGGTTGACCAGTTCGTGCAGCATTTCGAGCAGCTTGGCGACGTCGTGGAAATGCAGACCGGTCGTCGGTTCGTCGAGAATGTAGAGCGTACGTCCCGTCGAGCGTTTCGACAGCTCCTTGGCAAGCTTGACGCGTTGGGCCTCGCCGCCGGAGAGCGTATTGGCCTGCTGGCCGACCTTGATGTAGCCGAGACCGACATCCTTCAGCGCTTGCAGCTTGTCGCGCACCGCAGGCACCGCCGCGAAGAAATCGACGCCTTCCTCCACCGTCATGTCGAGCACGTCGGCGATCGACCTCTGTTTGAAGGTGACGTTGAGTGTCTCGCGATTGTAGCGCTTGCCGTGGCAGACGTCGCAGGTGACGTAGACATCAGGCAGGAAGTGCATCTCGATCTTGATGACGCCGTCGCCCTGGCAGGCCTCGCAGCGTCCGCCCTTGACGTTGAAGGAGAAACGGCCCGGCTGGTAGCCGCGTGCCTTGGCCTCCGGCAGGCCGGCGAACCAGTCGCGGATCGGCGTGAAGGCGCCGGTATAAGTTGCCGGGTTCGAGCGCGGCGTGCGGCCGATCGGCGATTGATCGATGTCGATCACCTTGTCGATATGCTCGAAGCCGTCGATGCGGTCGTGATCGGCCGGGTTTTCACGCGCGCCCATGACGCGGCGTGCTGCCGATTTATAGAGCGTCTCGATCAGGAAGGTGGATTTGCCGCCGCCGGAAACGCCGGTCACCGCTGTGAACACGCCGAGCGGAATCGACGCCGTGACGTTCTTCAGATTGTTGCCGCGCGCGCCGACCACTTTGATCTCGCGGCCCTTCTTTGGCTTGCGACGTTCGTCGGGAACGGGAACGCCGAGTTCGCCGGAGAGATATTTGCCGGTCAGTGACTTCGGATTGGCCATGATGTCCTGCGGCGTACCATGGGCGATGACCTGGCCGCCGTGAATGCCGGCCGCCGGGCCGATATCGACGACGTCGTCGGCCGTCATGATCGCATCCTCGTCATGTTCGACGACGATGACGGTGTTGCCGATGTCGCGCAGGTGCTTCAGCGTGTCGAGCAGCCGGGCATTGTCGCGCTGATGCAGGCCGATCGACGGCTCATCGAGCACGTAGAGCACGCCGGTCAGCCCCGAGCCGATCTGCGAGGCAAGCCGGATGCGCTGGCTTTCGCCGCCCGACAAGGTGCCGGAATTGCGCGACAGGCTGAGATATTCCAGGCCGACATCGTTGAGGAAGCGCAGCCGGTCGCGGATTTCCTTGAGGATGCGCACGGCGATCTCGTTCTGCTTGGCATTGAAGCTTGCCGGCAGCGTCTCGAACCAGTCGCGGGCGACGCGGATCGACATACCGGTCACTTCGCCGATATGCAGAGTGTCGATCTTCACCGCCAAGGCCTCGGGCTTCAGGCGGAAGCCGTTGCAGGAAGGGCAGGGGGCGGCCGACATGAAGCGCTCGATATCCTCGCGCGCCCAGGCGGAATCGGTCTCTTTCCAGCGGCGCTCGAGATTGGTGATGATGCCTTCGAAATTCTTCTGCGTCGTGTAGGAGCGGGCGCCGTCGGCATAGTGGAATTCGATCTTATCGTTGGTGCCGTTGAGGATGACGTCCTTGGCCTCGTCGGAAAGATCGTTCCAGCGGGTACCGAGCTTGAAGCCGTAATGTTTGCCGAGCGCTTCCAGCGTCTGATTGTAATAGGGCGAGGTCGACTTGGCCCAGGGCGCGATCGCCCCGTCGCGCAGCGTCCGCTCGGGCTCGGGCACGATCAGATCCGGATCGATCTTCTGCTGAGCACCGAGGCCATCGCAGGTCGGGCAGGCGCCGAAGGGATTGTTGAAGGAGAAGAGCCTGGGTTCGATCTCCGGAATGGTGAAGCCGGAGACCGGGCAGGCAAACTTCTCCGAAAACAGCACGCGTTCATGCGTCTCGTTCAGCGACTTGTTGGCCGAGCCGCCGGCCGACGTCTCTTCCGGCGGCAGCGGCTTGTCGGCGAATTCGGCGACCGCCAGCCCGTCGGCAAGCTTCAGGCAGGTCTCCAGACTGTCCGCCAGGCGCGCGGAGACATCCGAGCGCACGACGATGCGGTCGACCACCACGTCGATGTCGTGCTTGTATTTCTTGTCGAGCACCGGCGCCTCGGCGATCTCGTAGAACTGCCCGTCGACCTTGACGCGCTGGAAGCCCTTCTTCATCAGCTCCGCCAGTTCCTTCTTGTATTCGCCCTTGCGCCCGCGCACGAGCGGCGCAAGGATATAAAGACGGGTGCCCTCGCCGAAATCCAGGATGCGGTCGACCATCTGGCTGACGGTCTGGCTTTCGATCGGCAGGCCGGTCGCCGGCGAATAGGGAACGCCGACGCGGGCAAAGAGCAGGCGCATGTAGTCGTAGATCTCGGTAACGGTGCCGACCGTCGAGCGCGGATTGCGCGAGGTCGTCTTCTGCTCGATCGAGATTGCCGGCGACAGCCCGTCGATCTGGTCGACATCTGGCTTCTGCATCATTTCGAGGAATTGCCGGGCATAGGCCGACAGGCTCTCGACATAGCGCCGCTGGCCCTCGGCATAGATCGTGTCGAAGGCGAGCGAGGATTTGCCGGAACCCGAAAGCCCGGTCATGACGATCAGCTTGTTACGCGGCAGATCGAGATCGATGCTCTTGAGATTATGCTCGCGCGCGCCGCGGATGGAGATCGTCTTCAGTTCGCTCATCGTCTCTGCTTTGGTTTTCTGGATGACAGCCCTTATTTAGTGATGCCGACGGGCGAGTCGAGGCTGAATGTCCACTACGGTCAAGGTTTTCGATTCTGTTGACAGGATCATACGGATAAACTAGAACAAATAAAGAACAAAATTCCTGATGAATGCATGCGGCTTTCTGATGGATAAACATGTGGATTAAATGCCGCCCATGCGCATCGGCGGTCCGTGATGGTTTAAGGTGCGCCGATCGATTAAACGCCGCCGGGCAGGGCGGCAGGCAGGGTGAGAAGTATGGCTGGTAGTGTGAATAAGGTAATTCTGATTGGAAACGTCGGTGCGGACCCCGAAATCCGTCGCACTCAGGATGGCCGGCCGATCGCCAATCTTCGTATCGCGACCTCGGAGACCTGGCGCGACCGCAATTCCGGCGAGCGCCGTGAGAAGACCGAATGGCACACCGTCGTCGTCTTCAACGAGGGCCTCTGCAAGGTCGTCGAACAATATGTGAAGAAGGGCGCCAAGCTCTATATTGAAGGCCAGCTGCAGACCCGCAAGTGGCAGGACCAGCAGGGCCAGGACCGCTACAGCACGGAAGTGGTGCTGCAGGGTTTCGGTTCGACGCTGACGATGCTCGACGGTCGCGGTGAAGGCGGGGGTGCGAGCGGCGGCCGTGGCAGTGCCGGTGGCGGCAACGATTATGGCGATGACTACGGTGCTCCGGCTCCCGCTTCATCGCCGAGCCGCGGCGGTGGCAGCGGCGGCAACTTCTCGCGGGATCTCGACGACGATATCCCGTTCTGATCGGTAGCCTTTCCGGGCTTTGTGAAAGACGTGAGAGAGCATGATGCCTTGGATGGCGTCATGCTCTTTTTCTTTGATTTCGCGGCAGATGCTTCAGACCACATCCGCCTGAATGATTTCGCACCATTTTGGGGAGTTATTTCGGAATGAGCTGCCACATCTTTAAGAAAGATTCCGGTACGCGCCTCCGACTTTGGTTGGACGAGGCACCGCCGTCGATGGATTCAACGCGATGCCATCTGTGGGAGAGCAAAGTTTTCGTCAGCGGAGAAGGGATTCCTCATCGGAAAAGTGTGGCTGCGGAAATAGCTCGGCCGGTTGGAGGCATGACGGTATATGGTTTGCTGTCAGTCACCCTGGATCAGTCCATTAAAACGCAATATCTGCAGGTGAATGTCCCGATTGAACGTACCAAGGGAGAGAGTTGGTCCCTATCACTTGCTCCAAGTCACCACAAAGTGCTTACCGGATTTGCCGCGGAGTACATGCCGGGGCTGTTCAAGGGGATAGAGGATCTTGGTGAGGCTGCATTGCCCAGTTTTGGAATTCTCTCCTTTGATCGCATGGCGCATTCGGACATAGGTTCGTCGATAGATATTTTTCGCGAGTTGACGAGAGCTATCGTGCGCGCTTTGACTATGGAGCAGGTTCCTGAAACGCCGGATGAGGCGTTCGCACTTCTCGCAGTTTAGATTGAAAGGCGCTCGAGGTTTTTCAGTGCGGCGTCGCGCTGATGAGGTTGAACGCCGACTTAGCCCCGTCGACGACGAATTGTGCGGCAAGCGCTGCGAGGATGACGCCGAGGAGCCGCGTCAGGATGGCCCGGCCGGTGACGCCGAGGAAACGGTCCAGCCTTTCGGCGATGAGCAGCATGAGGAAGGTCAGCAGCAGATTGGCGGCAATGACGCCGATCAGCTGCGCTTTCCCGATCGAGGTGGCCAGCGTGCCGGCCAGCAGGATCGTCGCCGAGATCGCACCCGGGCCGGCAATCAGCGGCAAGGCGAGGGGGAAGACGGCGATATTCTCGATGTGATCCTTGGTGATCGCCGCCTCGGTCGCCTTCTCCTTGCGCTCCTGCCGTCTCTCGAACACCATCTCGAAGGCGATCCAGAACAGCAGCAGCCCGCCGGCGATGCGGAAGGCGCCGATCGAAATCCCGAGCACGCCGAGCACGCCGGCGCCAAACAGCGCGAAGACGGCGAGGATGATGAAAGCGATAACCGAGCCGCGTAGCGCCACCTGCTTGCGCTCGGTTCGGCTCATGCCTGTCGTCAACCCCAGAAAGATCGGCGCAAGCCCCGGTGGATCGATGGTGACGAGCAGCGTCGTGAAGGCGTTGATCAATTGGTCGGCGCTTGCCATCGGCTCTCCGGAACCCCATATGGGTGCGTGGTTTTTATGATTGTGAAGCGGGGATTTCGATTTGGCAAATATCCCGCGGCGGCTCGCGGCGGATTTGTCCGGTCCGGCCGCGCAACTTGCATGTTTTACCCTCTTTAAGCCGCAAAAGCCTGTTCAAAACGCGCTGTGAAATTGGCGCGGCAACAGGCTTTCCGCTATAAATCTTCAAGTGATTCTAGAAGAGATCGTGATCTGTTTTGACTGAGCAAACACCCCCCGGCGGCGGGAAGCTCCCGCCAGGCATCGAGCCCATCTCCATCATGGAGGAAATGCAGCGGTCGTATCTCGATTACGCCATGAGCGTCATCGTCAGCCGCGCGCTGCCCGACGTGCGCGACGGCCTGAAGCCCGTGCACCGGCGCATCCTCTACGGCATGTCCGAGCTCGGCATCGACTGGAACAAGAAATACGTCAAATGCGCCCGCGTCACCGGTGACGTGATGGGTAAATTCCATCCGCACGGCAATTCCGCGATCTATGATGCGCTCGCCCGCATGGCGCAACCATGGTCGCTGCGGCTGCCGCTGATCGATGGTCAGGGCAATTTCGGCTCGGTCGATGGTGATCCGCCGGCGGCCGAACGTTACACCGAATGCCGCCTCGAAAAGGCTGCCCACTCGTTGCTCGACGATCTCGACAAGGAAACCGTCGATTTCCGCGACAACTACGACGGCACGCTCTCCGAGCCGGTCGTGGTGCCCGCCAAATTCCCGAACCTGCTTGTTAACGGCGCCGGCGGCATTGCCGTCGGCATGGCGACCAACATCCCGCCGCACAATCTCTCCGAAGTCATCGACGGCTGCATCGCGCTGATCGACGACCCGGCCATCGAGCTGCCGGAACTGATCCAGATCATTCCCGGCCCCGATTTCCCGACGGGTGCGAAGATCCTTGGCCGTGCCGGCATCCGCTCTGCCTATGAGACCGGTCGCGGCTCCGTCATCATGCGCGGCGTCGCTGCCATCGAGCCGATGCGCGGTGACCGCGAGCAGATCATCATTACCGAGATTCCCTACCAGGTGAACAAGGCGACGATGATCGAGAAGATGGCCGAGCTGGTGCGCGACAAGCGCATCGAAGGCATCTCCGACCTGCGCGACGAATCCGACCGCCAGGGGTATCGCGTCGTCGTCGAGCTGAAGCGCGATGCCAACGCCGAGGTCATCCTGAACCAGCTTTATCGCTATACGCCGCTGCAGACCTCCTTCGGCTGCAACATGGTGGCGCTGAACGGCGGCAAGCCTGAACAGCTGACCTTGCTCGACATGCTGCGCGCTTTCGTCTCCTTCCGCGAGGAAGTCGTTAGCCGGAGAACGAAATTCCTGCTGCGCAAGGCGCGTGACCGTGCCCATGTGTTGGTCGGTCTCGCCATTGCCGTCGCCAATATCGACGAAGTCATTCGCGTCATCCGCCAGGCGCCCGATCCGCAGTCGGCCCGCGAAGAACTGATGACCCGCCGCTGGCCGGCGGAAGATGTCGAAAGCCTGATCCGTCTGATCGACGATCCGCGCCATCGCATCAATGACGACCTCACCTACAATCTCTCCGAAGAGCAGGCCCGCGCCATCCTCGAACTGCGCCTTGCCCGCCTGACGGCGCTTGGCCGCGACGAAATCGGCGACGAACTCAACAAGATCGGCGAGGAAATCAAGGATTATCTCGATATTCTTTCCTCGCGCGTCCGCATCCAGACCATCGTCAAGGACGAACTTCTCGCCGTCCGCGACCAGTTCGGCACGCCGCGCCGCACCGAGATCATCGATGGCGGCCTCGAAATGGACGATGAGGATCTGATCGCCCGCGAAGACATGGTCGTCACCGTCTCGCATCTCGGTTATATCAAGCGCGTACCGCTCACCACCTACCGCGCCCAGCGGCGCGGTGGCAAAGGTCGCTCCGGCATGACCACCCGCGACGAAGATTTCGTTAGCCGGCTATTCGTCGTCAATACCCATACGCCGGTGCTGTTCTTCTCCTCGCGTGGCATCGTCTACAAGGAGAAGGTCTGGCGCCTGCCGATCGGCACGCCGACCTCGCGCGGCAAGGCGCTGATCAATATGCTGCCGCTCGCACCGGGCGAGCGCATCACCACCATCCTGCCATTGCCCGAGGACGAGACGAGCTGGGACAATCTCGACGTTATGTTCTCGACGACGCGCGGCACGGTTCGCCGCAACAAGCTGTCTGACTTCGTCCAGGTCAACCGCAACGGCAAGATCGCCATGAAGCTCGAGGAGGAGGGCGACGAAATCCTCTCCGTCGAGACCTGCACGGAAGATGACGACGTGCTTTTGACGACGGCGCTCGGCCAGTGCATCCGCTTCTCCGTCGACGATGTCCGCGTCTTTGCCGGCCGCAACTCGATCGGCGTGCGCGGCATCAATCTCGGCGATAGCGACCGCATCATCTCCATGACGATCGTTGGTCATGTCGATGCCGAGCCGTGGGAGCGTGCTGCCTATCTCAAGCGTTCCGCCACCGAACGCCGGGCGACGGGCGTGGATGAAGAGGATATTGCGCTGGTCGGTGAAGAAGTCACCGAGGAGGGACAGCTCTCCGACGAGCGCTATGACGAGTTGAGAGCACGCGAACAATTCGTGCTCACCGTCTCCCAAAAGGGCTTCGGCAAGCGTTCGTCCTCCTATGACTTCCGTATCTCCGGTCGCGGCGGCAAGGGCATCCGCGCCACCGATACGTCGAAAACAGGCGAGATCGGCGAGTTGGTCGCTGCCTTCCCGGTCGATGACGGCGACCAGATCATGCTGGTCTCCGATGGCGGTCAGCTGATCCGCGTGCCGGTCGGCGGCATCCGTATCGCCAGCCGCGCCACCAAGGGCGTCACCATCTTCTCGACGGCCAAGGACGAGAAGGTCGTCTCGGTCGAGCGCATCAGCGAGCCGGAGGAGGATGAGACGGAGGAGGCCGTCGAGGTCGCCGAAGGCGCTCCTGGTGCCGATGAAGGTGCTGCCGACGAAGGTGGCGGTGACGAGGCGCCGGGTGCCGATGGCGATCCGGCCGGGCCTGCCGAGGAATGATCAAATGAATGGGGCGGCTTCGAGCCGCCCTTTTCTTTTCAGATCGAATGATGGTTGAGGACGACACCCAAAGAAAAAGCCGGACGCTGGTGCATCCGGCTTTGAATGGCCCTGGCGACGGAAGGGTGCCGCTCAAGGGTGGGAAGAGGAGAGAAAGGAACGTCAGAATGCTCTATGTTTTTCGTTCAGAGCCTTCACCTCTTCGCCTTCGCGCCGGAGCGCTGAAATCGTCGAGGCCACAGACACGATGAACATCACGCTGATGAGGGCGGTGAGCACTGTCAAGATCGTGAACATAGGCATTCCTTTCCTGGGGAGTTGCGTTCTCGCCCCTCAGTACTGGCCCAGTACGGCCGTCCGGGCCGAAGCATAGGGTCCATAAACCTTGGACGTATCAACCTTCTGATCATAGAGAGCGACAGTTGCGGTCAGCATGCCCGTGACCATTACCATCCAGAGCACGTTAATCATCGTAATCTTGCCGGGCATTTTTAATCCTTCCGCGCCGCTCTATGTATCGGTTGAATGAACGCATCCGTCTGTAAATGGTTCCGCCGGATGTTGATCGGGTGTTTACCAATGCCGATCTGAAGCGACCTTGAATGTCTCGTTCATCTGGCATTCAGATTCGAAGCTCGTTTTTCGCGTAGCCGGCCCTGGGCGCGCACGATCGCCGCATGCTCGGCAAGCTCCGGCCGCACCCAGCTCATCTCGTATCGATCGGCGAAATAGCCATAGGCCATTTCGGCGGCGAGGGAGGAAACGACGGCAAGTGCAACGAGCACGATCAGCATGGACCTGGTCTTTCGGGGAGCGCCGGATGCCGGAATGGCATTGGCTGCTTGGATGATCGGAGTTAAGCAGATCCTGTCTGAAACGGTCTTGAACGGGCCATTCATCCGCCGTTTAACCGCCCGGCGCATAACGTCCTTTACGCGTCTGAAAAGACGCGCGGCGGTCTGGCCGGAGCTGGGCAAATCACTTGCGGGAAGGCGGCATCCGTGACAAAAGGCGTCAAACCAACGGTCGGGCCAATGACGACAGCTTTCTATCCGGGGTCCTTCGACCCGATCACCAATGGGCATGTGGATGTTCTGGTCCAGGCTCTCAACGTCGCCGAAAAGGTGATCGTCGCGATCGGCATCCATCCCGGCAAGGCGCCGCTCTTCTCCTTCGAAGAGAGGGCCGAGTTGATCCGCCGTTCTCTGGCTGAAGCGCTGCCCGGCAAGACCGGTGACATCGCCGTCGTCGCCTTCGACAATCTGGTCGTCGATGCCGCCCGCATCCATGGCGCCACGCTGTTGATCCGCGGTCTACGCGACGGCACCGATCTCGATTACGAAATGCAGATGGCCGGCATGAACCGGACGATGGCGCCCGATATTCAGACCATCTTTTTGCCGGCGGGCACGGCCTCGCGGCCCATTACCGCCACATTGGTCCGCCAGATCGCCGCCATGGGCGGCGATGTCAGCGCTTTCGTGCCGGCCGCCGTCTTGCAAGCCCTCACATCCAAGCGCCCAAACTAGCAAGCGCAAAGACTAGGCGGAACCCGCCGCAATGGAGCTCATATGAAACTCTTTTATCTCGCATTTGCCGGCGTGTTGTATCTCGCCTCCTTCGCGGGGGACGCCTTCGCCCAGTCGGCCGATCATTATCTCACCATCGAGCTGAAGAATGGCCCTGTTGTCATCCAGCTCATGCCTGAGGTGGCGCCGAAGCATGTCGCCCAGATCGAGGCGCTGGCCAAGAAGGGCGAATACGACAACGTCGCGTTCCATCGCGTCATCGATGGCTTCATGGCGCAGACCGGCGACGTCAAATACGGCAACATGGAAAAGGGCTTCGATGCGAGCCTCGCCGGCACCGGCTCCTCGGATATGCCTGACATCCCGGCTGAATTCTCCAAGACCCCGTTCGTGCGCGGTACGGTCGGCATGGCCCGCTCGCAGGATCCGAATTCCGCCAATTCGCAGTTCTTCATCATGTTCGCCGAAGGCTCCTTCTTGAACGGCCAGTACACCGTCG